>NZ_JAHEBP010000162.1 GCF_024642165.1 Demequina sp.
GGAGTACGTGGCCCGGCACTTCCCGCCCGCGTACAAGGAGCAGATGGACGCGCTGGTCGCGAACCTGATCGAGGCGTACCGCGTCTCCATCTCCGGCCTGGAATGGATGACGGAGCCCACCAAGGAGCACGCCCTCGAGAAGCTCCGCCAGTTCACGCCGAAGATCGGCTACCCGGACAAGTGGCGCGACTACACCGGCCTGCTGGTCAGTGCGGACGACCTGGTGGGCAACCTGCGCGCCGCCTCCGCCTTCGAGGAGGACTGGGAGTGGCGCAAGATCGGCAAGCCTGTCGACCGCTCCGAGTGGCTGATGACCCCGCAGACGGTCAACGCGTACTACCTGCCCGTCGCCAACGAGATCGTGTTCCCCGCGGCGATCCTGCAGCCGCCGTTCTTCCACCCCGAGTCGGACGATGCGATCAACTACGGCGGCATCGGATCGGTGATCGGGCACGAGATCGGGCACGGGTTCGACGATCAGGGCTCGAAGTACTCGGGCACGGGCGCGCTCGACGACTGGTGGACCGAGGAGGACCGCGCGGCGTTCATGGAGCGTGCGCATCGGCTCATCGAGCAGTACGACGGCTACTCGCCGCGGCAGCTCGACGCCACGCACCACGTCAACGGCGCGCTCACCGTGGGCGAGAACATCGGGGACCTCGCCGGCGTCGAGATCTCGCTCAAGGCCTACGAGATCGCGCTGGGCCACCCGATCGCCGAGGCGCCGATGGTCGACGGCCTCACCGCGGTGCAGCGGTTCTTCATCGGTTACGCGCTCACGGAGCGCATGAAGGTCCGCAACGAGGCGTTGGTGACCCGTCTCGCGATGGACCCGCACTCCCCCAGCGAGTTCCGCGTCAACGGCATCGTGCGCAACATGGACGCCTGGTACGAGGCCTTCGCGGTGACCGCCCAGGATGAGCTGTGGCTGGACCCCGAGGAGCGCGTCTCCATCTGGTGAGGCCCGGCCATGGGCGCCGGCATCACCGCGACAGGTAGACGCGCGCCTCCCAGGGACCCAGCGGCACCACGCCAGCGCCGGCGAGGTACGGAGTGGCGCCCGCACCCAGGTTATGCAGCAGGAGCGCCATCGCGTCGACCTCGATGGCGGGCGCGGCCCGCGTCGCCGACATGTTGGCCACCACGGTGAGGACGGTCCCGTCGAGCTCGCGCCGGTAGGCGAACACCTGGGGATCCTCCGGAAGCAGCATCTCGAACGTGCCATGCGCGACCACGGGCTCCGTGTGGCGCAACTCGATCACGGTCTTGTAGAACGATGCGACCGAGTCCGGGTCGCCCCGTTGCGCTTCCGCGTTGAGCCAGGTGTGGTTGGCGGTCGCGGGAAGCCACGGCGTGCCTGTGGTGAACCCAGCGTGCTCGGTCGCGTCCCACTGCACCGGCGTGCGCGCGTTGTCCCGGCTGTGGAACGCGAGGCCGTCCATGATGCGGGGCTCGGGGATGTCCATGGCGCGCAGCTCGTCGAACGCGTTGAGCGATTCGATGTCGCGGTACTGGTCGATCGATGTGAAGCCGGCGTTGGTCATGCCGATCTCCTCGCCCTGGTAGACGTAGGGCGTGCCGCGCTGGAGGTGCAGCACCGCCGCCAGCGCCTTGGCGCTCTGCGCCCAGTACTCGCCGTCGTCGCCGAACCTCGACACCGCGCGAGGCTGATCGTGGTTGTCCCAGTACAGGGAGTTCCAGCCGCGCTCCGCCAGCGCCACCTGCCACCGGTCGATGATCGCCTTGAGCTGCACCAGGTCGAGCGGCTTCGGGTCGAACTTGCCGCCGGGCCCCTGATCCACGTCGACGTGGTCGAACTGGAACACCATGTCGACCTCGGCGCGCTCGGGATCGGTGAACAGCACGGCATCCGCCGGGGTGGCCCCGGGCGTCTCGCCCACGGTGATGAGCTCGCGGTCGCGGCCCGCGAACACCTCGCGATGCATCTCTTGCAGGAACTCGTGGATGCGCGGCCCGCAGACCACCAGCGGGAAGGCGTTGCCCAGCCCGCCCGGCAGCGGCTCGCCGTCGCGTAGCGGCAGGACCTTCGAGATGAGGTTGATGACGTCCATGCGGAACCCGTCGACCCCACGGTCGAGCCATCGGTTCATCATCGCGTAGACGGCCTGACGGACCTCGGGGTTCTCCCAGTTGAGATCGGGCTGCTTCTGGTGGAACAGGTGGAGGTAGTACTCGCCCGACTCCTGGTCGAGCTCCCATGTCGACCCGGAGAAGAAGGCGCGCCAATTGGTGGGCTCCGCCCCCGTCTGGCCCGCCGCGAAGCCCGGGCGCGGCGGCCGCCACCAGTACCAGTCCCGCTTGGGGCTGCGCACGCTCGAGCGCGCCTCGAGGAACCACGGGTGCTCGTCCGAGGTGTGGTTGACCACCAGGTCCATGACCAGCTTCATGCCACGCGCGTGGACCTCCTCGAGCAGCGCGTCGAAGTCGTCGAGCGTGCCGAACATGGGGTCGATCGCCTCGTAGTCGGAGATGTCGTAGCCCATGTCCGCCTGCGGCGACGCGTAGATGGGCGACAGCCAGATGACGTCGACCCCCAGCCACTCCAGGTGGTCGAGCCGCGACCGGATGCCCTGCAGGTCGCCGATCCCGTCGCCGTCCGAGTCCTGGAAGCTGCGCGGATACACCTGGTAGACCACCGCTGACTTCCACCAGTCGCTCGCCATCCCAGGGCCTCCTTGCATCGTCGCGATGCCCTCCAGCCTAGTCCGATTGCTGGGCCGCGAGCCGGGCGTAGAGGCCGTCGGCAGCCACCAGTTCGGCGTGGCTGCCCGACTCCACCACGCGCCCGCGGTCCACCACATGGATCACATCGGCATCGGCGACCGTGGAGAGACGATGCGCGACCACCAGGGTGGTGCGGCCCACCGCCGCGCGGTCGAGCGCCACCTGGACCACGCGCTCGGACACGGTGTCGAGCGCGCTGGTCGCCTCGTCGAGCAGGAGCACGGGCGGGTCCTTGAGGAGCACGCGCGCGATCGCGACGCGCTGCTTCTCGCCTCCCGACAGCCGATAGCCCCGCTCTCCCACCACCGTGTCGTAGCCGTGCTCGAACGTCATGATCGCGTCGTGGATGTTCGCCGCGCGGCAGGCGTCCTCGAGCTCGGCGTCGGTCGCGTCCGGGCGCGCATATCGGAGGTTCTCCGCGATGGTCGAGTGGAACAGGTAGGTCTCCTGCGAGACCACGCCCACGTGCTCGACCACCGACTCGTGTCGCAGCCGCCGCACGTCCTCGCCGGAGAACACCACCGTGCCGCCCGAGGCCTCATGGAGGCGGGCCGCGAGGTAGACGATGGTGGTCTTGCCCGCTCCTGACGGCCCCACGAACGCGTGGGTGGTGCCCGGCTCCATCCGGAAGGTGACGCCGTCCAGGGTGGGCGGCGCATCGTCCCGTGCCCCGGGGTAGCGGAACACCACGTCGCGGAACTCCACGGCGCCGATCGGGCCGGGCGCGTCCTCGACGCCGATCGCGTCCTC
>NZ_JAHEBP010000163.1 GCF_024642165.1 Demequina sp.
GTGAGGATCCCGGGCAGCGGCGACGTCGCACGGACCGCGGAGCCGCGGGCGTAGAGCTGCTCGGGCCCGCCCACGAGGTTCCACGTCACCGTGGTGCCGTCGACCTCGCCGTTGGTGCGGGCGATGGGTCCGGGGAAGGTCACGGAGACGGTGAGCTCCGCGTCCTCGAGCGCGTCAGCGTTCTCCGCTGTGATGGCAGAGACGCGTCCCTTGACCAGATACTCGTCGCCCTCGCGGGTCACGCCGAACCGCTCGCTGGTGGGCGCGAAGTCCTCGAGGGGCTGGTTGCGGAACGTGACCTCGGTGCCCACGAACCCGTCTCCCGACCAGCCGTGCTGCCGGGAGGCCTGCAGCCCGTCCGAGAGCCCGGACTCGGCGTAGAGCTGCTCGGCGGCCTCCCGGTCGCTGACCCCCAGCGCGGCGCCGCTGCCCTCACGCACGGCGAACACGTACGAGCCGTCGACCGTGTTGTCGGGGCCGAGCGTGAGCCGTGCGTCGAACTTCATGCAGCCGGACAGCAGCAGCACGAGCGCGAGCGCCGCCACACCGAGTGCCTTCCTCATGCGGACCAGGGTGGCACGGCGCCCGTGCGAACCCTCGGAGGCGCAGGCGACACGCCGCCCGGCACCCCCGCATCGTCCCCGCGCGGCGTGGTGTCGCGCTGTACTCCGTGCGGAATGTCAGCGGGACGGGCGCGGGGAGGTCAGCCCTCCAGGGCCTCCGAGACCACCTCGCGCGCGGCGGACTGCACCTCTCCCAGGTGCGCCTCCGAGACGAAGGACTCCGCGTAGATCTTGTACACGTCCTCGGTGCCGGACGGGCGGGCGGCGAACCATGCATCGTCCGTGGTGACCTTGAGCCCGCCGATCTTGGCCCCGTTGCCGGGAGCCGCGGTGAGCTTGGCCGTGATGGTCTGACCGGCGAGCGTGGTGGCGGGCACCTGGTCGGGCGACAGCGCGCCCAGGCGCGACTTCTCCTCCGTGGAGGCCGCCGCGTCGACGCGGGCGTACCAGCTCTCGCCCAGCCGCTCGATCAGCGAACGGTGGAGCACGGACGGCGACGCACCCGTGACAGCGGTGATCTCCGAGGCCAGCAGCGCCAGCGTCAGGCCGTCCTTGTCGGTGGTCCACACGCGACCGTCCCGACGGAGGAACGATGCGCCGGCCGATTCCTCGCCTCCGAAGGCGATGCTCCCCGACAGCAGGCCCGGAACGAACCACTTGAAGCCCACGGGCACCTCGACCACGGTGCGGCCCAGCTCGCCGCCCACGCGGTCGATGAGCGAGGACGAGACCAGGGTCTTGCCGATGCGCGCCTCGGCCGGCCACTCGGGACGGGCCCCGCCGTAGAGGTAGGCGATCGCGGCGGCGAGGTAGTGGTTGGGGTTCATCAGCCCGCCGTCGCGCGTGACGATGCCGTGGCGGTCCGAGTCCGCGTCGTTGCCGGTGGCGATGTCGTAGGGGCTGTCGGCGTCCGCCATGAGCGCGCGCAGCGAGGCCATCGCCGACGGCGACGAGCAGTCCATGCGGATCTTGCCGTCCCAGTCGAGTGCCATGAAGGACCACGCCGGATCCACCTTGGGGTTCACCACGGTGAGGTCGAGTTTGAACTCCTCGCCGATCGCGCCCCAGTAGTCCACCGCGGCGCCGCCCAGGGGGTCCGCGCCGATGCGCACGCCGGCCCGCGCGATCGCGTCGAGGTCGATGACGGACGGCAGGTGGTCGAGGTAGAGGTCGAGGTAGTCGAAGCCTTGCGTGGTGTCCGCGGTGAGTGCCTGCTTGAGCTGCCGGCGCGGGACGTCCTTCCACCCGCTCGCGAGCAGGTCGTTCGCGCGGTTCGCGATCCACGAGGTGGCGTCCGTGTCGGCCGGCCCGCCGTGGGGCGGGTTGTACTTGAAGCCGCCATCGCGCGGGGGGTTGTGGGAGGGCGTGATGACGATGCCGTCCGCCAGACCTCGGCCCTGCGTGCGCAGGCCGGTCTTCGCGACCGCGCCGTTCGCGACCAGGATGGCGAGGGACACCGCGGGCGTGGGAGTGAAGCCGTCCCGCGCGTCCACCCGGACCTCGACGCCCGCCGCCGCGAGCACCTCGAGCGCCGTCTCCTGGGCGGGTCCGGACAGTGCGTGCGTGTCCTTGCCGATGAACAGCGGACCGTCGATGCCCTGATCACGGCGGTATTCGACGATCGCGGCCGTGATGGCGACGATGTGCGCCTCATTGAACGCGGTGTCGAACGCGCTGCCACGGTGGCCCGACGTGCCGAACGCGACGCGCTCGGTCACGACGGTCGGGTCGGGCACCCGGTCGTAGTAGGCGCCGATCAGCGCGTCGACGTCGATGAGGTCCTCGGGAAGGGCGATGGTGCCCGCGCGCTCGTGCATGGGCCCCACTCTTCCACGCGAGGTGCCGCCGTGCCAGGCAACGACGCCAGGTCCCGGTCACGAGAAGTTCACGAAAGGGCAAAGGACGCTCCCAGCGCGGGTCACGAACGGATAGGCTGATCACCGTGTCAGCCGCCGAGGGATCCGCACCGGAGAGCGCCGCAGCCGCTGAGCCCCCGCGCACTCCGAAGCCCCGCGCCCGCCGTCCCCGCACGCGCCAGATCCCGGTGGCAGATCCGGGCCCCTCGGTCGCGGCGCTCATCGTCGCCCACGACCAGGCGCGCCGCATCGCCGCGACCGTACGCGCGGCGCTGGCGATCCCCGGAGTCGACCTGGTGCTGGTGGTCGACGACGGCTCCACGGACAACACTCTCGACCTGGCACGCCGCGCCGGAGCGGTGGTGGTGCGCCACTCGCACATCCGCGGCCGCACGGCCGCCGTGGAGACCGGCGCATCGGTCATCGCCATGCGGGACGAGCCCGACCGGCCGCAACGCGCGATCCTCCTGCTGGACCCCAACCTGGGCCACTTCGCGATCGGGGCGGCACCGTTGGTCCCCGCCGTCCTCGAAGGGGTGTGCGACCTCGCGGTCGCGCTGACGGACCAGCAGGCGAATGCGCCCGGGCTGCCCGCCAAGATCGCGCGCACCGCGGTCGACAACGCGACCGGGTGGTCGCCCCGCCAGCCGCTGAGCCGGATCCGCTGCATCACCCGCGAGGCGCTCGAGGTCGCGATGCCGCTCGCCCGTGGGGCGGGTCTCGAGGCCGCCATGACCCTGGACGTCCTGCATGCCGGCTTCACCATCACCGAGGTCGAGTGCGAGATCCGGCACAAGGGCCCCTCGATCGAGGACCGGACGCCCGTGGGCAGGGCGAACCGGTACCGTGAGGTGCTGACGGCGGTGAGCGCGCGGCGCATCCGAACCAGGATGTCCACCACTCGAGCCGCCGTAGGCCATCGCCTCCGTCCGCATCGTGGGGAGGCCTCGACCACGAGGGAGGACGCGTGACGCGACCGCGCTACGCCTACCTGGGGCCGTCGGGCACCTTCACCGAAGCGGCCCTGCGTGCCATG
>NZ_JAHEBP010000164.1 GCF_024642165.1 Demequina sp.
GAGTAGGCGACCGAGTGGACCTGGGCGTGGCCCTCGAGGAAGGCGGCGACCCGCTTGGCGTTCTCCACGTGACGCTCGACGCGCAGGCTCAACGTCTCGATGCCCTGCGCGATGAGGAACGCGTTGAACGGGCTGATCGCCGCGCCCGTGTCCCTCAACAACTGCACGCGGGCCTTGAGGATGAAGCTGAGGTTGGCGCCGAACGGGCTGCCCACCCCCAGGTCCCGCGCGTAGACCAGGCCGTGATAGCTCGGGTCCGGGGTGTTGTAGTTCGGGAAGCGCTCCGGGTACTGCGCGTAGTCGAAGCTGCCGCCGTCGACGATCACGCCGCCGATCGCCGTGCCGTGCCCGCCCAGGTACTTGGTGGCCGAGTGGGTGACGATGTCCGCGCCCCACTTCAGCGGCTGCACCAGGTAGGGGCTGGCGACGGTGTTGTCGACGATGAGCGGGACGCCGGCCTCGTGGGCCACCGCGGCGACCGCCTCGATGTCGAGCAGGTCCTGCTTGGGGTTGGAGATCGACTCCCCGAAGAAGGCCTTGGTGTTGGGGCGGACGGCCTTGCGCCAGGACTCCGGGTCATCGGGGTTGTCGACGAACGTCACCTCGATGCCGAACTTGGGCAGCGTGTACTCGAACAGGTTGTACGTGCCGCCGTAGAGGCTGGGGGAGGAGACGATGTGGTCGCCGGCCTCCGCGACGTTCTGGATGGCGACCGTGTTGGCGGCGCTACCGGAGGCGAGAAGCAGGGCCGCCACGCCGCCCTCGAGCGCCGCGACGCGGTCCTCGACCGCCTGCTGCGTCGGGTTGCCGATGCGGGTGTAAATCGGTCCCAGCTCGGCGAGGGCGAAGCGGGCCGCCGCCTGCGTGGTGTCCTCGAACACGAAGCTGGTGGTCTGGTAGATCGGCAGTGCGCGGGCGCCGGTCTCCTTGTCGGGGGTCTGGCCGGCGTGGATCTGCTTGGTCTCGAAGGCCCAGTCGTTGTTGGTGGTCATGATGAAGCTCCTGTGGGGTGTGGCTGGTGTGTGGATCTGGCTGTGGCTGGTTCGCCTGGCTGATCCGCATCCCCCGGGTGAGCGTCACCGACCGCCGGGCGTGCAAGCGCGCCGACCGTCCGCGACCCCGGAGGGCGCGGTGCGACACGTGGCGGTGAGCCCGTGATCAGGAGCCGAAGGGCCTGCGCTCATCCCCGAGGGGAGAGGCGGCCGGCGCCCTCACGGGCGCACGTCAAACGTGCGCTTGGGTCAGCGACACATTCGACGGAACATGGGCGAGAGACTATGCGCACCGGGCCGGGATGCGCAACTCCGGCTCCGGTCACCGGCTCGCGGGCGGCCACGGTGGGGACCGCCGCGCACCGAGACGAAGCCCACGCCGACCATTCCGACAAACCCCTGCAATCCCTGGCAGATTGCCGAGGACCCCCAGAAATGGGGGTGGTCCTCGACCGCCTCGCGAGATACGGTCGATGTCGGAACATGGTTGAAGTCGTCACTGGGGGGTGCGATGAACGTGGTCAGCTGGACCAAGTGGGAGTAACGCCGGAGCGTGCGCGCCGGCGGTGAGTTCCCTGGAGGGCGCCGCCGGTCAGGCGGGCAGCGCGAGCCGATGCGCCGCTATCGCGCCGTCCGAGATGAGCACCCAGGTCTCGCCGTCCGCCGGGTAGGCGCGCACCGTGGTCGAGCCCGCGGCGTCGAAGACCTCGACGATGGACCCGTCGACCCACACCTCTCCGGCGGGCCGGTCGGGGCCCAGCACGTCGCGCACTCCGTCGGGGCCCTCGAGCACCAGCGACCAGCCCGCGTCGACCGTCGCGGCCCACGCGGCCTCGTCGGTGGTCAGCACGCGTCCCGCGCCCTCGTGCGTCACGGGCAGCGCGCCAGCCTTGAGCGCCGCCAGCTCGGGGGCCGGGCGCAGCACCGGGACCCCCGCATCGTCCAGCGCCACCTCGCGCGGGAACGTCATGGTGCCCGCCCAACCCGAGGCCACCACATCGGCCTCCGGACGGTCCGCGGCGATCTCATGGTGGCCGTCCCAGCTCCAGCCCCACGCGAGCGCGCGGCCCTCGGCCTCGACCAGCTGCGGCGCGTAGAAGTCCTCGCCGTGGTCGAGCGCGGCGCTGGTCTCGGGAACGAACCGGTAGCCGTCACCGTCCGCGACCAGGTCCCCGGCCCACGCGGCGACGGCGCGTGCACCCGAGTCCACAGTGGCCTCGCCCAGCGAGCACCACGACACGACGAGGACCCACCGGTCGCCCACGCGCACCAGCTGGGGGCACTCCCAGAAGTTGGGCTCGCGAGGGATCGGGTCGCCCACCTCGTGGTCGCTCAACAGCGTGCCCAGGTACTTCCAGTCGTCAAGGTCCTCCACGTCGAAGAGCAGCACCGCGCCGTGATCGTCGATGCGGGAGCCCTGCAGGGCCAGCCTGCGGCCCTCGTGGTGGAACAGGAACGGGTCACGCACATCCTTGAAGCCGGGCCCGTCCGGGTGGGGCAGCGTCATGGCGTCCGGCTGCTCCCACACGTCCTGGGTGCCCGGGGCGAGCCGCGCGATGGCGACCCCGACCTCGTCCGGGCCGGCAGGGGTGGCGCTATAGATCAGGGCGATCCGGCCGTCGTCGTCGGTGGCAGCCACGCCGCTCCACGCGCCGCCCGCGTCGATGGTGCCGGGCCGCGGGGTCAGCCCCGGGCGCTCCTCGGTCCAGTGCAGCAGGTCCGGCGAGCTGAGGTGCGCCCAGTGGATGTCGCCCCAGCCGGTGCCGTTCGGGTTCCACTGCATCATCACGTGCCATTGGCCGTCCCAGAAGCCGATCCCGTTCGGGTCGTTGACCCACCCGGTCGCAGGGCGCGTGTGAAGGTGGGGAAAGTGGTCGGGCATGGTTCCATCCTGGCGTGTGGGGGTGGTGGTGTCGCGCGGGGCGTGGCTAGGGGTGGTGCGGGGAGGTGCGAGCTAGAGCGAGCGCTCGAACTCCTCCATGAAGGCATTCATCTGCGCGGTCTCGACCAGGAAGCCGTCGTGACCCACGGGGGAGTGGACCACCTTGACACCATTCGAGCCGCTCAGCGCCGCGTCAAGGCGCTGCGAGTTCTGAAGAGGATAGAGCCTGTCGGAATCGATGGCAATGACCAGTGCCGGGTCCGTGTAGCGGGCCAGCGCGGTCTCGACTCCGCCGCGTCCGCGACCCACGTCGTGTGACTGGATCGACTGCGCGAGCCGCACGTACGTGTTGGCGTCGAATCGGCGGGCGAGCTTGCGGGCGTGATGCGCCAGGTAGCTCTGCACCGCGAACTGGCCGCCGCGGCCGATCGGGTCGGATTCTCCCTGGTAGGACCGCCCGAAGCGGTCGTTGAGCTCGCCCGCGCTGCGGTACGTGGTGTGCGCGATCATGCGGGCGATTCCCATGCCGCGGTGCGGGCCGTCATCGTCCGCCGCGTCGTAGTA
>NZ_JAHEBP010000002.1:0-32365 GCF_024642165.1 Demequina sp.
CCGGCGACATCCGCCGCGGACCCGCCCGGGCGCCGGCCCGTGGTGACGCGCTGCCACGGGCGTGCCAGCTCCTCCGAGTCGGCGCTCACGGGCACCGCACCGCGCGGGCGCTCGCCTGCCACCAGGGTCGACGACTGCGGGCGGGCCTGGGCTCCGCGCGGCTCCGACTCGCGCGCGGACGTTCCGGCCGGCCGCGCCTCGGGACGCACCGTGGGCCGGGGCGGGCGGCGCGCCTCAGCCATCGGTGCCCTCCCGGCGCGCGAGACGCTCCAGGATCCAGTCCGCGGCGAGCGTCACGGGACCGGAGCCGACCGTGAAGACGGTGTCGCCCGGACGCGCCAGCTCCGCCGCGATGCGGGCGGCGTCCTCGAGGTCGGAGGCCATCGTGAGGCTGGACGAGCCGGGCATGTCGACGTGCGCCGCGATCGACTCGGACGTCACCCCGGGGATGGGATCCTCGCGGTCCCCGTGCACCGGCGCGAGCACCACATCCGCGTCCGCAACCGAGAGCGCGCGCCCGAAGGCCGCGGCGTGGACCTGGGTCCGGCTGAACAACGCGGGCTGGAACAGCACCACGAGCCGTCCCGCTCCCCCGGCGCGTGCGGCACTCAGCAGCGCGGCGACCTCGGTGGGGTGATGGGCGTAGTCGTCGATGACGCGGACGCCGGCCGCCTCGCCCCGCAGTTGATAGCGCCGGCCGGTGCCGGCGAAGTCCGCGAACGCCGCCGCGGCGGTGTGGGGATCAGCGCCCATCTCCACGGCGGCGAGCCAGGCGGCGGTCGCATTGAGGCGGTTGTGAAAACCCGGAGCGGTCACGGTCAACGGCACCACCAGGTCGCCGCGCACGATGCCCGTGGCGTCGACCACCGCGTCCGCCCCCGGCGCGGAGCCGTAGGTGAGGACCCGCCTGCCGTGTGACCGCGCATCGTCCGCGAGTCGCCGCACCACAGGGTCGTCGACGCAGGCGACCACGGTGCCGGACTGCGCGGCGAAGTCCGCGAAGGCGCGGTGGAGGTTCTCGACGGTGCCGTGGTAGTCCAGGTGGTCCGGCTCGATGTTGAGCAGGATCGACACCTCGGGCCGGTAGCGCAGGAACGAGCCGTCCGATTCGTCCGCCTCGAGCACCGAGATGCCCGCCGACCCGGCGTATCCGCCGGCGACCGCGCCCTCGATGCCGAACACCCGGGCGCCCACCGCGAACCCGGCGTCGATCCCGCCGGCGTGCAGGGCGTGAGCGACCATCGCCGAGGTGGTGGTCTTGCCGTGGGACCCTGCGACCGCGACCAGCCGTTCTCCCTCCAGGGCCCTCACGAGGGCCTCGGACCGGTGCCACACGGGGATTCCGAGCTCCCGCGCGCGCACCAGCTCGACGTTGGTGTCGCGCACCGCCGTCGACACCACCACGGCGGCCGCGCCGGCGACCAGTTCCGGGTCGTGGCCGATGCGCACATCCATGCCGGCGTCGCGCAGCGCCACGAAGTACGCGCTCTCGCGAAGATCCGTGCCGGTGACCTCATAGCCGCGCGCCGCGGTCAGGCGGGCGACCGCCGACATCCCCGAACCGCCCACCGCGATGAAGTGGATCCGGGTCACAGCGCGCCTTCCACCATGTCGGCGAGGCGCGCCGCCCCATCCGCGATGCCGATGCCGCGCGCGGCCGCGCGCATCGCCGCCGCCGCGGTGGGATCGAGCACCATGCTCTCGGCGTGCAGCGTGAGGGCGGCCGGCGTGAGATCCGCATCGGCGACCAGCACCGCGGCTCCCGCCTCGACCGCGGCCCGCGCGTTCAGCGCCTGCTCGCCGTTGCCGTGAGGCAGCGGGACATACAGCGCCGGCAGACCCAGCGCGCCGATCTCGCACACGGTCGCGGCTCCCGATCTGCACACCACGGCGGACGCCGCGGCGAAGGCGCCGGCCATGTCGTGCGAGTACTCGGCGACCTCGTACATGGCGCGATCCGCCGCCGGCAGCGCCGCCTGGGCGCGGTACGCCTCCTCGGTCTTGCCGTGGCCCGTGAGATGGATGAGATGGATGCCGTGCCCGACGAGGGTGGGGACCGCCGCCGCGAGCGCCGCGTTGAGGCTGGCCGCGCCCAGTGAGCCCCCGAACACGAGCAGCACCGGCGCGTCGGAGGCCCAACCGCGGGACTCCCGCGCGGCGGTGATCGCGCGCGACCGCGTCGCGGGCGACCCCAGGGTGTGGGCGAGAAGCTCGAGATCGGGACGCAGCGGCAGTCCGGTCACCTGCGCGTGGCGCAGCGGCGTCCCGGGGAACGTCACGGCGACGTGCTCGGTGAGACGCGCACCGAGCCGGTTGGCGATGCCCGGCTTGGCGTTCGCCTCGTGGACCACGATGGGCAGGCCGCGCCGGCGCGCCGCAAGATAGACCGGAGTGGACACGTAGCCGCCGAAGCCCACCACCGCATCGGCGCTCACCTCGTCGATGGCGTCCTCGCACGCGGAGATCGCGCGGCGCAGACGCGCGGGGAAGCGCACCGCCGCGCCGTCGGGGCGGCGCGGGAACGGGACCTTCTCGATCTCGACCAGCTGCAGGCCGGCGCGGGGCACCAGGTCCGCCTCCAGCCCCTCGGCGGTGCCGACGGCCGTGACGTCGTGGCTCCTCTCGAGCAGGGTCGCGGCGGTGGCGAGCAGCGGGTTGACGTGGCCGGCCGTGCCGCCGCCGGCGAGCAGCAGGCTAGCCACGGCGACGTCCGCGCGAGAGCACGGCGAGCGAGCGCCGCACCACGGAGGGACGCGCGGCGAACGCCTCCGCGGCGCCCGGCTCGCTGCGCGCGAAGGACATCAGCACGCCCAGGGCCGCGAGCGACATGATGAGCGACGATCCGCCAGAGGAGACCAGCGGCAAGGGCACGCCGGTGACGGGAGCCAGCTCGAGGACCACGGCGATGTTGATGCACGCCTGGACCACGATCCATGCTCCGATGGCGGCCCCGGAGATCTGGACGAACCGGTCCGTGGCGCGGGTCACGATGCGGGTGATGGCGATGATCATCATCGCGTACGCCGCGAGCACCAGCAGGGTGCCGATGAGGCCGAACTCCTCGCCGATGATGGCGAAGATGTAGTCGTTGTCCGCCGCGGGCAGGTAGCCCCACTTCTCGCGGCTCATGCCCGGGCCGAGCCCCCACAACCCTCCGGAGGCGAGCGCCCAGGTGCCGTGCGTCTGCTGCCAGCAGGCGTCCACGTCGTCGCAGGAGCCGCTCGCCCACTGCGTCAGGCGCGCCATGCGGGTGGTGCCGGAGTTGAGCAGCACCACGATGCCGGTCGCGGCGAAGGCGCCGAAGATCCCGAAGAATCGTGCGGGCACTCCGGCGACCCAGAACGCGACGGCGACCAGCACCAGCATCACCATCGCGGTGCCCATGTCGCGGCCGGCGAGCACCAGCCCGATGACCCCGATCGCGACGATCCCGCCCGGGAGCATGACGTGCTTGAGGTTGGTGAGGCGCTTGCGGAACGTCGACAACACCACGCCCAGGTAGAGCGCGAGGCCCAGCTTGGCCGCCTCCGACGGCTGGAAGCTGAATCCGCCGATCCGGATCCAGGCCTGGTTGCCGCCCACCGTGATGCCGTGCGTGAGGACCACGAGCAGGAGCACGACCGAGGAGAACAGGAGCCACGGCGCGGCGCGCTTCCAGAACATCACCGGCAGCCTGGACCCCACCACCATCGCGGCGAGCCCGGCCGTGAGCGCCATCAACTGCGTGAGAAACAGGCCATAGGCATTGCTGGAGCCCGCGCGGATGGATGCGACCGACGAGCTCGACAGCACCACCGCGAGGCCCACGAGCACCAGGATGGTGGTCGACGCGACCAGGAGGTAGTACGTGGCTGCCGGAGATCGCCAGGCAGTGACAGCATTCTCGGGCCGTGCCGCGGTCGCCGTCATGCCACCTCCTAGCGGTCCAACGCCTCCACCGCCCTGGTGAACGCCTCTCCTCGATCCGCGTAACTGCGGAACTGATCCATCGATGCACAGGCAGGCGACAGGAGGACGGTGTCCCCCGGCTCCGCGAGCCCACGGGCGGCGTCCACCGCCCGCTGCATCACATCCTCCCCCGGAGCCACCGTGACCACGGGGATCTCCGGCGCGTGTGTCGCGAGCGCGCTCGCGAGAGGATCCTGGTCGACCCCGATGAGCACGGCGGCGCGCACGCGGCCCGCGATCTCCTCGACGAGCCCGGCGAACTCCTGGCCCTTGGCGAGCCCGCCGGCGAGCCACACCACGGATCGGGGCGCGCGGCCGCCGAAAGCGGCCTGGACGGCGTGGGCGTTCGTGGCCTTCGAGTCGTCGACGTACGTCACGCCGTCGAGGTCGCGCACGAACGCGCTGCGGTGCTGGTCGAGACGGAACCCCCGCAGCCCGTCGCGGACCGCGGCCGCCGGAACGCCGACGGCCCGGCACAGCGCCGCCGCGCTCAGCGCGTTGACGGCGAGGTACGGCGGCACATCGCCGGCGACCAGGTGCGCCAGGTCGGACACCTGGCCCAGCTCGATCGCCTCACGGCGCCGATGCGGGGTGAAGGCGCGGTCGCACAGCACGCCGTCGACGATCCCCAGCTGGGACAGGCCGGGCACGCCGAGAGTGACGCCGATGGCGCGTGCGCCCTCGACCACGTCGGCCTCCTCGACCATCCGCTCCACGGCGGCATCCGCGGCGGGGTAGACGCACGCGACCTGAACGTGCTGATAGACCTTCGCCTTGTCGGCGCGGTACGCCTCGACGCTGCCGTGCCAGTCGGCGTGGTCGTTGTCGGCGTTGAGACACACCGCGGCGTGCGGCGAGATGGTGTGCGCGAAGTGCAGCTGCAGGCTCGCGATCTCGACCGCCACCAGGTCGGACCGCTCGCGCGCGGCGTGGATCACTGGGATGCCCATGTTGCCGCACACCCGCACGTCGAGTCCGGCCGCCTCCGCGATCGCCCCCACCATCTGAGTGGTGGTGGTCTTGCCGTTGGTGCCGGTCACCATCACCCACGGGATGCCGGGACGCCTCACGCGCCACGCGAACTCCATCTCCGACCAGATCTCGAGGCCCGCCGCCAGGCACGCCTGGACCTCCGCAGAATGCGGCGCGAACCCGGGAGACGCCATCACGACGTCGAACGTCCCCAAGTCCACCCCGGCGAGGTCCCGGTGATCCGCCGCACCATTCGCGTCGACCGTGACCGGCGTGCCGCCCAGCTCGCGGGTCACCTCGGCTGCGGACCGGCCCGCGACCCCGACCCCCAGGATCAGGACGCGCCTGCCCTCGAGCGTCACTGCGAGGCCACCCACTCCGCATAGAAGATGCCCACTCCCAGACCGGTGAACATCGCGGCGATGATCCAGAACCGCGTCACGATGGTGACCTCGCCCCAACCCATCAGCTCGAAGTGGTGATGCAGCGGCGCCATCTTGAACAGGCGTCTGCCTCGGGAGACCTTGAACCAGCCGATCTGGAGCACCGAGCTGGCGACCACGAGGACGAACAGTCCTCCGACCACCACGCCCAGCACCTCGGTGCGCGACAGGATGGTGACTCCCGCGATCGCGCCGCCGAGCGCGAGGGAGCCCGTGTCGCCCATGAAGATCTTGGCCGGGCTGGTGTTCCACCACAGGAAGCCCAGGCTGGCGCCGGCGACCGCCCCGGCGAGGATCCCCAGGTCCCAGGGGTCTCGCACCTCGTAGCAGAGGGAACCGGCGGTGGGCTCGCCGCACTTCTGGTTGAGCTGCCAGATGAGGATGAGCACGTAGGCGCCGAAGAAGATGACGGCGGTTCCCGACGCGAGGCCGTCGAGACCGTCCGTGAGGTTGACCGCGTTCGACCAGGCGGTGATGAGGAAGTTCGACCAGACCACGAACAGCACGAGCGCGACCGTGGGACCCCAGATCGCGAGGTCGAGCTTGGTGTCCCGCAAGAAGGAGATCGCGGTGGAGCCCGGCGTCACGCCATTCGCATCGGGGAACTGGAGCGCCAGGATCCCGAAGGTGATGCCCACCACGCCCTGACCCAGGAACTTCCACCTGGCCTTGAGGCCCAGCGACCGCTCACGGGAGATCTTGATCGAGTCGTCGAGGAAGCCCACCACGCCCAGCCCGACCATGAGGAAGACGACGAGCAGCGACGAGACGGACGGCCCGCGTCCCACGAGCACGTTCCCGCCGAGCCAGCCGAGCACCGTGGCGAGGATGATGACGATGCCGCCCATGGTGGGCGTGCCACGCTTGACGTGGTGACTCGCCGGGCCGTCCTGGCGGATGAATTGACCGAACTGGCGGCGCGTCAGGTAGCGGATGAGAACCGGGGTCACGAGGAGCGAGACGAGCACGCCGAGGCCCGCTGCGAAGATGACCGCCTTCATGCGACTCCTCCCACGAGCTGGTCGGCGAGCTCCCAGAGGCCCGAACCGTGCGACGCCTTGACCAGCACGGTATCGCCGGGATTCAGCATCGTGTCCAGCAGCTCCCGCGCCTCGCCGATTGTAGCGACGTACGCCGCCTCATCGCCCCAGGAGCCCTCCCGGACCGCGGCGACGTAGGCGGGCCGGGCACCCGGGCCCACCACGATCAGATGGTCGATCCCCAGCCGCACCACGTCCGTGCCGATCTCGGTATGGATGGTGGCCGACGCGTCGCCCAGTTCGAGGATCTCGCCCACCACGGCCACGGTGCGGCCTCCGTCGGCGACGTGCTTGAGCGCGCGCAGCGCCGCCCGCATCGACTCGATCGAGGCGTTGTACGCGTCGTCGATCACGGTGATCCCGTCGGGTCGCTCGGTGACGGCCATGCGATGGCGCGACAGGGGCCCCGCGGCCGCCACGCGCGCCCACGCCTCGTGCGGATCGAGGCCGCATTCGAGGCACACGGCCAGCGCCGCCAAAGCGTTCGTGAGGTGGTGCTCCCCCACCAGCGCGAGCGTCCTCGCCTCGAGCTCGATCGGAGGCTCGCCGGCGAGTGTCACGGCGGCGTGGGCGCGACCTCGGTCGCTCGAGACGGTGCCCGCCGCCACATTCCCGTGCCCGATGCCGAAGGTGACCGCCCGCGGGGCGAGCGTCGCCATGGCGGCCACGCGCGCATCGTCCGCGTTGAGGACGGCGACTCCGGAGGGCACCAGCCCCAGCACGATCTCGCTCTTGGCGGTCGCCACCTGCTCGGGGGAGGCGTATTCGCCCATGTGCGCGGTGCCGACGATCAGGGCCACCGCGATGTCGAGCGGGGCGATGCCGGTGAGATAGGCGATGTGGCCCAGACCGCTTGCGCCCATCTCGAGCACGAGGTGTCGCGTCGACGCGTCGGCGCGCAGGATCGTGAGCGGCAGGCCGATCTCGTTGTTGAAGCTCCCGACGGGTGCGACCACGTCGGGCAACGCCTGGGCAAGCAGATCCTTGGTGGTGGTCTTTCCATTGGAGCCGGTGATGCCGATCACCACGAGCTCGCCCTCGGTGCGCAGCAGCGCGAGATAGGCGCGCGCGAGCAGGCCGAGCGCGACGGTGACGTCCTCGACCAGCACGTGCGGGGCGTCGACTGGCACGGATACCAGGCTCAGCGACGCGCCGGCCGCCACGGCCTGCGGCACGAAGTCGTGGCCGTCGACGCGCTCGCCGATGAACGCCACGTACAGCCAGCCGGGCCTCACCGCGCGCGAGTCGTTGTCGACGCCGTGGATCGTGGTGTCCACGTCCGCGGCGAGCGTTCCCCGCACCGCGTTGGCGACCCACTGGGCCGTGACGGGCCTCATGCCCGCGCCTCTCGGACCGCCGCGAGCGCGGCAAGGAAGGCGGCGGCGTCCGTGTAGGGATGATGCACGCCGTCGATCTCCTGGGTGGTCTCGTGGCCCTTGCCCGTGGCGATGATCGTGTCTCCGGGGCCGGCCATGCGGACGGCGCGCTCTACGGCGGCGAGTCGCGGCGAGATCTCGAGCACGTCGCGGCGGTCAGGCCGCTCGGCGTCGACCCCCTCCAGGATCCGGGCACGGATCTGGCCCGGCGGCTCCGTGCGCGGGTTCTCGTCGGTGACGATGACCACGTCCGCATGGGTGGCGGCTGCCGCCCCTAGCCCGGGTCGCTTCGAATCGTCGCGCAGGCCATCGCAGCCGAACACGACGAACAGCCGCCCGGGCGTGACGCCGCGCATCGCGTCGAGCACCGAGGCGAGACCATCGGGGGTGTGCGCGTAGTCGACCACGGTCAGGGGCGTGGTGGCGTCGCGCGCCGTCACCACCTCGGTCCGGCCGGGCACCCTGCGCGCGTGCTCCACTCCACGGATCGCGGCCGCGAGAGGTACCCCGATCGCATGCGCCGCGACGATCGCACCCGCGGCGTTCGACACGTTGATGATGCCCGGCAACGGGACCTCGACGTCGTGGCGCGAGCCATCGGGAGCGACCAGCACGAACCGCATCCCGCCCCGTGCCGTGGGCTCCGCATCCACCGCGTTCCAGTCCGCACGCGGCGATCCCGGGCGCGTGGCGACGGTCTCGACCGGAACCGTGACCTCGTCGACCAGCAGGCGACCCCATTCGTCGTCGACCAGCACCACCGCCCGGTCCGCGAACTCGGGAGTGAAGATCCGAGCCTTCTCCTCGAAGTACTCCTCCATGGTGTGGTGGAAGTCGAGGTGCTCGTAGGACAGGTTGGTGAACAGCACCACCGCGAACCGCGTCCCCGTGACGCGATCGAGGGCGATCGCCTGGGAGGAGGCCTCCGCCACGGCCGCCGTCACACCGGCCTCGCGCATGCGGGCCAGCAGGCCCTGGAGCATCGGTGCCTCGGTGGTGGTGCGCGCGCTCGGGGCGGACTGGTCCCCGATCCTCATCTCGACCGTTCCCAGCAGACCCACCGCGTCGTGGACGGTGCTCAGCGCGCCCTCGATGAGGAACGATGTGGTGGTCTTGCCGTTCGTTCCCGTGAGCCCGATGACCGGGAAGTCCCGAGACGGGTCGCCGTACACCTCGGCCGCCGCGAGGGCGGTGGCTCGGCGCGGGTGTGTGGTCACCAGCACGGGCAGGCCGGTGGCACGCGCCGCGGGAGCGCCGTCGAGGTCGGTGAGGATCGCAGCGGCGCCCGCGGCGGCCGCCTGCGCCGCGAAGCGCACGCCGTGGATGTTCTCCCCGGGAAGGGCGCAGAACAGGTCGCCCGGCTCGATCGCGCGCGAGTCGACCGTTGCCCCCGTCACCGTGACGTCCGGACCCTCGAGATCGCCGCCCACCCTCGCCTCGATGGCGGACAGCGAGGCTCCGGCGACGCGGCTCGGGCGCATCGCGAGGTCCGGCATTGTCACTCCCAGGTGGTCGGGTACAGCGTGGGCTCCGACGTCGACGGCGGTACCCGTAGCGCCTGCAACGCAAAGGTTGCCACATCCTTGAACACCGGCGCCGCCGTGGTGCCGCCCCAGATGGTGGTCTTCGGGTCGTACATCACGACGGATACGACGATACGCGGGTCGTCGGCCGGGGCGATGCCCACGAAGGAGGCGACGATCGAGCTGAGCCGCCCGTCCGGCCCCGTCGCCTGCGCCGTGCCCGTCTTTCCGGCGACGCGATAGCCGTCGATCTTCGCGAGCACTCCGGTGCCGCCCTCCTGGGTGACGTCCTCGAGCATCGTCATCAGCTGCGAGGCCGTCCGCTCGGAGATCACCCGCTCGGACTCGACGGTCTCTCGCGCGACGAAGGTGCCATCCTCCTGACGGAAGCCCTTCACCACGGTGGGCTGGAGCCGCACTCCGCCGTTGGCCACGGTCGCGTAGACCTGGGTGGTCTGAAGCGCCGTGACGGCGAGACCCTGTCCGTACGTGACCGCCCACGTGGTGCGACCGTCCCAGTTCTGGTAGTCGTGAAGGATTCCCGCGGCCTCGCCGGGCAGCCCCACGCCCGTGGGCGCCCCGAATCCGAACGCGTCGAGGTACTTCCAGCGCTGCTCGGCGGTGAGGAGCTCACCCACTTGGACGGTGCCGGTGTTGGAGGACTGCGCGAGGATGCCGGCCAGGGTCAGCTTCTCGTCGGGGTGCTCATGGGAGTCTCGGAACGTCTGGTTGTTGGGCGTCGTGTACCGGAAGGGCGCCACGAACTCGGACGCGGGCGTGGCCACCCCCTCTTCGAGCGCCGCCGCCATGGTGACCACCTTGGCGGTCGAGCCCGGCTCGAACACGGTGGACACGGCCCGGGAGCCGCGATCCACGGCGTCCGTGTCGCCAGGATCGTTGGGGTCGACGCTGCCGGAGTCGACGAGCGCGAGGATCTCGCCCGTGGTCGAGTCCTCGACCACCACGGTGGCACGGCTGGCGCCGGTCTGGGCAAGTGCCTCGGCGACGCGCTGCTGCGTGAACCACTGGATGTCGCGGTCGATGGTCAGCACCACGTCGGCGCCGGGCACCGCGGCGGTCTCCTCGCGCACGCCGGTGGGGATCACGAAGGCGCCGGAGGTGTCCCTCTCGTAGGTCATCGACCCGGAGGCGCCCACCAGCTCGCCCTCGTACGCCGCCTCGGCGCCGGCCAGGCCTGCGAAGCCCGTGCCGGACTCCGCGCCGCCGGTGAAGCCGACGACGTTGCCGGCGAGGTCGCCGTTCGGGTAGACACGCTTCTCGATCTGCTCGGGCTCGATCCCCGGGATCTTCTCCGCCGCGATCAGGTCCCAGGTCTCGGGGCTCACGTCCTTGGCGACGTACCGGAAGGTGCTGTCACCCACCATCGTCGCACCCAGTTCCGCCTCGTCGATGCCCAGGATCGGCGCGAGGATGCTGGCCGCTCCCGCGACGCCCTCGGCGACCACGACACCCGACTCGGTGCGCCGGAAGTCGGCGATCTTCTGCTGATTGACTCCCACGTTGTAGCGCTGGACCGACGTGGCGAGCACCACCCCGTTGCGGTCGACGATGTCCGCACGCGGGACCGTGATCTCCTTGGTCACCAGCCGCTGCGACAACGCCTCGGACGACAGCACCGAGGACCGCACGCCCTGGATGAACACCAGCCGTCCCGCGAACACCAGCAGCACGGCCAGCAACGCCATGGAGATGATGCGTTGGCGCGTGCGCGGATCCGACAGGCGGGGCGCGCGGGGCGAGGGCATGCGGTCTGCTACTTCCCTGTCTCGAGGACGATGCCGTCCGATAGTGACATGAACCCCAGGGCCATCGCGGGAGCCATGCCGAGCCCCTCGGCCCGCGCCGCGAGGTTCGCCGGAGACGAATTCGCCTCGAGGGTCTCGAGGTAGCCCGCACGCTCCTTGTGGAGCGACGCGATCTCGATCTTGAGGTCTCGGCGCTCGTACGCACCCTCCGCCATGGCGGTGTTGACGAGCAGCACCGAGGCGAGCGCCGCCAGCACCACGGCGACGCAGGCCCACGCGAAGGGCACCAGGGACCGCGACGGCTCCGGGGCCTGGACCGAACGGAGGTGCGGCCGTTCGCCGGGCGCGGGAGGCGCGGCCGGACGGCCGCGCGCCGGACGTTGCTGACGCAGGGGTGCGGCGCTCATGCGGCCCTCCTCAGGCGCTCGGGCGGGGTGGGACGAAGTCGCTCGGCGGCGCGCAGCCGCACGGGCTTCGAACGCGGGTTGCGCTCCGCCTCCTCGGGCGACGCCTGCTCGGCGCCTCGCGTGAGAAGCGTCAGATACGGCCGATCGGCGTCGGGCACGATCGGCAGGCCGGGAGGCGCCTGGGACTCCGCGCCGGCGGCGAGGGCGCGCTTGACGATGCGGTCCTCGAGCGAGTGGTACGACATGACCACCACGCGGCCGCCGACGGCGAGCCCCTCGATGGCGGCGGGTACCGCTCGCTCGAGCACCTCGAGCTCGCGGTTCACGGCGATCCGCAGGGCCTGGAACGTGCGCTTGGCGGGATTCCCGCCCGCGGTGCGGGTGGCGGCCGGGATGCAGGCACGCACCAGGTCGACCAGCTGGGCGGACCTGACCACGGGATCGGTGTCACGGCGGCGCACGATCGCCCGCGCGATGCGCGGCGCGAACCGCTCCTCGCCGTATTCGCGCAGGATCCGCGCCAGCTCGCGCTCGTCCGCGTCGCGGAGCAGGTCCGCGGCCGAGACGGGGTCCCCCGGGTTCATCCGCATGTCCAGCGGCGCATCTTGAGCGTAAGAGAAGCCGCGGCCCGCATCGTCGATCTGCAGCGAGCTCACCCCGAGGTCGAGGAGGACCCCGTGCGCGACGGGGGCCCCCGCGACCGCAAGCGCGCCGGCGATGTCGTCGTACTCGGCGTGATGGGCGACGAATCGATCCCCGAATCGTCGCAACCGCGCCGAGGCGAGCGCGATCGCTTCGGGGTCGCGGTCGATCCCCACCACCCGCGCCGCGGGACAACGGTCGAGGATCGCCTCGGTGTGGCCGCCCATGCCCAGCGTGCCGTCGATCGCGAGCGAGCCGGGCGCGCCGAGCGCCGGGGCGAGCAGATCGACGCAGCGGTCGAGCATCACGGGCGTGTGCCGCGATGCGGCCTCGTGCGCCTCACCCATCCCGTTCCCCCTCACTGACGTCCTGCCCGTGCCCCGTGGTCTCCCTCCGAGCTCCTCTGGCGGGGGGAAGTCCGTCAGAGAGATCCGGGAGGAGGCCGCGAGGCACGGGCGTCTACATTGCGTCGAAGATCTCTGCCGCGGTCTCCGCGTACGCGTCCTCGCCGGCCTCCAGGTACTCGTCCCAGCGCTGCGCGTCCCAGATCTCGACGCGCGAACCCATGCCCACCACGGCGACGTCGCGGGCGATGCCCGCGTAGCGCCGCAGGGGCTGGGACAGCAGGATCCGTCCCTGCTTGTCCGGGATGTCGTCGCTCGCGTGGCCCAGGAAGCTGCGCAGGTAGTCGCGCGCCGCCTTGTTCTCGAGGGGGGTGCGGCGCAGGCGATCGTGGATGTGAGTGAACTCGTCCAGGGGGAACAGGAAGACGCACCGGTCCAGGCCGCGCGTGGCGACCAACCCGGACGCGAGGCGGCCCCTGAACTTCGCGGGAAGGATCAGGCGCCCCTTGTCGTCGAGGCGGGGGGTGAACGTGCCGAGGAACACGCCGGTGGGACCAAGCCCGAACGTCGCGTTGTCCGACATCGGCCCTCCCCTCCGGCTCTCCGCCATTCCCGATGTCCCCACTTTACTCCACTTCTCTCCACAATTCTCAAACATGGCGCAGATTTCTGGTCAAATCTCAACATATTTCCAGGTAAAGATGGGGGAACGATGTGGAGGGCCATTGCGCCTCGAAGACCGGGGGCGCGTCAACTAGGCTCGAAGCAAGGGGAGAGGGGTATCCATGACGTCGACCGTCCCGACCTCGGAGGAGCTCGCCGCCGTCGCCGAGCTCGCCCGCCTGGTGCGTGAGCAGCTGCGCACGGTGCTGTCGGGCCTCGACGAAGCCATCGACGCGACCCTCGCGACCGTGCTCGCCGAGGGTCACCTGCTGCTCGAGGACGTGCCCGGGGTCGGGAAGACCACGTTGGCACGCGCCCTGGGGCGCGCGATCGACGTGAGCGTGGGCAGGATCCAGTTCACTCCCGACCTGCTGCCGTCCGACGTCACGGGCGTGAGCGTCTTCCGTGGGGACGAGCACCGGTTCGAGTTCCGCCCTGGCCCGGTGTTCGCGAACATCGTGGTCGCCGACGAGATCAACCGCGCCTCCCCGAAGACGCAGGCCGCGCTGCTCGAAGCCATGCAGGAGAGGTCGGTCACGGTGGACGGAGAGACCCGCGCGCTCCCGGCTCCCTTCCTGGTGATCGCGACGCAGAACCCCGTCGACATGGAGGGGACCTATCCCCTGCCCGAGGCGCAGCGCGACCGCTTCATGGCTCGCATCGCGGTGGGCTACCCCTCCGGCGATGACGAGGTGGCGATGCTCGACGCCCACGACGGCCATGACCCGCTGGTCGACGTGGTACCCGTGGCGACGGCGGCGGCACTGACGCGCGCGATCTCCATCGTCCGCGCCGTGTACGCGGCGCCCGCGGTCAAGCGGTACATCGTCGACGTGATGCGCGCCACCCGCGACAGCAGCGACCTACGGCTCGGGGCCTCGCCGCGCGCGTCCCTTCAGCTGCTCTCGGCCGCGAAGGCACGGGCCGCCATGGCGGGCCGCGACCACGTGCTGCCGGACGACGTGAAGGCGCTCGCCGTGCCGGTGCTCGCGCACCGCGTCATCGCCGGAGCGCAGGCACGCGCCGCCGGCCGCACGGCGGACACGATCATCCGCGACGTGCTCGATGCGGTGACGGTCCCCTTCTCCCGCGAGCCGGCGCCCGCCGGACGGGGATGACCCGCAGGATCCGCCCCGCGCGCCCCGAGGAGGGCGCCCAGACGTTCGTCACGCCGCGGGGAGTGGGCCTCGCGGCGGCCGGCGCTGCGCTGCTCGGCGTCGGCATCGGCTTCGCGTCCGCCCCGCTGGTGCTCATCGGGGCGGCGACCCTGGTGAGCGCCGTGGTGGGAGCGGCGTGGATCGCCGCGCAGACCCTGGCGACGCGCGCGACCGTGACCGGGGTCCGCCGAGACGTGTCGCCGCCCACGCTGAGCGCCGGCGGCGCGGGAGTTGTCGCCGTGCACGTCAGGGCGCAGGGCCCGATCGCGCGGACCCTGCGCCTCAAGGAACAGGCGGCGTCGGAGTTGACCGGCGGTGGCTCCACTCGAGCCACCATCGCCGGCGAGCCGGGCGGCATCGTGCTGCGCTACAGCCTCGCCCCGGTGAGCCGCGGGCGCTGGGTGCTGGGCCCGGCGCTGTCTCGCGCCTCGGATCCGTTCGGGTTGGCGTGGAGTGACCGCACCGTAGGCGGCACACAGGAGGTTGCGGTGTGGCCGGCCGTGGTCGACCTCGCCGCGAGCGCGGGCGACCTCATGGGTGCGGCGGACCGCGCCCACGCCGGCGCGCGCACCCCCGCCGCCGACGACGTCTCCCTGCGCGACTATCGCGACGGCGATGATCTGCGGCGGGTGCACTGGGCCTCGTCCGCCCGCCGGGGCACCCTCGTGGTGCGCTCAGAGGAGCAGCAAGGTCGCACGGCAGCGACGATCCTGCTGGGCCTGCCGCCCTCCGCGCCCGGCCTCGAGTGGGCGATCTCCGCGGCGGCCTCGGTCGCGCTGTCCGTGGTCGAGGCGGGCCACCCGGTGCGCCTGATCGCGGGCGGAACGGAGACCTCGGCGATGGACACCCATGGGCGGGCCGCCGAGTCCGCGCGGGCGCGTCTCCTGGACGCGACGGTCGACCTGACGGCGCCCGAGACCACGGCGGATGCGGACCACACGCTCGCCGCGGACGCGGCGCGCGTCGAACCGGGGCACCGCGACGTGGTGGTCGCGGTGATCGAACCGGTGGGCCGCTCCTCGGTCGCGGCCCTCGCGCCGCTCGGGGAGAGCTCGCGCGCGTGGGCGATGATCCGCGCATCGTTGGCAGGCCGGGCGCGCGCGGAGCGCACGGCCGAGGCCCTGCGCGCGGCGGGCTGGCGGGCGATCGTCACGCTCGAGCCGGAGTCCATCGTCGACGCGTGGGGCCGGCTCCTGACCGAGGAGTCGACGTGAGCCGCGCCGGCTGGCGAGTGCTCGCCACTCCCCTCACGGCCATCGCCGTTGGACTCGGCCTGGGCGGGTTGTCCGGGCTGGTGGTGTTCGGCGACTGGCTGGGGCTGGTGGCGGCGGTGCTCGTCGCCACCGCCGCCGCGGTGGTGCTGGTGAGGGTCGCCACGGGTCGCCCGTTCCTGCCCACGCTGGCCGGACTCGTCGTGGGGCCCTGGCTGCTCATGGTCGCGTACGTCCCGGGCCCGGAGGGGGGCCGCACCTGGCTCCCGACTCCGGCGGCATGGGAACGCATCGGTGACGTGGCCACGGAGGCCGTTCGCTATGCGAACGCCACGATTGCGCCGGCCGAGGTCGCGCCCGCGCTCGCCGCCGCGATCGCCGCCGGGGCCGTCGGGATGTTCCTCCTCGTCGACGCGGTTGCGGTGGGCGCGGGCTTCGCCGCGACCTCGGGCTTCCTGCTGCTGGTGCCGTGGCTGCCCGCCCTGACGCTCGAGCGACGCGTGCCCACGGCGGCGCTGGCAGGCGCCCTCGCCGCATGGCTCGCAGTCGTAGCGCTCTCGCGGCGCCACGAGGAGGCCGGGTGGCGCCGGCGCGCCGCCGAGGGCGCGTCGCCCGCGCCGGCCCATGCGGCGGCCGCCGCCGTGGCCGTCACGGTGGGAGTCGCGCTGCTCGCCACCCCGCTCGCGATCGGCGGGCCCGGCTGGGGTGCGATGCCGCGCGTCACCCTGCCGGACTGGCTGGGCGGTACCGCGCGACTCGACCTCGAGATCGACCTGCGCGACAGGCTGACCGGCCAATCGTCGACCACGCTGCTCACCTACACGTCGACAGTGGGAAGGCTGGACGTGCTGCGGGCGTACTCCTTCACATCCTTCGACGGCTCGCGCTGGGACCGCGACGAGCCAGGACCGACCGAGCCCGCGGCCGGCGTGCTGTGGCCCGTGCCGTTCGACAGCTGGGCGGGCATCGACCAGGAGTCCGTGACCGTGCGCGTCAACGATCTCAGCGAGTCGCGCGTGCCCGTGCCGGCGACCCCGCGCCTGATCACGGCGGGATCCGGATGGCGGTACGAGCCCGCCACAGACGAGGTGTTGATCGACCGCGACCAGGGAACTCAGGGCATCTCGTACACGATTCGCCATGCGCTGTTCTTCCACTCCGAGGAGTCGCTGCGTGCCGCTCAGGCCGCGATCGACGCCGGCGGCGACGCAGCGGTGTCCGAGCGCTACCGCGAGCTGTCGCCGCGCATCGACGTGGAACGCGTGCGCGCCCTTGCTCAGGGCGTCACGGTGAGCTCGACCGATCGCTACGAGCAGGCCGTGGCGCTCCAGGAGTACCTGAGGGGCTCCGGCTTCCAGTACGACACCTCGGTCTCGCCCTCGGGGGACGACGCGGTGTCGACGTTCTTGACGGACCGGCGCGGGTATTGCGTGCAGTTCGCGACGGCCCTGGTGGTGCTGGCGCGGGCCCTGGACATCCCCGCGCGCCTCGCCGTCGGGTTCCTCGGGGGCTCCCCCGATGACACGGGGCAGTTCGCGGTGACGGGCCGCGACGCGCACGCCTGGCCGGAGCTCTACTTCCCCGAGCATGGCTGGGTGAGGTTCGAGCCCACCCCGGGACAGCAGACGGGCGAGCGGCCGGAGTACGCGCCCGCGCCACCGGCGGCGATTCCGAGGTTCCCGGAGGAGGAAGATCCCTTCGGACCCCGTGCCAGCGGCGAGCCCGCCCCGCCGGTGCCGACCACGGTGCCCAGTGAGCAGGCGGATCCGGGCGACGCGGCGTCCCCCGGCATCCCTTGGGTGCTCCCCGTCGTCATCGTCGCACTTCTCGCGGGCGGCGCCCTGGCGTGGTCGCGCGGCAGGGCGCGCGGCGGCGGCATTCGAGACGCCGACGGAGCGTGGCAGCTGCTGCGGCGGGAGCTGGGGACCCGTGCGGGCGACGATTCGCTCACGCCCGCGGAGACGGAGCGCAAGATCCTGGACACGTGTCCCGACCTTGCTGAGCACGCGCGCGGGGGGCTGACGGCGCTGCGCGGCGCGGTCGAGGATCACCGCTACGCGCCGCACGGCACCTCGGTGCCCACGGAGCGGCTGATCGGCTGGGCCCGCGAGGTGACCACGGCGGTGCGCGACGCGGACCGCTCCGCGCGAGCCAGGTGAGCGCGGCGGCAAGCGCCGGACGGCCTAGAGGTCGCCCTGCTCCCGACGGCGCTCGAAGCGCTCCTCGATGCGGGTCATGAAGCTCTTGTCCGCCTTGCGGCGGTGGGCGCCCTTGCCCGCGGCCGACGCAGCAGCCGAGGGCCGCGGCGCCACCAGCGCCCAGATGGCTGCGGCGAGCATGACCGCGAAGCCGGCGACGCCGACGATCATCATCTGTGCCACGGCACCCGTGACAACCACCGCGAGACCGACGATCACGCCGACCCCGGCCCAGATGTAGCGGCTGCGTGGGCGGGCCGTGCGCGCCATCGCGGAGCCGAGCTTGGGATCCGAACCGAGGTCCTTCTCCAACTGCTCGAGCACGCGCTGCTCGTACTCCGACAGCGGCATCGCGCCCTCCCTTCGGTGATCCGTGCGTTCAGTCTATCCGCAGCACGCTCCTCGTACCAGACCACCGTCTAGTGTGAGTGCATGCCACGGCCCGGACCGCGCGTCGCGCCGGATGTGCGACGTGGCGTCGAGTTCTCCATCGCCACCGGAGTCGCGGAGCTTCGCGACGGTCCCGATGGGACAACGTTTCTGTGGGTCAATGGTGTTCCCAGCTCTCCGCTCGATCCCGATCCCGCCTTCCTGGCGTTCGAGTACATGCGCCACATGTCCGCCGCGGTCGACGCGTGGGGACCACCCGCGCGCATGCTCGCGCTGCACGTGGGGGCGGCCGCGTGCGCGTTTCCCCGCCACCTCGCTCATCGGCTGCCCGACTCGGGGCACATCGCGGTGGATGTCGACACCCGCCTTCCCGAACTGGTGCGCCAGTGGTGGGATCTGCCGCGAGCGCCGCGGCTGCGCATCCGCGCCCAGGACGGACTGGAGGCGCTCGAGTCGAGGCGCGACGCGAGCCTCGACCTGGTGGTGCGCGATGCGTTCGCGGGTGACCAGACGCCGCCGCACCTCGCCTCCGTGCGGTGGTGGACCCAGGCCCGTCGCGTCCTGCGACCCGGCGGACTGGTGCTCGCCAACGTAGGCACGAGCCCCGGATCGCGCGGCGCGGCCGTGGACGTCGCGGCGGCTCGGGAGGCGCTGGGCGACGCGGTGGCGATCGCGGAGCACGCGGTGCTCAAGGGCCGGCGGCGCGGCAACGTGGTGCTCGCGGCCGTGCCCGGCGGCGCCATCGACCTCGTGGCCCTACGGCGCTACGCCGCCTCGGCGGCGCTGCCCACCGGCGTGTCACCGCAATGGGCGGGATAGCCGGACGAGGCATCGTCCCTCGCGTGTCGAACGTCGCCGGGAACCACGAAGGCCGCCGCCCCTGATGGGACGGCGGCCTTCGCTGAGATCAGATCAGATCGGGCGAACGTTCTCCGCCTGGGGACCCTTCGGACCGCTGGTGACGTCGAACTCGACGCGCTGCGCCTCTTCGAGGCTGCGGTAGCCGTCGGTCTCGATCGCCGAGTAGTGGACGAAGACGTCAGCGCCGCCACCATCCTGTGCGATGAAGCCGTAACCCTTCTCCGCGTTGAACCACTTCACAGAGCCCTGTGCCATGCCTGTATTTCCTTACCTTCATGCCCTGGACGGGAAGACCTGGCACCGTGCCTGGCCTCGTCGCCGCAATGCCTCGTTCCGTGCCCAGGTCAGACAGGTTCTTGCACACTACGTTTCTTGCAACCGGGAAACAGTGTGACAGATTTCAGGCGCCCGTGGGGGGATCCCTGCGTTCCTGTGACAAGAATTTCTCGAACTCGGCCGCGATCTCGTCCGCGGAAGGCAGATTCCCGTCCAGCGGAAGGCCCTGTCCGCGGGCGTCGTGGAATGCGTCATATTGATTCTCGAGCGCCTCGACGAGGCCCTGGACCTCTTCGCTCTCGGCTAGTTGACGCGCGATCTCCTCCGTCGCCCGCTCGGCCGCCGAGTCGAGCGCTCCCGGATCCAGATCCAGACCCGACAGGTCCTCGAGACCGGTCAGAGCGCGCTGGGCCGCCTGCGGGTAGGACGACTGGGCCAGGTAGTGCGGCACGTGCACGGCGACATTGACGGCAGGCATGCCCCACTGCCCGAACCGATACTCGAGCAGGTTCTGCGCAGACGCAGGGACGGTGACCGTGCCGAACATCGTGGGCGTGTCCGGAAGCAGGTCCGGATCCGTGCCGTGCACCGTCGCGGTCAGCGGGCGCGTGTGCGGAACCGCCATGGGGATTCCGTGGGACCCGAGCGTGAGTCCCACACCCATCTTCTCGACGATCTCCCGCACCGCCCGGATGTAGCGCTCCCATTGGATGTCGGGCTCGAAGCCGTGGAGAAGCAGGAACGGCCGGCCCTCGGCGTCCCGCACCATGTCGACCACGAGATGCGGCTCGTCGTAGGAGGTCCATTGGTTCACGGAGAACGTCATCTCGGGGCGGCGCGACCGGTAGTCGAGCAATTGGTCGATGTCGAAGGTAGCCACGCGAATGGGCTCGCCGTCCTCGAGCAGCTGCTCCGCCACCAGGGCCCCCGCGCGACCGGCGTCGATGAACCCCCGCAGTGAATGCAGCAGCGCCGCACCCTCCGCGGGCGCAGCGTCCGCCCAGGCCTGCACGCCGCTCGCATCCCAGCTCACCAGAGGTCTGTCCATGATCCTCCATCCTTCCACCGCGGCCCCTCCGAGGGGACCGTTCTCGCCCTCCGCGAAACCCGATCCGGGCCCCGCGCTACCAAGCACCCCCTCGGGCGCGCGATAATGGGGGACTGTCCTGCCCCGGTGAACGCAGGATGGGCGGAGGGTATGCCAATGGGGAACGAACGCGGACTCACGGCGGAGCGCAGCGGGCTCGCCGCGGAGCAGCGGGTGGTCGAGGGGCTGTACGCACGCCTCGATACGCTGCGCGACGAGGCGACCGAGCGGCTGGCGGCGATCCGCCGGGAGGGCCCATCGGGATCCCCGCAGAACCGCTCCGAGCGTGACGCGTTCGCCACCCTGTACGAGGATCGGATCGCCCAGCTGGACGCGGTCGAGGACCGGCTGTGCTTCGGCCGGCTGGACCTGCGTGACGGCGAGCACTTCTATGTGGGCCGCATCGGGCTGTCGGACGCGGAGCACCTGCCGCTCTTGACGGACTGGCGCGCGCCCGCCGCCCGGGCCTTCTACTCCGCGACGGCCGCCAGCCCGGGCGACGTGATCAACCGGCGCCACCTCACCACCCAGGGCCGCAACGTCACCGCCGTCGAGGACGACGTGCTCGACGTCGACGCGCTGCGGGAGATGGGTGCCGATACCGCGCTCGCGGGCGAGGGCGCGCTGCTCGCCGCGCTCGGCGCGCGCCGCACCGGCCGCATGGGAGACATCGTCGCGACCATTCAGGCGGAGCAGGATGCGGTGATCCGCGCGCCCATGATGGGGGCGCTGGTGGTGCAGGGTGGGCCCGGCTCGGGCAAGACCGCGGTCGCGCTCCACCGCGCCGCCTTCCTGCTCTACCACCACCGCCAGCAGCTCGAGTCGAAGGGCGTGCTGCTGATCGGCCCGTCGCGCACTTTCCTGCGCTATATCGATCACGTGCTCCCGTCGCTGGGCGAGACCGGCGCGGTCTCCACCACGCTCGCGGGACTGATCCCCGGAATCGAGATCTCCGCGGTCGAGCCGGACTCCTCGGCCGAGATCAAGGGGAGCACGGCGATGGCGGACGTGATCAAGGCCGCCGTGCGCGAGCGCCAGCGGCTGCCGCGGGCGGACCGCGAGATCCGTATCGATGGACGCACCCTGGTGATCCGCCGATCCGACGTGCGGGAGGCGCAGTCGCGGGCCCGTCGCGACGGCCGTCCGCACAACGAGGCGCGTGCCGCGTTCGCGAAGGACATGATCACCCGTCTCACGCACCAGCTCGCGGACCAGGTCGAGGCGTTCTCCGAGGAGGATCGACACGATCTCGAGCGCGACGTCCGCGACGATCGCAACGTGCGCATCGCGATCAACCTCTGCTGGCTGCCGGTCACGCCCGACCAGCTGCTGCGCGACCTGTTCTCGAAGCCGCACCTGCTGGACCACGCCGCGCGTGCGCTCACGCCCGACGAGCGCGACCTGCTGCTGCGCCCCGCATCGGCGCCGTTCACCGAGGCGGACGTCCCCCTGCTCGACGAGGCCGCCGAGCTGCTGGGCGACATGCCCGGCGGGAGGGCATCACGCCGTGACGGGCCGTCGCGCGAGGAGATCGAGTATGCGAAGGACGTGCTGGACACCTTCGGCGCGGAGAGCATGATCAAGGTCGACGCCGAGACCCTCGCGGCGCGCATGCAGGGCGGGAGCACCCGCCTCACCGTCGCCGAGCGCGCGCGGCGCGACCGCTCGTGGACGTACGGCCACGTGGTGGTGGACGAGGCCCAGGAACTGTCGCCGATGGCCTGGCGCATGCTGCTGAGGCGGTGCCCGACGCGGTCCTTCACCATCGTCGGCGACGTGGCCCAGGCCACCTCGGTCGCCGGCACGCGCTGGTGGCCCGAGACCATGGATCCGCTCTTCCAGGCGTCGTGGGAGCTGCGCGAGCTCACGATCTCCTACCGCATCCCCGCCGCGGTCGCCGATGCCGCGCAGGCGTTCGCGAAGGCGGCGGCGCTGCCCGTCAGCGAGCTGAGCGCAGCGCGCGAGATCGCGGACGCTACCGCAGCCACGCGGGCGGACGATGCGGTGGCGGAGGCCGCGCGCATCGCGCGCAGGCACGCCGCCGCGTTCGCGGACGGCGACGGCGGCCTGGTCGCCGTGATCGCGCATGAGGACGCGCGCCCGGCGGCCGTCGCGGCGCTGGAGGGCACCGGCATCGATGTCTACACCGCGCGCGAGTCGAAGGGTCTGGAGTTCGACGTCGCGGTCGTGATCGAGCCGGCCAGGATCGCGGTGCGACCCGGCGACCTCTACGTGGCGCTCACGCGTCCCACGCGCCGGCTCGAGGTGGTCCACTCCGAGCCCCTTCCCCCTGGGCTCGTCCTCACCTGACCGCGGTCGCTCGGCGTCAGCCCGCCTCGCAGCCTCCGTCGCCGGCCATCGCGAGGCCCTCGAGGTCCCCGGGGCCCCAGTCGACGAGGCGCAGGTTCGAGTCGTGCATCAGCTCTCGTGGGTCGGCGACGTGGGCGAGACCCACCACGTGGCCGAGTTCGTGCGCCACCACGGCCCGCGCCAGGTCGCTGCCGCCGGGCTGCCCGATGATCCGCTCCATGTCCTCGAAGTCGATCGACACGACGCCCGCGCGGAGGAAGCGATCGTCGCCGTACGCGCCGGGCACCGCCGAGGAACCGCCGAGTCCCGTGATCGATCCCGCCAGCTCCGGATTCTGGTTCGCATTCTCGAACCCGATGACCACGGGCGCGAATCGATCCCCGTAGCGGTCCTGGACGAGCGCGCGCTCGAACGACACCCGCTCGTCCGTATACCCCTCGAACTCGAACTCGAGCCCCGTCGCCACGGACACGGCCTCGATCGCGTCATGCACCACCGGCTCGAGGCCGTCGGGCATGTGCACGGGCGCGATCACCCACGTGACGGCCCGGCACGGGTCGTAACGCACGGGACCGCCGCCCGCGCCGCCCGTCGCGAAGAGGAAGTCGTACGACCCGGAGGTACCGGGCTCGACGGCAGGAAGTCGCCTGGATGCCGGGCCGTCCGCGACGGGGATCCTCACGGTCTCCCCCGCCGTGTCGATCACGTTGCGGGGAGTGCCCCAATGGCGCACATCCGACCAGGACACCCCGCGCCACCACGCGCCCGCGGCGAACAGCGCGGCGCAGGCGAGGACGACTCCCAGGATCCGCGCCGCCGATTTCATGAACCAACTGTGTCACGCCCCCCGCCGACCACCGGCCACGTCGAGCCCCTGCACGCGGGTGCGGGCGGCCCGCCAGGGACGTCGGAGCGCTCGGGGAATGTGAGACGATACGGTCCGTGCGCGCACTCCTCCTAGAAAACCTTCACCCCAAGGCGACCGAGATTCTCGAGGGCTCCGGGATCACCGTCGACAACCATGGCGGGGCCATGGACGAGGACGAGCTGATCGAGTCCCTGCGAGGGGTCCAGCTGCTGGGCATCCGCTCCAAGACGCAGCTCACGGAGCGCGTCATCGAGGCGTCTCCGGACCTCATCGCCGTGGGCGCCTTCTCGATCGGCACCAACCAGATCGACCTCGCGGCAGCGGCGCGGCGCGGCATCGCGGCGTTCAACGCCCCGTTCTCGAACACGCGCTCCGTGGTCGAGATGGCGGTGTCCGAGATGATCTCCCTGACACGCCGGCTGCCCGACCACAACCGCAACCTTCACAACGGCGTGTGGTCGAAGTCGGCCGCCGGAGCTCATGAGATCCGCGGACGCACGCTCGGCATCGTGGGCTACGGGAACATCGGCTCTCAGTTGTCGGTGATCGCCGAGGCGCTCGGGATGAACGTCATCTTCTACGACAATGCGGAGAAGCTCGCGCTCGGCAACGCCACGCGCATGCCCACCCTGGAGTCGCTGCTGGGTGAGGCGGACATCGTCACGCTGCACGTGGACGGACGCAAGGGCAACTCCGGCTTCTTCGGAAGCCAGCAATTTGGCGCGATGAAGCCCGGCGCACTGTTCCTCAACCTTTCGCGCGGGTTCATCGTCGACGTCGAGTCGCTCAAGCAGGGCCTCGAGGACGGCCACATCGGCGGCGCCGCGGTCGACGTGTTCCCCGAGGAGCCCAAGAAGACGGGCGACCCGTTCGAGTCGCCGCTGCAGAACATGCCCAACGTGATCCTCACCCCCCATATCGGCGGGTCGACGGAGGAGGCACAGCGCGACATCGGCATCTTCGTCTCCACCCGGCTTCGCGACTACGTGCTCCACGCGTCGACGTCGCTCAGCGTGAACCTGCCCAACCTGTCGCTGGACCAGGTCCAGGGATCGCACCGCGTCGCACACCTGCACGAGAACATCCCGGGTGTCCTCGCGGCCGTCAACCAGGTGTTCGCGGCTCACAACGTCAACATCGACGCCCAGCTGCTCGGAACCCGCGGGGAGCTCGGCTACGTGGTGACCGACGTCGCGTCCGGTATCGACGACGACGCGGTGGACGCACTGTCCAGGATGGCCGGGACCGTACGCCTCCGGGTGCTCTCATAGCCGTCGCGGACGGCGTCGCATTCGCGGCGCTCGGCCTGCCGGAGCCCCTTGTCGAGGCGCTGGCACGGCACGGCATCGTCACTGCCTTCCCCATTCAGGCGGCAACCATCGCGGATGCACTCGCGGGACGGGACGTGCTGGGCAAGGCCCGGACGGGCTCCGGCAAAACGCTCGGGTTCGGACTGCCCGCCATCGTGCGGCTCGCGGACGGCGAGCGTCCGCTGCCGCGCCGGCCTCGCGCCGTGGTCCTGGTGCCCACCCGCGAGCTCGGCATGCAGGTCTCGGACGCTCTCGAGCCGTACGCCCACTCGATGCATGTGTCGCTCAAGCTGGTCGCCGGAGGCCTGTCGATGGCGAAGCAGATCCAGGCGCTCGAACGGGGCGTCCATCTGGTGGTCGCGACGCCGGGCCGCCTCGCCGACCTGGTGAGGCGAGGCCATGCGGACCTTCGCGAGACTGAGCTGATCGTCATCGACGAGGCCGATCACATGGCGGACATGGGCTTCATGGACGAGATCACCGAGATCCTCGCGGGCGTTCCCGCGGGCGGTCAGCGGCTGCTGTTCTCCGCCACGCTCGACGGCGACGTGGACCGCCTGGTCACGACGTACATGGACCGTCCGGTGCTGCACGACGTCACGGACGGCGAGGCGGGACCCGCGACGATGCGCCATGTGGTGCTCAACGTGCCGCCGAACGCCAAGTACCAGCTGGCCTCCCGGATCGCGGCGCGCGACGGCCGCACCATCGTGTTCGTGCGCACCAAGCTCGCGACCGAGCGCATCGCCGAGGAGATGCGCGCCGCCGGAATCCTGGCATTGGCGCTGCACGGCGATCGCTCCCAGGCCGAGCGCAACCACGCCATCGCATCGTTCCGTGCGGGAGACGTCCCCGTGCTGGTCGCCACCGACGTCGCGGCGCGCGGGATCCACGTCGACCACGTGGACCTGGTGCTGCAGTTGGACCCGCCCACGGACCCGAAGGACTACACGCACCGATCCGGACGCACCGCGCGCGCCGGCGAGGAGGGCCTGGTGGTCACTCTGGTGCTCCCCCACCAGCGCCGCACCACCGACCGGATGCTTGAGCGCGCGGGCGTCGACGTGACGTTCCGCAAGGTTCGCGGCGAGGACGCGGATTCGCTCGCCCTGGTCGACTCCGTCACGGGGGGCCGCGCGCCGTCGGGCATCCCTGTACGTGAGCCCCGCCCCCAGCGGCCCGAGCGTCGAGGGCGCTACGAGCGACCGGGCCGGGGAGAACGACCCGGCCGCGACCGCTCCGCACGGCGCGAGGAGCGCCCGACCCGCAGGTTCGACCATGACGATCGCGCGGACGAGCGGCTCGAGTCCCAGCGGCGCGCGGAGCAGCGTCTCGCGCGGGTGGAGCAGGACCTCGCGGAGCGCGAGGCCGCGGTGGCCGCTCGCGAGGGACGGCTCGCCGCGAAGGAGGCGCTGGCCGACGATCGCTCCTCGCGCCGCGGCGACGGCGACCCGCGCGGCTCGGGCCGCACCGCGGAGGGCAGGCCGTCTCGGGGCGCGGCGCCCAAGCAGCCCAAGTCGACGTCGAAGAAGGCGTCCAAGGGCGGCAAGACCGGGGGGTCCAAGGGCGGCAAGCCGTCCGGCAGGTCAGGCCACGCCGCGGGGTCTACGCCTCGGAAGCCTCGTCGCCCGAAGGGCGGCCGGTAGCCGCATCCTCCACGCGGAGCCGGGCGATGGCGGCCGCGAAGTCGTCGAGCGAATCGAAGGCCTGGTAGACGCTCGCGAACCGCAGGTACGCGATCTCGTCGAGCTCGCGCAACGGGGGCAGGATGGCCAGCCCGATGTCGAGGGCGTTGATCTCGGCTTGGGCGTTCGCGCGGATGGTCTCCTCAACCCGCTGCGCCAGCACCGCGAGATCGTCATCGCTCACGGGCCGCCCCTGGCAGGCCTTCTTCACTCCGGACACGATCTTGTCGCGGCTGAAGGGCTCGGTGACGCCGTTGCGCTTCACCACCGACAGGCTCGCCGTCTCCACGGTGGTGAAGCGCTTGCCGCATGCCGGGCACTCCCGCCGGCGGCGGATCGACGAGCCGTCGTCGGCGGTGCGAGAGTCCACCACGCGCGAATCGGCGTTCCTGCAGAACGGGCAGTGCATGCGCCCACTCTGCCACGCTCGCGCGCCCTGCCCCAACCGCCGATGCCCTGCCGTCGCCGACGCGGCTTGGCGCGCGACTCGTCAGACGAGGTCGCCCTGGCTAGTCGACCACCGGGAGGTAGATCTGCTGCCCGGCCACCAGACCCGATCCGGACATGGAGTTGAGGTGCTGGATCTCGCCGATGGTGTCCCTGACATCGCGACCCGCCGGAGTGAGCGCCGCGGCGATCGACCACAGCGTCTCGCCCGACGCGACCGTGTACGAGTCGATCTCCACGGGATCGACGGGGCCATCCGAGGCGAAGGCCTGCGGACCCACGACCGCGGCGCCGCCGAGCAGCAACAGGACGCCCAGGATCCGCCCGGTCCTGGCGCGTCGGTTCCTGGCCACCTTGGTCTGCGGTGCGTAGATGCTCATCACTGCCTCCTTCGTTCGAACACGTGTTCTATCGAACGTATGTTCTAGTTCTAGCACCCTCGTGCGACACTCGCAAGACACGCTCGAACATATGTTTGATTTCGACCCCGGATTGCCCTAGCGTCTTGAGACAAGAGGACCACCGAGGTCTGACACTCAAGGCGACGGGAGGCGGGACCGATGGCGCAGGACGGGACGGCAGGCGGCACGGCGGACGGGTCCGGCGAGGCGGGCGCGAGCGTGCACGAGCTCCGCGATCCATCCACCGGTCTCACCGCCCGGCAGCGCGCGGTGGTCGACTACATCAGGGCGACCGTGATCGATCGGGGCTACCCGCCGTCGATGCGGGAGATCGGTGAGGCCGTGGGCCTCACCTCCACCTCTTCGGTCAAGCACCAATTGACGGCGCTCGAGGCGAAGGGCGTGCTCCGGCGAGACCCGCATCGTCCCCGGGCGATCGAGGTGGTCCTCCCCGGCGAGACGGCCGTCTCTCCCCCGGCGCGCACCTCCGCGGTCGCGGACGCCGCGCTCGCCGTGCATGCCGACAACCTGTCGATGGTGCCGCTGGTGGGCCGCATCGCCGCCGGCGGACCGATCCTCGCTGACCAGGAGGTGGAGGACGTGTTCGCTCTCCCCCGCCGGCTCACGGGCGACGGCGAGCTCTTCATGCTTCAGGTGGCCGGCGACTCGATGATCGACGCGGCGATCTGCGACGGCGACTGGGTGGTGGTGCGGCGCCAGAACAACGCCGACAACGGCGACATCGTGGCGGCGCTGCTCGACGACGAGGCGACCGTCAAGACCTTCCGCAACCGCGACGGCCGGGTCTGGTTGATGCCGCACAACCCCGCCTACACGCCCATCGACGGCACCCATGCCCGGATCATGGGCAAGGTGGTCTCGGTACTTCGCCGGGTCTGACCCCGCGTGCCGGAGCCCGGCCCGAGCCGCTACGCGCCGGAGAGCCTTCGCAGAGCGCCCAGAGCGACCTCGCGATCGGTCGTGGGCCACAGCGGCGGCATCGACCGGGCGAGGAATCCTCCGTATCGCGCCGTCGCGAGTCGCGGGTCGAGCACCGCCACCACGCCCCGGTCCGCGGTCGACCTGATCAGGCGGCCGGATCCCTGCGCCATCAGAAGCGCCGCCTGGGTGGCGCTCACCGCCATGAAGCCGTTGCCTCCCGCGGCGGCGACCGCCTCGGTACGGGCCTGCGACACGGGCTCGTCGGGGCGCGGAAACGGGATCCGATCGATCACCACCAGGCTGGCCGTGGGCCCGGGCACGTCGATGCCCTGCCACAGCGACGTCGAGCCGAACAGGCAGGTCGCCGGGTCCTCCGCGAAGCGCTTCACCAGCGTGGGCAGCTGATCGTCGAGCTGGTAGAGCACCGGCACGTCCAGCCGCTCGCGCATCGCCTCAGCCGCCATCAGCGCGGCCCGGTGCGAGGAGAACAGACCCAGCGTCCGCCCGCCGGCCGCCTCGATGAGCGCCGCAAGCTCGTCGAGCGCCTCCTCCGAGATGCCGCCCATCCCCGGCTTCGGCAGGTGGCGCGCCACGTAGAGGATCCCCTGGCGCGGGTAGTCGAAGGGGCTGCCGGCGTCGAGGGTGGAGGGATCCTCGACGCCCAGGTGGCGCGCGATGGCGCCGAAGTCCCCGCCAAGCGCGAGCGTGGCCGACGTCATCACCGACGCCTTGTCCTCGAGCAGCTCCGAGCGGATGAGCCCCGCGACGTCGAGGGGCGCGGCGACGATCCGTTCGGCCACGCGTGAGTCGTAGTCCCCATCACGCGCGGCGAGCCACACGACGTAACGTCCGTGCTCGCCCTGGAGCTCCTCGCACACGTCGACCACCTCGGACAGCGCCGCCGACGCGACCTTGCCCGCGGCGCCCGCCTCCTCCGACCTCTTCTGGAGCTCCGACACGCAGCGGCGCGCGGAGCCGCGCACCTCCTCCACCGCGGCGGCGAGCTCCTCGGGCAGGCCATCGCGCAGACGCCCGGGCTCACACGCACCCAGGGCCCCGTCCAGCCGGCGTGCCGCACGGTCGAGGTCCTCGACGGCGACGCCGGCCCGGCGCGCGCGACGCGCGGCCCGATCCACGGCCGACACCATCAGCTCATGCGTGGCCGAGGACGTGATCCGTTGCACCAGCTCGTGCGCCTCGTCGACGATCAGCACCGTGTGGCTGCCGAGCATGTCGTGGCCCGTGGCCTGCACCCCCAGCACGGCATGGTTGGTCACCACGACATGAGCCGACGCCGCATCGTCGCGGACCCGCTGCGAGAAGCAGTCGGCCAGTGCGGGACACTTCGACTCGAGGCACTCGCGCCCGGTCACCGACACCTGCGCCCAGGCCCTGCCGGTCACGCCCGGCACCAGATCGTCGCGGTCGCCGGTCTCGGTGCCGTTCGACCACTCGTGCAGGCGCGCCACCTCGCGCCCCAGTTCGGACGTGGGCCCCGAGGGGATGGGCAGCACGTCCTCGTCCGGCTCCGGATAGCCTCCGGCGAGCTTATGCGCACACAGGTAGTTGGCCCGCCCCTTGATCAGGCCGATGCGGGCGCGCTCTCCGAGCACGGGCTCGAGCGCCTCCGCGACGAGGGGGAGGTCCTTGGTGTACACCTGGCGCTGCAGCGCGAGCGTGGCGGTCGAGACCACCACCCGATTCCCGGTCCGCACGGCGTGCGCCACCGCGGGCACCAGGTAGCCGAGCGACTTTCCCGTGCCTGTGCCGGCCTGGATGAGCGCATGCTCCTCGCCCGCGAGGGCCGCGGCGACGGCGCGCGCCATGTCGCGCTGGCCCTCGCGCGGCTCTCCCCCGAGCGCCGCCACCGCTCGCTCGAGCAGCGCGTCGGCGTCGAGATCGCTCACGCGGAGGCGGCGGTGACGCCGGCCTGCTCGAGGCGGGCCGCCAGACCCGGGTCCACCAGCGCCGTCAGGTGCGTGCCCTCGGCCACGTGCGCCTGAGTGAGCACCTCGCCGTGCCGATGCACCTCGCTCACCAGGTCCCCGCGGGTGTACGGCACCACCAGATCCACCGTCACGGTGGGTCGGGGCAGCTCGCGCCCGATCAGGGCCAGGAGCGCGTCGATCCCGTCGCCGGTGAGCGCCGACACCTCGATGGTGGGCTCCCGGCGCGCACGCAGCCGCATGAGAGTCGCGGGATCGGCGACGTCGGACTTGTTGAGGACCAGGATCTCCTTGACCGCGTCCGCGCCTGGCACGTCCGCCAGCACCTCGCGCACCGCCCGGATCTGCCCCTCGGGGTCCGGGTGGGACGAGTCGACCACATGCAGCATGAGGTCCGCGTGCGACACCTCCTCGAGGGTCGACGCGAACGCCGCGACCAGCTGGTGCGGCAGGTCGCGCACGAAGCCGACCGTGTCGGACACCGTGAATTCGCGGCCGTCGGGCGTCTGCGACCGGCGCACCGTGGGGTCGAGGGTGGCGAACAGCGAATTCTCCACCAGCACCCCGGCGCCCGTGACCCGGTTGAGCAGCGACGACTTGCCCGCGTTGGTGTACCCGACGATCGCGACGTTGGGGAGCGTCAGCCGCCGGTCCCGCCGGACCGCACGGGCGGGCGCCATCGCCTTGATCTGACGGCGCAGTTGCGCCATGCGCGTGTGGATGCGCCGCCGGTCGAGCTCGATCTTGGTCTCACCGGGTCCACGCGAGCCCATTCCAGCGGCCGCGCCACCCACCTGGCCACCCGCCTGGCGGGACATGGACTCGCCCCAACCGCGCAGGCGCGGCAGCAGGTACTCGAGCTGCGCGAGCTCGACCTGCGCCTTGCCCTCCTTGGACTTCGCGTGCTGCGCGAAGATGTCGAGGATGAGCGCGGTGCGGTCGATCACCTTGACCTTCACCACGTCCTCGAGGGCGCGGCGCTGGCTGGGCGCGAGGTCGTCGTTCACGATGACCGTGTCCGCGCCCACGGCCGCGACCACGTCACGCACCTCCACGGCCTTGCCCTTGCCGATGTAGGTCGCCGGGTCGGGGTGGGGGCGCCGCTGCAGCACGCCATCGAGCACCTCGGATCCGGCGGTCTCGGCGAGCGCCGCGAGCTCGCGCATCGAGATCTCGGCGTCCTCCGCGGTGCCGTGGGACCACTGGCCCACCAGCACCACCCTCTCCAGGCGGAGCTGCCGGTACTCGACCTCGGTGACATCCTCGAGCTCCGTCGACAGCCCGGCGACACGCCGCAACGCGGCGCGCTCCTCGCGATCGAACTGGTCGCCGTCGTACTCGGTATCCACCACGGCGCCGGCGGCCACCGCGGTTCCGGCACGCGAGAGCACCCGATCGATCAACGCGTCGGCGCGGCGGTCGTCGGGAGTGGGTTCGAAGTCTTCGGCTGCGATATCGCTCATACCCCTTCATTGTCTCACCCCCGCGCGCCGTCCCGAACGGCCGGACGATGCGGCAACCCGGCCGCGCGCTACGCTCGTGACCCGTGAGCGAGGACCACTACTTCACCGCCCAGCCCGCATCAGCGGACGAGCGCCGGCTGGTGCCCGTGATCCTGGCGGGCCACGACGTTCACGTCGAGACGGCCGGCGGCGTGTTCTCGCCCGCCCATGTCGACCTGGGCACTCAGGTGCTGCTCAGGCACGTCCCCGAGCCGCGCGGCCACGTGCTCGACGTCGGGTGCGGCTGGGGCCCGGTCGCGCTTGAGGCCGCTCTTCGCGGCGCCGACGCCGTGACGGCCGTGGACGTCAACGAGCGCGCGCTCGATCTGCTCCGGCGCAACATCGCACGGCTCGGCGCGCATCACCCGCTGGCCCCCGTCCACGTCCTGCGTCCCGACGAGGTGCCCGCCGACGCATCGTTCGACACCCTCTGGTCGAACCCACCCATCCGGATCGGCAAGGACGCGCTGCACGGCCTGCTGGCGCGATGGCTCCCGCGCGTCGCGCCCGGCGGCGACGCCTACCTGGTGGTGCAGAAGAACCTGGGAGCCGAGTCTCTCGCCCGGTGGATCGGCGATCAGGGGTGGGGCGACGTCGACCGCATCGCGAACTCCAAGGGCTTCCGGGTGCTGCGCCTCACGCGCGCCTGA
>NZ_JAHEBP010000002.1:32465-49030 GCF_024642165.1 Demequina sp.
GGTGCAGAAGAACCTGGGAGCCGAGTCTCTCGCCCGGTGGATCGGCGATCAGGGGTGGGGCGACGTCGACCGCATCGCGAACTCCAAGGGCTTCCGGGTGCTGCGCCTCACGCGCGCCTGACTCACGACCGCGGCCGCCACTCGTTCGCACGCTCGCCGCGGGATGCCTTCTCCGCTGTCTCTGCCACTCGACGCGCGCGCGTCTCCGGGCGCCGTGCCTGCACGATCCACTGGAGGATCCCCTTGCGAACGGAGGGCGGGAAGCCCTCCCATCTCTCTCGCGCGCCGGGCCAGAGGCCGAACTCCGCCTCGAGGTCCGCAGGCACGAGCGCCTCCTCCACATCGTCGAGCATGGTCCACGTGCCGTCGGCACGGGCGCGCACGACCACCGCGATACCCGCGGGCGCCATCAGCCCGGCGGCCTCGAGTTCCGCGATGCGCAGCTTGTTCGGTCGGGCCCAACCGGAACCGGGCCTGCGCGGGGAGAAGTAGAGCATGGTCCGCTCGGCGTCGAGCTTGCGCGGCTTCGAGTCCACCCAGCCGAAGCACAGCGCGCCCCGGACCAGGGCGTCGTAGTCGACCGGAACCTCGCCGTGCACGGCTCGCCACCGAACCACCCACACGCCTGGAGACGTCGCGTGGTGGGCGGCGAGCCAGGCGCGCCATTCGGCCGGGTTCTCGGGATGAATCCGCGCCACTCCGTCGGCGCCGGGCTCGACCTGGCGCATTCTCAGGCCGCGGGCATTTCCACGGTCCCCGTGGCGACCAGGACCGCGGGCCCCTCGAGCACGGACGTCGCGTCCGTGATGCGCACGGTGACCTCGCCGCCCGGCACCTCGATGTCCCAGGTGTCCGGCGCGCCGGGACCGGCCCAGGCACGCATCGCCAACGCGACGGCGCACGCGCCCGTGCCGCACGAGCGGGTCTCCCCGGACCCGCGCTCGTGAACGCGCATGCGCACCCGCCCGCGCGTCTCACCGTCCACGTTCTCAAAACCCAACGCGACGGCGAACTCCACGTTCGTGCCCAGCGGCGGCACGGGGTGCACCTGGGGGGCCACGGTGAGGTCGAGCGCCTCGAGCTCGGAGATGTCCGCAAGAGCAACCACATTGTGAGGGTTACCCAGGTCGACGGACAGCGCCGGGCGCACCGGGTCCAGACCGCGCGCCGCGACCTCGGAGTCGAAGCCGTCGCTGGCGTCTCCCACGCGGTGGGGCCCCATGCCGATCGCGTAGCGGCCGTCGCCGAGCGCGGTCACGGTGCGCGGCCCGCCGCGCGTCCCGAAGTCGAGACCCGCGGAGAGGTCCGCCGACGCCTCCGCCTCGAGGAAGGCGCCGAACACCCGGGCGCCGTTGCCGCACATCTCCGAGGTGGTGCCGTCCGAGTTCCAGTAGTCCATGAACCATGTCTGCTGGTCGAGTTCCCCGCCCGCGTCGATGGAACCCGCGCGGACCGCGCGAATCACCCCGTCGCCGCCGATGCCGGCCCGTCGGTCGCACAGGAAGCGCACCGCGTCCGCGTCCAGTGCGACGGCGCCGTCCGGGTCGTACAGCAGCACGAAGTCGTTCTCCGTGCCGTGGCCCTTGGTGAAGGCGAGCGTGGTCATGGCGTCCAGGGTACGTGGGTCACGGGGGCCCGGGCGTCGCATCGGCCTCGCTGACCAGGGCCGCTGCGTCGCGCGCGGCGCGGGGGACATCCCCGTGGTCGGCGGGCGCCGCGATCCAGCGGACGCGCGGGTCCGGCCGGAACCACGTGTGCTGGCGGCGGGCGAGGCGACGGGTGTTCTGCGCGACGAGTGCCCGCGCCTCGTCCTCGTCGAGCTCTCCGGCGAGGAGCCGGAGCGTCTCCGCATACCCGACCGCCCGTCGGGCGGTGACTCCGTCGCGGAGCCCGCGGCCCTCGAGCCCGCGAACCTCGTCGACCAGGCCCGCGTCCCACATCGTCTCCACGCGGTGCGCGATGCGCGCGTCCAGGACCTCGTACGGCAGCTCCAGGGCGATCTGCACCGCGGGCGCGGCGTACTCGTGGCGTGGCAGCGAGCTCTGCGTCGAACCGGTGAGGCGGATGATCTCGAGGGCTCGCACCAGCCGCTTGACGTTCTGCACGGGGATCTTGGCTGCGGCCGTGGGGTCGAGCGCGGCGAGCTCGCGGTGGAGCACGCCGGGTCCCTCGCTCGCGGCGCGAGCCTCGAGGTGTGCACGCAGTTCCGGGTCCGTGCCGGGGAAGTCGAACCGGTCGAGCAGCGCGCGCAGGTACAGGCCGGAGCCTCCCACCACGATCGCGCGCCGCCCGCGCGCGTGGATCGCCGCGATGTCGGAGCGCGCCTGCTCCTGGAAGCGCGCCACCGACGCGTCCTGACGGACGTCGAGGGTGTCGAGTTGGTGATGCGGGATCCCCCGGCGCTCCGCCGGAGTCAGCTTCGCGGTGCCGATGTCCATGCCGCGGTAGAACTGCATCGCATCGGCGTTGACCACCTCGCCGTCCAGCGAGTCGGCCAGCGCGAGGCTCACGGCGGACTTGCCCGTCGCGGTGGCCCCCACGATCGCGATGACCGCGGGAGCGTGAGCCCCGTCCCGCTCGAGGGTCACGCGGGTCGCAGCGTAGGGATGCCCAGCCCGACGGGGCCGGCGGGAGCGGGCGTGCCGCATGCGTCGCCACCCTCGTGGCTGTGGTCGCCGCGCTGGACGGCATCCCAGGCGTCGCCCGCGCGGGTGCGACGGACCGCGTACGGCCCGCCGTCGAGCGCGGAGTCCGCGATCAGGTAGTACGGGGCGGCGTGGGTCACGCGCACGGTGACCATGTCACCAGGACGTGGCGCGTCTCCCGGCGCGGCGGCGGCGCCGTCCGGCACGGAGAAGTGGACCAGCCGGTTGCCGGGCTCGCGACCGCTCATCCGTGCGGACGCATCGTCCTTGCGACGGGCGCCATCGAGCACCATGAGCTCCACGTCGCGGCCCACCAGCGCCCGCGAGTCGTCGAGGGCGATCCGATCCTGGAGCGCCAGCAGGCGCTCGAAACGCTCCTGCACCACGGCCTTGGGCGGCGCCTCGAGCTCGTACGCGGGCGTGCCGGGTCGCGGGGAGTACTGGAAGGTGAACGCAGAGGTGAAACGAGCGGCCTCGACCACTCGCAGCGTCTCGGCGAAGTCCTCCTCCGTCTCGCCGGGGAACCCGACGATGATGTCGGTGGTGATCGACGCGTGCGGCATGACGGCGCGGACCCGGTCGAGGATCCCCAGATAGCGGTCCGACCTGTAGGAGCGGCGCATGGCGCGAAGGATCCGATCCGAGCCGGACTGCAGGGGCATGTGAAGGCTGGGCATCACGTTGGGCGTCTCGGCCATGGCGTCGATCACGTCGTCCGTGAACGCGGCGGGGTGGGGCGACGTGAACCTGACGCGCTCGAGTCCTTCGATCTCCCCGCACGCGCGCAGCAGCTTGGCGAACGCGCCGCGGTCGCCGAATTCGACCCCGTACGAGTTGACGTTCTGCCCCAGCAGCGTGACCTCGACGGCGCCCTGGGACACGAGCGCGCCCACCTCGGCGAGCACCTCACCCGGGCGCCGGTCCCGCTCCTTCCCGCGCAGGGACGGCACGATGCAGAAGGTGCAGGTGTTGTTGCACCCAACGGAGATCGACACCCAGGCGGAGGCGATCGCGTCGCGGCGCGACGGCAGCGTCGACGGGAAGACCTGGAGGGACTCCTCGATCTCGACCTGCGCCGTGGCGTTGTGGCGAGCGCGATCCAGAAGCGCGGGCAGCACGTCGATGTTGTGGGTGCCGAACACGACGTCCACCCACGGCGCGCGGTCGACGATCTCGCCGCGGTCCTTCTGCGCGAGACACCCGCCCACGGCGATCTGCATGCCCGGCCGCGCGGCCTTGACGGGCGCGAGTTGGCCCAGGTTGCCGTAAAGACGGTTGGCCGCGTTCTCGCGCACCGCGCAGGTGTTGATGACCACGACGTCCGCGACCTCGGCTCCCACGGGCGCGGCCGTATAGCCAGCGCCCTCGAGGAGTCCGGCCATGTGCTCGGAATCGTGCACGTTCATCTGGCATCCGAGCGTCCTGACCAGGTACGTGGGTGCGAGCGTGGTGTCAGTCATCTCTAGCCTGCGACCGCGTCCGCGCGAAGTTCGCGGATCACCGTCACCTTGATCTCTCCGGGGAACGTGAAGTCCTTGCTGATGTGCTCGGCAATTGTACGGGCCAGCGACTGGGTACCGGCGTCGTCGACGTCCTCGGGCTCCACGATCACGCGGACCTCGCGACCGGCGGCCATCGCTAGCACGCGGGTCACACCGTGATGCTCAAGCACCAACCGTTCCAGGTGTTCCATGCGATTCACGTAGTTCTCGAGATCCTCACGCCGGGCTCCCGGACGTGACGCCGAGAGCGCGTCCGCGACCTGCACGATCACCGCCTCGACGGACTCCTGCGGCACCTCATCGTGGTGCGCGGCGATGGCGTTCACCACCGCCGGGTCCTCCCCCTGCTCTGCCGCGAGCCGGGCGCCCAGCGCTGCGTGCGTGCCCTCGTGCTCGTGCGTCAGGGCCTTGCCGATGTCATGCAGCAGCGCGCCGCGCCTGGCGACCTCGACGTCCGCGCCCACGGCACGGGCGATGTCGGCGGCGATCTGAGACGTCTCGACCAGGTGCGCCAACACATTCTGCCCGTACGAGGTCCGTAGTCGTAGTCGGCCCAGCACCTCGACCAGCTCGGACGTGACTCCCGTGACGCCCGACTCGGACAGGGCGTCGAGACCCGCCGCGGTGTGTCGTTGGAAGGATCCCGCGACCGCGCGCGCGTACGCCGCCTCCACCCGCTGCGGCTGGATCCGGCCATCCTCGACCAGGGCCGCGAGAGTGACCTCTGCGATCTCGCGCCGCTCGGGGTCGAAGCAGGACAGTTGGACGGCGTCCACGCCCTCCTCGACGATCACGTTGACCCCGGTCAGGGCCTCGAAGGCACGGATGTTGCGGCCCTCGCGGCCGATGATCCGGCCCTTCATCTCCTCGCTCGGCAGGTCGATCCATGTCGATGCGCTCTCCGACGAGGTTGCGGCGGTCTGCCGCTGCATCGCCTCGACCAGGATCTCCCTGGCGCGCGCGTCCGCCTGCGCATGGGTGCGACGCTCGAGCCTGCGCAGTTCGACGGCCGCCGCCGAGCGCGCGTCGGACACGATGGCCGCGGTCAGCTCGGCGCGGGCCTCGCCCGGGGTGGTCTCGGCGACCGTCGCGAGCGCCAGGGTGCGTTCATCCTCGATGCGCGCACGCTCCGCGGCCAGCCGCTTCTCGTCGCGCGCGACCACCGACGCACGCTCCTCGAGCGCGCGCGCGTACTGCTGAGCGTGGCGGTGATCCGAGGAGATCTCCTTCTCGCGATCCAGCGTCAGGGCCTCGCGGCGCTTCGCCTCCGCGAGACGCGCTTGCGCGTCCTCCCGCAGCAGCTCGGCGTCGTGGCGCGCGGCCTCGCGCTCGACTCGCGCCTCCCGCCTCGCGAACATGACCAAGAGCAGCGACACGAGGCTGGCGCCGAGCAGCAGCAGGATGGTCAACGTCTGCCCCACCGGCCACTCCTCGTCTACTCGGGACTATTCGTCTCCGTTATCGGCACCACGCAAGTCTTTCACGAGGGAGAAGGCGAGAGAACTCGAATACCCCTTGCGACCGAGCATGGCGACCACTCGCCGGATGCGCGCCTCCGTGGGCTGGGACGAGAGCTGTGCCCAACGTCGCCGGGCGAGCTCCGCGGCTCTCTCACGCTCATCGTCCTCGTCGATCTGAGCCAGTGCCGTGCCGATGTCCTGCTCGTCGAAGCCCTTGCGCCGAAGTTCCTGGTGGATGGCCCGCCGCGACTGGCCGCGCTCCGCGTGGCGAGTACGGACGATGGTCGCGGCCAGCGCGGCATCGTCGAGCAGACCGACGTCCGCGTATCGCGCGACGAGTTCGTCGGCGATCTCGGGAGCGACGTCGCGGGAGATCAGCCCCTCCCGCAGCTGCGCCGATGAGCGAGCGGAGTGGGTGAGGATCCGCAGCGCGATCTCGCGCGCCCGCTCGCGCTCGTTGACCGGTCCGTCGGTAGGGCGAGCGCTCCCGGAGGAGGCGCCGTCCCTCGCGGGCCGGCGTGTCGACGACCGCCGGCCCCGCGGGACCGCTGCTGAATCCGTCATCGGCTAGAAGTCGGTGCGACCCTTCCGCGCGGCCGGAGCCGGGGCGGGATCGGCGTCGGGAATCGGGGCGGCGGTCAGGTCCTCGAGCTCCTGAGCCTCCGCGCCGACGTCCAGGCCCACGCCGAGCTTGGTCTTGACCTTGCGCTCGATCTCGTCGGCCAGCTGAGGGTTGTCCTTGAGGAAGTTGCGAGCGTTCTCCTTGCCCTGACCCAACTGATCGCCCTCGTAGGTGTACCAGGCGCCGGACTTCTTGACGAAGCCGTGCTCGACGCCGAGGTCGATGATGCCGCCCTCCTTCGAGATGCCCTGGCCGTAGAGGATGTCGAACTCGGCCTGCTTGAAGGGCGGTGCCATCTTGTTCTTGACCACCTTGACGCGCGTCCGGTTGCCGACGGGCTCGGTTCCCTCCTTGAGGGTCTCGATGCGACGCACGTCGAGCCGAACGGAGGCGTAGAACTTGAGCGCCTTGCCGCCGGTGGTGGTCTCGGGACTGCCGAAGAACACGCCGATCTTCTCGCGCAGCTGGTTGATGAAGATCGCCGTGGTGCCGGTGTTGCTCAGTGCACCCGTGATCTTGCGCAGCGCCTGCGACATCAGCCGGGCCTGGAGGCCCACGTGGCTGTCTCCCATCTCGCCCTCGATCTCGGCCTTGGGCACCAGCGCGGCCACCGAGTCGATGACGAGGATGTCGATGCCGCCGGAGCGGATCAGGATGTCCGCGATCTCAAGCGCCTGTTCGCCGGTGTCCGGCTGCGACACGATGAGGTTGTCGGTGTCCACGCCCAGCTTCCTGGCGTACTCGGGGTCGAGCGCGTGCTCCGCGTCGATGAACGCCGCGGTGCCCCCGGCACGCTGCGCGCTCGCGACCGCGTGCAGCGCCACCGTGGTCTTTCCGGATGACTCGGGGCCATAGATCTCCACGATGCGGCCGCGCGGGAGGCCGCCGATGCCGAGCGCGATGTCCAGCGCGATCGAGCCCGTGGGGATCGCCTCGACCGCCACCCGGTGCTGCTCACCCAGGCGCATGGCCGAGCCCTTGCCGAACTGCCGATCGATCTGCCCGAGCGCCGCCTCGAGGGCCTTGCCGCGGTCCGCTGCCTGTGCCATATCGCTTCCTTGTCCGTCGAGGGCATCCCTGCCGTGTGTCGAGGACGACGCTACGCCGCACCTCCGACACCGGCGCCGAGTCGGCCGTCCGCCGGGGAGCGTTCACGCCGCGCGGTGTCCTGGGGACCACAGTAATCGAACGCGTGTTCGAGCGGGTGCGACACGCCGTGTCGAGACGATGCGGCGGTCAGTGCCGCGGCGGCGGCACCATTCGCTCACGGTCCCCGCCGTCACGCCGGCTCAGCGGCACCTCCATCTGCTCGCACCACGCGTGCCAGACGTCACGCGGAGCGCGACCGGCCTCGAGGGCCTGCGCCGGGGTCTGGGAATCCAGACCCGTGAGGGCGAGTTCGCGCGCAAGAGTGCGCGAGTAGGCCGAGCCGAAGACGGCGTCGGCGAGGTCCCAGAACTCGCTGAGGCGCACGTCCCTAGCGGGAGCGCATCGAGCTGAGAAGCTCGGGAACGGTGTCCGGGATCGAGGGCATCATCGGCACGGTCTCGAGGGTCTCCGCCGCCTCGAAGCGGTCGGACACCTCGCGCAGGATGGTCGACATGGGCATCTCGAGCGCGTCGCAGATCGACGCGAGCAACTCCGAGGACGCCTCCTTCTGGCCCCGCTCCACCTCGGAGAGGTAGCCGAGCGACACGCGTGCTCCTGACGAGATGTCGCGCAGGGTCTTGCCCTGCGTGAGGCGCGCGTCGCGCAACACATCGCCGATCTCGTTGCGAAGCACAGGCATGCGCCCTCCCCTCATCGTCATCATGCGGCCCTTGTCCATGTCTGACACAACGCACGATACCCCACCCTTGTTCCGGGCCCGTGGCGCCCGCGTTACATCAGCGTGACGTCGTCCGCGAGAACCTCGGCGACCAGCGCGAGCGCCGCGTCGACGGCCCCGGCCCGCACCGCGTCGCGGTCGCCCGCGAGATCGATCTGGGTGCAGCGCTGATACGACGGCCCCACGACCGCGAGGCACACGCGCCCGGCGGGGGCACCGTCGTGCGGATCGGGTCCGGCTGCACCCGTGGTCGACACCACCACGCTGGCGCCGGTGGCCTCCCGGCAGCCTCGCGCCATCGCGAGCGCGACCTCCGTGGACACCAGACCCGACGCGCGAATCAATGCGGGATCGACGCCCAGCAGGGACGCCTTCGCCGCCGCGCTGTAGGCGACGATGCCGCCGCGGACCACTGTCGAGGCACCGGGCACCGAGACGAGCGCGGCGCACACCGCCCCCCCGGTCACCGACTCCGCGGTCGCGATCGACGCTCCGTGCCGGATCAGCGACGCGATGACGTCCTCAGGCCGTGGCACGTCCGCCCGCCCGTTGGTGCCGCGCGGCCTCGACGATCTTCACCGTGTAGTCGACGCCGGTGACGAGCGCGAGCGCGGTGGCGACGAGGAGCACCCACCACGCGGCCACGTCGACCCCCGCGGGCATCCCGGGCAGCAGATACAGCCAGACCGCGAGCAGCTGCGCCAGCGTCTTGACCTTGCCACCGCGCGAGGCGGCGATGACCGTGTCGCCAGCGACGAGGAGCCGCCCGACCGTCACCCACACCTCGCGAGCCGCGATGATCGCGACGGGCCACCAGGGGATCCCGTCGACGATGACCAGCATGACGAGCGCGCCCAGCACCAGCGCCTTGTCGGCGATCGGGTCCGCCAACTTGCCGAAGGCGCTCACCACCCGCCATCGGCGCGCCAGATAGCCGTCGAGGTAGTCGGTCGCCGCCGCCACCATGAACACCGCGACCGCCCACCACCGCGCCGAGCCCTCGCGTCCCTCATCGAGCAGCATCAACGCGACGAACACCGGCACGGCGACCAGGCGCGCGACGGTGAGCACGTTGGGCAGAGCGGAGGTCACGCACACACCCTAGTGCGCGCGCGTCACCGTCGCGCCCGGCGACGGTGACGCCCGCCACCGGCGGGCTTGCGATACTGGTGCCATGGCAGACGCGGGGCGCACCGGGCACACGCGCCGTCGCGGCGCCCCCGTGGCACTCGGCGGGGTCGTCGCGATTGCCGCCCTCGCGGGCGTGGCTCTCGGCCTGGTGGGCGCCCGCCAGTTGTCGACCTCCGACGTCGCCGCGGCCGAGGCGGACGCATCGTCCCTCCCGGTCGCGAGCGTGACCGCAGAGGCGCAGCCCGCGCCGGTGCTGTCGCCCTCGCCACCCGCTCCCGCTCCGGCGGGGCCCGTGCGGTTCACCCTGGTCGCCGCGGGCGACGTGCTCCCCCACTCCCCCGTCAACGCATCGGCCGCGGTGGATGGCGGCTACGACTTCACCGCGCTCATGGCGGGCGTGCAGCCGTACATCGAGGGCGCGGACCTCGCGCTGTGCCACATGGAGGTACCCGTGGCGCCCGCGGGCACCAAGCCCACCGGGTACCCCGTCTTCTCCGCGCCGGACGCGCTGGTGCGGGACCTCAAAGCCGTGGGCTGGGATGGATGCTCGACCGCGTCGAACCACAGCGTCGACAAGGGGCTTTCGGGGGTCGAGGCGACGCTCGCGGCGTTCGACGCGAACCGCCTCCAGCACGCGGGCACCGCGCGCAGCGCCGACGAAGGCGCGCGCACCAGCTTCTACTCGGTGCGCACGGGCACCCGCACCGTCAAGGTGGCCCACATCAGCTTCGCCTACGGCACCAACGGACTGCCCGTGCGGGAGCCGTGGGAGGTGAACCTCTTCGACGCGGACGGCGCGGACGCGGGACCCATCATCGCCGCGGCGGAGAAGGCGCGCGCGGACGGCGCGGACGTGGTGGTCGCATCGGTGCACTGCTGCGTCGAATACCGGACCGCACCCACCGACGCTCAGCGCAGCATCGCCGAGCAGATCGCGGAGTCCGGCGCCGTCGACCTCTACATCGGCCACCACGCCCACGTGCCTCAGCCGATCGAGCTGCTCCCGGGCGGGCCCGACGGCGACGGCATGTGGACGGCGTTCGGGCTGGGCAACTTCCTGTCGAACCAGGACTCGAACTGCTGCGTTCCGCAGACGTCGAATGGGCTGCTTCTCACGGCGACGTTCGAGGTGGATCCCGATGGCGGCGTGGCGGTGGGCGCCCAATGGACGGCGATCACCGTCGACAAGCGGGACGGCCACACCATGCACGCGCTGGCGGACATCACCGACGGCGCCGGCACGCTCAGCGCCTCACAGGTGGCGGACCGGCTCGCGTTGGTGCGCGAGGCGGCGGGCACGCAGGCGCCCGAGCGGACGGAGCCCGCCGAGCGCCTCGCGGACCAGATGTACGCCCAGCTCAGGATCTCCGCGGCCTGACGGGCTGCCTGACGGGCGGCCTGACCGCGCGGTCGCCCGCGGTCGCTCGCCGGTGTCGCGGGCTGCGCCTAGACCAGAGGCTCGTGCTCGCCGATCGACTCGTCCAGCTCCTGCGGGCGCGGATCGATGAGGCTGGTGCCCAGGTGCGGGTGGGCCGAGAGCACGGTTGCGGCGGGCTGGGCCACGCCGAACAGCCAGCCCTGGCCGTAACGCCATCCGCAGCGCGACAGGAACTGCGCCTGCGCCTCGGTCTCGATGCCCTCGGCGATGGTGGCGAGGCCAAGCTCCCGGGCGAGGGCGCCGAGCGCACGCGACACTCGCGCGCCTGCCGGATCCTCGGGGATGCCCGCGACGAAGGACATGTCGAGCTTGACCCCCGACACCGGGAGGTCGCGCAGGTACGACAGCGGCGAGACCCCGGTCCCGAAGTCGTCGAGCAGGATCGGCACCCCGGCGTTGCGCAGTTCCGTCAACTCGTGACGGACCCGGGTGTTCGGGGCCACCAGCGACGCCTCGGTGAGCTCGACCACCACGCGCTGCGGGCTCAGATGGTGGCGCCCGATCGCCGTGAGCACCCGATCCGCGAATTCGGAGTCCCCGAGCTGGTCGGCTGACACGTTGAGCGACACCCATGCCGTGTCGGACGGGCTGCGCCCCAGGAACTTGGCGGCCTGCTCGACGAGCGCAGTGCCGAGCGTGACCGAGAGCCCGCGATCGTCGATCAGCGGCAGGAACGCGTTCGGAAGCAGCAGCCCGCGCGTGGGGTGCTGCCACCTCACGAGCGCCTCGTAGCCCACCACGGTGCGCGTCGCCAACTCGAGAATGGGCTGGTAATGCAGCACCAGGTCGCCGTTCTCGATCGCCCGGGCGAGCTCCGCCGCCAGCGCGGTCTGGTTGTCCGAGGTGGTCCGCATGGACGGCTCGAAGACCTCCGTGCGGCTCTTACCGGCGGCCTTGGCGCGGTACATCGCCGCGTCTGCGGCGCTCAGGATCGTGGGCCCACCACCCGCGATCGTCTCGTCGTCCGCCATCGCGATGCCCAGCGAGGCGCCCAACTGGATCTGATGCCGCTTCACGGCCAGGGGACGCCGCAGCCCGTCGTGGATCGCTGCCGCGATGTCGAACAGGGCCTTGGAGCAGTCCGTGTCCTGCACCGCGATGACGAACTCGTCGCCGCCGATCCGTGCGACGGTCCCGCGGCCCCCGGTCGCGGAGCGGAGGATGCCCGCCACATGCACCAGTGCGCTGTCGCCTGTCGCGTGGCCGAACCGATCGTTGAGGCCCTTGAATCCATCGAGGTCCACCGCAATGACGCCCACGCGCGTGTCCGCGTCGGGCTGTTCCAGGAGGTCGTGCAACACCTCGTGCAGGAGGTTGCGGTTCGCCAGCCCCGTCAGCGGATCGTGCATCGCGCGGTGGGCAAGGAGCTCGGAATGCATGCGGTCGTCCGTCGTGTCGCGCAGCTGGACCACGTAGTGGTCGGGTGCGCCGCCGGCGAAGCGCACCAGGCCCACGTCCAGGACCGCCCACACCACGTTGCCGTCCGCGCGCACGTAGCGCTTCTCGAGAGAGAAGTGGCTCTGATGGCCGTCGTAGAGCCGCTGCAGCTGGTCACGCTCGGCCTGCAGGTCCTGCGGGTGGGACAGCGCGCTGAACGGCGTACCGCGCAGCGCCGCCACCGTCGAGCCCATCATCTCCGCGAACGCGCGGTTGACCTCCATGAGTCGCCACTCGAGGTCGACCAGCGCCATGCCGGTGGGCGCATTCTCCATCGCGCGACGGAACTGCGCGTCCGACCTGCTGATCGCCTCGGCCGCCTCGCGCAGCCCGGTGGTGTCCATCACGGTGGTCACGGTGATCGGCCTGCCGTCCGGTCCCTCGTCCACGCGGCGGGCGTGCACATGCAGCCAGCGGATGTCGTCCGTTCCTCGCCGGCCCGGCACACCGATCACGCGCGGCCTGCCGCCGTCGGTCACGGCGAACGCGTCCGCCGCGAGCAGGGGGCGCAGGTGGGCGTCGACGGTGCGCAGCGGCAACCGGGTCAGCGGGGTGCCCGTCGCGGTGGAGGCGGAGAGGCCCAGGATCGCGGCGGCGAGCTCGGAGATGAGCGCGACCTCCCCGGTCTGGGTGGTGATCAGCACTCCGTCGCGGGTGGAGGTCATCACGGCCTCGAACTGTCGCCGCAGCGCCCGCTCCTGCTCGAGCGCGCTGTCGCGCGCCGTGCGCTCCTTGCCGGAGCGCCAGAAGAAGTAGAACGCGGACAGCGCGAGCAGGACCAGGAGCGCGCCCATGCCGGCAACGATCGCCGGCTGCGCGACCCCGTCTACGACTCCACCCATTCCCCGTCCTCAGGCTCGCGTTGTGCGATGGACGTGACAACCGTATCGCCAGCGTCCCCCCTGAGAACAGCGAGTGTGGAGGCAAGCTCGTCGGGTGTGACCAAGACGTCACGGGCCTTGGACCCCTGCGAGGGGCCCACGATCTCCCTGCTCTCGAGCAGATCCATCAGCCGGCCCGCCTTCGCGAAGCCCATCTTCAGCTTGCGCTGCAGCATCGATGTGGAGCCCAACTGGGTGGTGATGACCAGCTCGGCGGCGGCCAGCAGATCGTCGAGGTCGTTGCCGATGTCCTCGGCGACCACCGCGGCGGAGGAGGTCTGGATCACGTCGTCGCGGTACTCCGGGTTCGCCTGCCGCTTGGCGTGCTCGACGGCGGCGTGAATCTCCGTCTCCGATACCCACGAGCCCTGGACGCGCATCGGCTTGGACTCACCCATGGGCAGGAACAGCGCGTCGCCCTGCCCGATCAACTTCTCCGCGCCGGGCATGTCGAGCACCACGCGGCTGTCGGCGAGCGAGCTGGTGGCGAAGGCGAGCCGCGACGGCACGTTCGCCTTGATCGTGCCCGTGATGATGTCGACCGAGGGTCGCTGCGTGGCGAGCACGAGGTGGATGCCGGCCGCGCGCGCGAGCTGGGTGATGCGCTGGATCGACTCGTCGACGTCGCGCGGCGCCACCATCATGAGGTCCGCGAGCTCGTCCACGATCACCAGCAGATACGGGTAGGTGCGGATCTTCCGCTCGGAGCCGGGCAGCGGCTTGACCTTGCCTGCGCGCACCGCCTTGTTGAAGTCGTCGATGTGCTTGAAGCCGAACAGCGCCAGGTCGTCGTAGCGCATGTCCATCTCCTTCACCACCCACTCGAGGGCCTGCGCGGCCTTCTTCGGGTCGGTGATGATGGGCGTGATGAGGTGCGGGATCCCCTCGTAGATGGTGAGCTCGACGCGCTTGGGGTCCACCAGCACCATGCGGACCTCGTTGGGCGTGGCACGCATGAGCACGGAGGTGATCATCGAGTTGACGAAGGAGGACTTGCCGGCGCCGGTCGCCCCGGCGACGAGCAGGTGCGGCATCTTCGCGAGGTTGGCCATGACGTAGCCGCCCTCGACGTCCTTGCCGATGCCGATCGCCATGGGGTGGTCGTTGCGCACCGCGACCGTGGAGCGCAGCACGTCGCCCAGCGCCACCGTCTCGCGGTCCACGTTGGGGATCTCGATGCCGATCGCGGACTTGCCGGGGATGGGCGACAGGATGCGCACGTCGGCGCTCGCCACCGAGTAGGCGATGTTCTTGCTGAGCTGGGTGATCTTCTCCACCTTGACGCCGGAGCCGAGCTCCACCTCGTACCGCGTGACGGTGGGGCCGCGTGTGAAGCCGGTGACCTCCGCGTCAACGCCGAACTGCTCGAGCACATTGGTCAGCGACGCGACCACGCGGTCGTTGGCGGCCGATCGCTCCTTGTGAGGCGTGCCCTTCACCAGCAGTTCGAGGGTGGGCAGCTCGTACGGCGTGGCGTTCTCGAGGGTGCCCTGCTCCCCTTGCGGGACGATGCTGGTGGTAGGAGGCGCCTGGGGCGCCGCGGGCACGCCCACGCGGGGGGTGGCGACGGCCTGGGGCTCGGTGGGTGGTTCCGGATCGTCCGCAACGACGTAGGGGGACACGCTCTCGGCGCCGGGACGCCGCGCGCCGTCCGGATCGAGGATCAGGTCGTCGAAGTCCGTCCGCTCGACCGTGGCGGCCGCCGCGAACGCTTCGTCGGCCTCGTAGGAGTCGAGCGCGTCCGACTCGCCGGGCTGCTGACCATGCAGGGCGCGGTCGAGCAGCCTGCGGGCTCGGCCCCGGCGCGGTCGGGGCGCCGCGGCTCCGGGCCGCTCGAGCGTGCGGTGCTCGGGCAGGTCCAGCTCCGCCTCGTCGGCGGTCGCCTCGCCGCGGAAGTTGCGGATCACCTCCGCGACCCACGCGGAGGCCTCGCGGATCGAGACGCCCACGATGATGAGCACGGACAGCAGCGACAGCAACACGAGCACCACCACGGCGAGGCCCGGGGTGACGAGGGACGCCAGAGGCGTGCCCACGAGGAAGCCGAGGATGCCGCCCGCGTCCTGCAGCGGACCGGCGCCGTCGACGGGGCTGGGCTGACCGTGAGCGATGTGGATGATGCCGTCGACCATGGTCGCGAGCATCAGTGCACCCAGGGTGATCCGATGGTTGGCGGTCTCCTCCTGGGGCGCGCGCATGAGCCGCACCGCCATCGCGAGGAGCACCACCGGCAGCCCGAAGGCCAGCACGCCGAACGCACCCGCGGCCACCCAGTGGATGGCGGTGCCGGCCCAACTGGCGAGGTCGAACCACTCGCGCGCCGCGATCAGCACAGCCACGATGATGAGGACGATGGCGAGGCCGTCCCGGCGTACCGCGGGACTCACGTCGCGCGCCCCGTGGCCGATCGACCGCACGGCGCCGCCGACGGCGTGCGCCCCGCCCTGGCCCACCGCGCGGATCCCACGCAGCACGGCGGGGGGCCGTCGCTTGGCCGCCTGCTTGCCCTTGCCGCCCGAGGCGGGCCGGCGCGCCTGCTGACCGCGCGGCGCGGAGGGCCGCGCCGCCGGTCGTGTCTGTCGCGTCTGTGCCATGGTGCTAGACGCTAGCGCGCGCACACGCCCTCGGCGTGTTGCCACCCCGGGTGGGGCGCGCATCGTTCCGGCCGCAGCCGGAGCGTCAGGCCTCGACCACGACGGGGATGATCATGGGCCGGCGCCGCAACTTGGTGCCCACGTAGCGCCCGAGCACGCGGCGCGCGACCTGTTGGAGCTGATGGGTGTCCGTCGAGCCGCCGCGTGCCGCGTCCTCGAGAGCGCGCTTGATGTCGGGCAGGACGGCGTCGAACACCGAGTCGTCCTCCGCGATGCCGCGCGCGTGGACCTCGGGGCCGGACACCACCCGGCCGTTGCTCGAGTCCACCACCGCGAACACGGAGACGAACCCCTCCTCGGAGAGGATGCGGCGGTCCTTGAGCTCGGTATCCGTGATCTCCCCCACGGACGATCCGTCGACGTACACGTTGTGGGCCTCGACCGCGCCCACCACGCGCGCCGTGCCGTCCTTGAGGTCGACCACCGTGCCGTTCTCCGCGAACATGACGTTCTCCTGCGGCACGCCGGAGCGCATGGCCAGGCGTCCGTTGGCCAGCAAGTGGCGCACCTCGCCGTGGATGGGCATCACGTTGCGCGGGCGCAGGATGTTGTAGCAGTAGAGCAGCTCGCCGGCGCTCGCGTGGCCCGACACGTGGACCCGCTCGCTGCCCTGGTGGACCACGGTGGCGCCCAGGCGCATGAGCCCGTTGATCACGCGGAACACCGCGTTCTCGTTGCCCGGGATCAGCGACGATGCGAGGATCACCAGGTCGCCCTGCCCGACGGTGACCTTGTGGTCGCCGGTAGCCATCCGGCTCAGCGCGGCCATCGGCTCGCCCTGCGAGCCGGTTGACATGTAGACCACCTTCTCGCCCGGCATGCTGTCCGCCGCCTTGGGTTCGACCAGGATGCCGTCGGGCACGCGCAGGAAGCCCATCTCTGAGGCGATGCCCATGTTGCGCACCATCGAGCGGCCCACGAAGGCGACGCGACGGCCGTGCGTGTGGGCGGCGTCGATGACCTGCTG
>NZ_JAHEBP010000056.1 GCF_024642165.1 Demequina sp.
AAGATGACACCCATCGAGTTCTTACCCTTGGCGGGCACGCCCTGGACCGACGAGCGCACCACCTTGCCGGACTCCATGATGACCAGCACCTCGTCGGACTCCTCGACCAGGAGCGCACCCACGAGGTCTCCCCGCTCTTCAGTCAGCGTCGCGACCTTCACACCCAGGCCGCCTCGGTGCTTCGGGGTCCACGCGGACGCGGCGGTCCGCTTGGCGTAGCCGTGCTCGGTCACCACGAAGGAGAAGGGGCCGTCGGACGGGACGCCGGTCTCGACGTCGGCGACCTCGAGGTCGGACTCCTCGTCCTCGCCCGCCGCCTCCGCCGTCCCGGCCAGGATGACGTCCATCGCGAGCAGCTCATCGTCGCCGCGGAAGCTCATCCCCTTCACGCCGGAGGTCGCGCGCCCCATGGGTCGCAGCTCCGCCCCGGTCGCGTGGAAGCGCAGCGACTGACCCTTGCGCGACACCAGCATCAGGTCGTCGTCGTCACCCACCAGGCGCGCGGCAACCAGCTCGTCGGAGTGGAACTTTCCGTCCTCGTCCTCCACCTCGCGCAGGTTGATCGCGATGAGCCCGCCTGAGCGGTTCGAGTCGTAGGCGGCGAGGTCCGTCTTCTTGACAAGCCCGCGCTTGGTCGCGAGCACCAGGTAGGGCTTGTCCTCGTAGCCGCGCAGGTCGAGCACCTGGGCGATCTCCTCGCCCGGTTGGAACGCGAGCATGTTCGCCACGTGCTGGCCCTTGGAGTCGCGCCCACCCTCGGGAAGCTCGTACGCCTTGGCGCGGTAGACGCGACCCAGGTTGGTGAAGAACAGCAGCCAGTGGTGCGTGGTGGTGACGAAGAAGTGGTCGACCACGTCGTCGCTGCGCAGCGTCGCGCCGCGCACACCCTTGCCGCCGCGCCGCTGCGCCCGGTACTGGTCGGAGCGCGTGCGCTTCGCGTAGCCGCCGCCGGTGATGGTGACCACCACCTCCTCCTCGGCGATGAGGTCCTCGATGGACACCTCGCCGTCGAACGGGCTGATCTCCGTGCGGCGCGCGTCGCCGTACTTGCGCACGATCTCGCCCAGCTCGTCCGAGATGATGGTCCGCTGACGCGAGTGATCCGCGAGGATGTCCGTGAGATCCGTGATCTCGGTCATCAGCGCGTCGTAGTCGTCGGTGATCTTCTGACGCTCCAGCGCGGCCAGCCGGCGCAGCTGCAGGTTGAGGATCGCGGTGGCCTGGACCTCGTCGACGTCGAGCAGCTCCATGATGCCGGTGCGTGCGGCGTCGACGTCGGGAGAGCGGCGGATGAGCGCGATGACCTCGTCGAGCGCGTCGAGCGCCTTGAGGTAGCCCTGCAGGATGTGGGCCTCGCGCTGCGCCTCGCGCAGGCGATAGGCGGTGCGGCGCTGGATGACCTCGAGCTGGTGCGCGGTCCAGTGCCGGACGAACCCGTCGAGCGCCAGGGTGCGCGGCACACCGTCGACGATGGCGAGCATGTTCGCGCCGAACGTCTCCTGAAGTTGCGTGTGCTTGTAGAGGTTGTTGAGCACCACCTTCGCGACCGCGTCCCGCTTGAGCACAATCTCGAGGCGCTGCCCGGTACGGCCCGAGGACTGGTCGCGGATGTCCGCGATGCCGGCGACCTTGCCGTCCTTGACCAGCTCCGCGATCTTGATCGCGAGGTTGTCGGGGTTGACCTGGTACGGGAGCTCGGTGATCACCAGGCACATGCGTCCCTGGACCTCTTCGATGTTGACCACGGCGCGCATCGTGATGGAGCCGCGACCCGTCCGGTACGCGTCCTCGATGCCGCGGCGGCCCAGGATGATGGCACCCGTGGGGAAGTCCGGGCCCGGGATGCGCTCGATCAGAGCCTCGAGCAGCTCCTCGCGGGCTGCTTCGGGGTGGTCGAGGTGCCACTGCACGCCGGCCGCGACCTCGGTGAGGTTGTGCGGCGGGATGTTGGTGGCCATGCCCACCGCGATACCCGCTGAGCCGTTGACCAGCAGGTTGGGGAAGCGCGCCGGCAGGATCTCGGGCTCCTGCTCGCGGCCGTCGTAGTTGTCCTGCCACTCGACCGTGTCCTTGTCGATGTCCCGCACCATCTCCATGGCGAGCGGGGCCATCTTGCACTCGGTATATCGAGAGGCGGCCGCGCCGTCGTTGCCCGGCGATCCGAAGTTGCCCTGGCCCCAGATCAGGGGGTAGCGCAGCGACCACGGCTGCACCATCCGCACCATGGTGTCGTAGATGGCGCTGTCGCCGTGCGGGTGGTACTTGCCCATCACGTCGCCCACGACGCGCGAGCACTTGGAGAACGCCCGGTCGGGCCGGTAGCCGCCGTCGAACATGGCGTAGAGGACGCGACGATGGACGGGCTTGAGCCCGTCCCGCACCTCGGGGAGGGCGCGGCCCACGATGACCGACATGGCGTAGTCCATGTAGGACCGCTGCATCTCGGTGTTGAGGTCGACCGCCTCGATGCGGCCGTGGTTGACGCCGGCAGGGATGTCAGATGTCAAGGAAACGCACATCCTTCGCGTTGCGCTGAATGAAGTTGCGGCGGGACTCCACGTCCTCGCCCATCAGGACGGAGAAGACCTCGTCGGCCATCGCGGCATCGTCCATGGACACCTTGAGCAGGGTGCGCGAGGCGGGGTCCATGGTGGTCACGCGCAGTTCCTCGTGGTCCATCTCGCCCAGGCCCTTGTAGCGCTGGATCCCATTCTCCTTGGGGATGCGCTTGCCGGCCTTGACGCCCTCGGCCAGCAGCGCGTCGCGCTCCTTGTCCGAGTAGACGTACTCGTGTTCCGAGTTGGTCCACTTGAGCTTGAACAGCGGCGGCTGCGCCAGGTAGACGTAACCGGCCTCGATGAGCGGGCGCATGTACCGGAACAGCAGCGTGAGCAAGAGGGTGCGGATGTGCTGGCCGTCGACGTCGGCATCGGCCATCAGCACGATCTTGTGATACCGCGCCTTGGCGATGTCGAAGTCCTCGCCCATGCCGGCGCCGAAGGCGGTGATGAGCCCCTGGACCTCATTGTTCGCCAGCGCACGGTCGAGTCGCACGCGCTCGACGTTGAGGATCTTGCCGCGGATGGGCATGATCGCCTGGTTGTAGGGCTCGCGACCCTGCTTGGCGGATCCGCCAGCGGAGTCCCCCTCGACGATGAAGATCTCGCACTCGTCCGGGTTGCGGCTCTGGCAGTCGGAGAGCTTGCCCGGCATGCCGCCGGACTCGAGCAGCCCCTTGCGCCGGGTGGCCTCACGGGCCTTGCGCGCCGCGAGCCGGGCCTGGGACGCCTGGATGGCCTTGCGGATGACGTCCCTGCCCTCGTTGGGGTGGGAGTCGAACCAGTCGGTGAGGCGCTCGTTGACCACCTTCTGCACGAAGGTCTTGGCGATGGTGTTGCCCAGCTTGGTCTTGGTCTGGCCCTCGAACTGCGGCTCGCCCAGCTTGACGGAGATCACCGCGGTGAGGCCCTCGCGGACATCGTCGCCCGTGAGGTTGTCGTCCTTGTCCTTGAGGATGCCCTTGTCCCGTGCGTAGCGGTTGACCAGCGAGGTCATCGCGGCGCGGAAGCCTTCCTCGTGCGCCCCACCCTCGGTGGTGGCGATGGTGTTCGCGTAGGTGTAGACGGACTCGGAGTAGGCGTTGGTCCACTGCAGCGCCAGCTCGACCGAGATCTTCGCCTCGACGTCCTCGGTCTCGATCGAGATGACCTCGGGGTGGACCAGCTCGGCCCGCTTGGCGGCGTTCAGGTGGGTGACGTAGTCGACCAGCCCGCCGTCGTACCTGTAGGTCACCGCACGCGACCGAGGGGCGTCGCCGTCCTCCGCCGCATCGTCCTCCGCGCTGATGTGCTCGGGGCGCTCGTCGATCAGGGTGATCGCGAGCCCCTTGTTGAGGAACGCCATCTGCTGGAAGCGGGCGCGCAGCGTCTCGTAGTCGAAGTCGGTGGTCTCGAAGATCGTGTCGTCGGCCCAGAACGTCTGCTCGGTGCCGGTGACGTCCGTCGCCTCGCCCTTGACCAGCGTGCCCTGCGGCTTCCCGCCGTCCGCGAACGTCTGGCGCCAGACGTGACCCTGCCGCCGCACCACCGTCTCGACCCGGGAGGACAGCGCGTTGACCACGGAGATGCCCACGCCGTGCAGGCCGCCGGAGACGGCGTAGCCGCCGCCGCCGAACTTTCCGCCCGCGTGGAGGATGGTCATGACCACCTCGACGGTGGGCTTCTTCTCCGTGGGGTGCATGTCAACGGGGATGCCGCGGCCGTTGTCCTGCACCCGCACGCCGCCGTCCTCGAGCAGGGTGACGGTGATGGTGTCGCAGTAGCCGGCGAGCGCCTCGTCGACGGAGTTGTCGACCACCTCGTAGACCAGGTGGTGGAGACCGCGCTCGCCCGTCGAGCCGATGTACATGCCCGGGCGCTTGCGGACGGCCTCCAGGCCCTCCAGGACGGTGATGTTCTCGGCGCCGTAGGCGGGCTCGAGAGCCCGCTCATCGCTATTCGCCACAGATTCGCCTTTCAGGCCGCTGACGGACCTTGAGACAGGTCACGTGCTATCTCGACCCATTCTAGTGGCTCTGAGGGGCGATCTGTGGCCTTTCACAGGGCTTTCTGGGCAACTCGTGGACCCCTTCCGAGAGAGGTTGCGGCACCGGGTGCGCAAGCGCCCGGTCCGGAGGGGACGATGCGGGGGTCGGGCGGGTCACCCGTAGGTGTCGCGCGGGCCACGGCCCTTCACCGTGCGGGGACCCTTGGTCCACGACCGCGCGGTGGGTCCCAGCACCTTGAGCTCCTTCACGATGTCACGCCCGAACTCCTCGTTGATCCGGTGGCGGATCTGGCCGTTCATCATCTGCAGCTGCGTCGCCCACGCGGTCGACGTCGCCTTCACCGTGAGAATGCCGTCCTCGAAGCCGAGCGGCTCGCAGTGGTCCGCGATGCGGTCGCCGATGACCTCGCGCCACCGGGCCGTCACGGACGAGACCTCGATCTGCTCCGTCCAGCCCATGCGACGCAGCAGCGTGTCCACCGCGTCGCTCATCGGCAGGGGATCGCGGCCACCCGCATACGGGCTCGACCCGCGCTTGCGCTCCTCGCGCTGCTTGCGGCCCTGCGAGGCGCTGGTCCTGCGGGCACCGCGTTCGCGCGCCGCGCGCCGCGCCCGTTCCATCGCGTCTCGAGCCTGCTTGGCAGCATCCGCCGGCACCAGCGGCTCCGGCTTCACCGTCCCCTCGCCCGACGTCTGGTCGCCAACCGCGGCATCGTCCGGGCCGGCTCCGGACTCCTGGTCACTCATCACCCACCCGGCCCTTCGCCACGGGGATCACGCGCCCGACGAGCGCCGCCGGCACGTCCTCTGCCACCGCGGCGGTGATGAGCACCTGGCTCGCGCGCTCGAGCCGCTGCGCCAGCGCGGCACGGCGGCCGGAGTCGAGCTCGGCGAACACGTCGTCGAGGATGAGCACCGGCTCGCCGTCCTCCTCGGAGTCAGGTCCCGTCTCCGAGGTGAGCAGGTCGTAGGTGCCCACGCGCAGCGCGAGGGCGCAGGACCAGGACTCACCGTGGCTCGCGTACCCCTTGGCAGGCATGTCGCCGAGTCGAATCTCGAGATCGTCCCGATGCGGGCCGGCGAGGGTCACGCCCCGCTCGAGCTCCTTGGGACGGACCTCGCGCAGCCGCTCGAGCAGCAGCATGCCCAGAGCGGCGGCATCCTCGGGAAGCTCGGTCGCCCACGAGGACGAGTAGCCGATGCGGCAGTCGCCGCCATCGGGGGCCACGTCCTGGTACGCGGCCCACACATGCGGCGCCAGGCCCGCGATCGCCCGTAGCCGTGCCGCGACGATGCGTCCACCGAGGTCCGCGAGCTTCTCGTCCCAGATGTCGAGCATGGTCAGATCGCCGCGGGCGTTGCGGGAGGTCTTGAGCATCGACGTCCGCTGGCGCAGCACTCGCTCGTAGTCGGCGATGTCGCCCGCGAGGACCGGCTGGAGGGCGACGCAGAGCTCGTCCAGGAATGCGCGCCGTCCGGAGGGATCCCCCTTGACGAGCGAGAGGTCCTCCGGAGCGAACAGCACGGTGCGCAGGATGCCCACCAGATCACGGGGCCGGGCGGCGCCGCGATTCAGGCGCGCCTGATTGGCCCTCCCCGCGTTGAGCGTGATCTCGAGACCAAGTGATCTGCCTGACTTTTCGATCTTGGCCCGAATGATTGCGCGCTCGGCGCCGAACCGGATCAGTGGCGCGTCGGTCGCCACCCGATGAGAGTCGAGCACCGAGATGTAGCGGATCGCCTCGACCAGGTTGGTCTTGCCTTGGCCGTTGCGGCCTACGAACGTGGTGACGCCCGGCTCCAGCTCGACGTCGGCCTCGGGGTAGGACCGGAAGTCGGCGAGCTGGAGGTGGCTGACGCGCACTACGACGCGATGCGGATGGGCACCAGCAGGTAGCGGAAGTCCGAGATGACGTCGCCGCCCGGCTCCTTGACGCCCACGAACTCGACGGGCTTGGTCTCCTGCGTGAAGCCGAACTGGATGTACTCCGTGCCGAGCGCATTCAGCCCGTCGAGCAGGTACTGCGGGTTGAAGGCGACGGTGATGGCGTCGCCGTCGAGCTCCGCGGTAAGTGCCTCGGAGGCCTGGGCGTCATCCGACTGCCCGGCGTCGAGCGTGACCTCGCCCTCGGCGAAGGCGAGCCGCACCGAGGAGTTGCGTTCCGCGACCAGTGAGACGCGTCGAGTGGCGTCGATCAGGTCCTGGGTCCTCACGGTCGCCTTGATGGGGCTCGAGTCCGGGAACAGCCGGCGCACCTGGGGGTAGTCGCCGTCCATGAGCAGCGAGGTGGTGACCAGCCCGCCGGCCTCGAACCCGATGAGGTCCATGCCCTGTCCGGAGCTGAGCGCGACGGTGACATCGCCCGAGCCCACCGCCTTCGCCGTGTCCGCGAGGGTCTTCGCCCGCACCAGCGCGACGGCGCTGATGTCCGACTTGGAAGGCTTCCAGTCGAGCTCGCGCAGGGCGAGGCGGTAGCGGTCGGTGGCGAGCAGAGAGATGTGCGAGCCCTCGATCTCGACGCGCACTCCGGTCAGGATCGGCAAGGTCTCGTCCCGGGAGGCGGCGCTGGTGACCTGCGCGACCGCCTGCTGAAGGGTGGCGCCGTCGATGGTTCCCGACTGCTCGGGAAGCTCGGGGAGCGTGGGGTACTGATCCACGGGCATCGTCGCGAGCGTGAAGCGGGAGGCTCCACAGGTCACGGACACCTTGGTGCCCTCGAGCGACACCTGCACGGGCTTGTGCGGCAGCGCATTAGCGATCTCACGCAGCAGGCGACCCGAGACGAGCACCTCGCCGGCGTCCTCGACATCCGCGGGGAACTCTCCGCGGGCCGACACCTCGTAGTCGAAGCTGGCGAGCCCGACGGTCCCCTCGGCATCGGCAGTGATGCGCACGCCCGCGAGGACGGGAACCGGGGGCCGGGCCGGAACTGCACGAGACGTCCATGCGACGGCGTCCGCAAGGACATCGCGCTCGACGGTGAACTTCATCGGTACTCCTCTGGTCTGAGGCAAGACTATGCCAGAGGAGTGACAGTTCTTGAATACCGTGCCGCGGCATCGGGCCGCGGCCCCATGAAGGTCGTGTGGAGAACTCTAAGGAGAATGACTTGTAGTAGTCATAGGGGCGGTGGAATCTGTGGACGACGCCTATCGCCGCTGGAAATGACACGAATCCGGGTGTGAGAATCCTGGTGGTGGAGCGGCCGCATCGTCCCTGACGCCTGTGGGCAGTGCTGGACCGCCCCCAATATTCGTGTCATTACCCACAGGCCGTCCCCTGTGGACGGAGCACGTCATCCACGTGCATCCACAGAGTTATCCACAATTGTGAGATTCGCGACACTGTTCCCTTTTCGTTCTCGAGGGAACGATGCGGGGGCTCTGAGGGGTCTCAGAGTGGTCTCAGGGGCCCCGATCAGGCGCGGGACTGCTTGATCCGCGCGTGGATCTCGTTGACCTGGTTGTACATCTGACGGCGCTGCGCGATCTGGTCCTCGACCTTCTTGACCGCGTACATCACGGTGGTGTGGTCCTTGCCGCCGAAGTGCTCGCCGATCTTGGGCAGCGACAGGTCCGTGAGCTGTCGGCACAGGTACATGGCGATCTGGCGCGCGGTGACGAAGACGCGCGAACGGCTGGTGCCGGTGAGCTCCTCGATCGAGATCCCGAAGTACTCGGCTGTCTTCCCGATGATGGTCGACGCCGTGATCTCGGAGTCGTCGTCCGAGATGAGGTCCTTGAGCACCACCTGCGCGAGGGAGAGGTCCACGGGCTGCCGGTTGAGGGCCGCGAAGGCGGTGACTCGGATGAGCGCGCCCTCAAGCTCGCGGATGTTGCTCGTGATGTTGGAGCCGATGTATTCGAGCACGTCACCCGGCGCCTGGACGGCGTCGGCGGCCGCCTTCTTCCTCAGGATCGCGATGCGTGTCTCGAGGTCCGGCGGCTGGACGTCCGTCATGAGGCCCCACTCGAAGCGGGTCCGCATCCGCTCCTCGATGCCGTCGAGGTTGCGCGGGCTCACGTCGGAGGTGATGACCACGTGCTTGCCGGCGTTGTGGAGCGCATTGAAGGTGTGGAAGAACTCCTCGAGCGTCTGCTCCTTGCCCTGCAGGAACTGGATGTCGTCGATGAGGAGCACGTCGACCTCGCGGTACGTGCGCTTGAAGCTCAGCGAGCGGTCGTCGCGGATCGAGTTGATGAAGTCGTTGGTGAACTCCTCGGAGTTCACGTACCTGACTCGCGTCTGCGGCTTGAGGTGACGCGTGTAGTGACCGATGGCGTGGAGCAGGTGGGTCTTGCCCAGCCCCGACCCTCCATAGATGAACAGTGGGTTGTACGTCTTGCCCGGCGACTCGGCCACGGCGAGCGCTGCCGCGTGCGCGAAGCGGTTGGACGGCCCGATGACGAAGGTGTCGAACGTGTAGCGCGGATTCAGGTGCGGGTCCTCGACCGAGGGCGGCGGGATCACCTCGGGCCGCCTCACCTGCGGGCGGGGAGTCTCCTCCTCGTCCACGTCGCCACGCGAAGGCGGACGGACGGAGGCGTCGACCGTGACGGCGATCCTCACGTCTCGACCGAGCACCTCGCTGAGCGCCTCGGTGAGCTGACCGCGCAGCGTGGTCTCGACATAGTTCTTGGTGAAGTCCTCCGCGACCGCCAGGAACACGTTGTCCTCGACCACGGCGAGCGGCTTGACGAGGCGGAGGAACGAGCGGTTCTGCGCGCTCAGGGAGCCGTCGTTGGCCAGGAAGTCGAGGGCTCCGCGCCAGATGGCGTCTATCGAGTCCGTGGCAGGCTCTGCCGCCATTGGCCGTCACCCCCCATAGGTGTTCTTCACAGCGTTATTCACAGTCGGTGTACTGCCCGTCATACGTTCGTAACCGCGCGAGCGCGTGTCGGTCACATGGTTTCGGGCTGTGAAGGTGGAGCCTATCCTGTTCGGGTACGCCGTCCCAAGGCGAGCGTCGTGATTTGACCCCCACCCGGGGAGCGCGTAACGTGAGTGCGCTGATTTGACCAACCCCTAAGACGTCGTGGAGTTACCGTGAGCAAGCGGACTTTCCAGCCGAACAACCGCAAGCGTGCCAAGACGCACGGCTTCCGTCTGCGCATGCGCACGCGTGCCGGTCGCTCGATCATGGCGTCGCGCCGCCGCAAGGGCCGCGGCAAGCTGTCGGCCTGAGGTTTGCTGCCAGCCGGTTCCCGTCTGCAGTCGCCCGAGGACTTCCGGTCCACGTTGCGACTGGGGGCGAGGGGCGGCCGGCGCACCGTAGTGGTGCACGTGGCGCTGACCGGCGATGCTCGACGCATGGCCGGTTTCGCTGTTTCTAAGGCCGTAGGAGGTGCTGTGGTTCGCAACCGTGTGAAGCGGCGCCTGCGGGCGATCCTGGCGACCCGCCTGGACGCCCTTCCCGAGGGGGCCTCGGTGGTGGTGCGAGCCCTTCCCGACTCCGCAACGGCATCGTTCTCCGAGCTCGAGGCGGACGTCTCGGGCGCGCTCGGCACGGCGCTGTCGAAGGCGGCGCGATGAGTCTCGCCGGGCGCTCCGTCATCGGCCTGATCCGCGGCTACCAGCTGGTGATCTCACCGCTGACCGGCCCGACGTGCAAGTACTACCCGTCCTGCTCCCACTACGGCATCGAGGCCGTGCGAGCGCACGGTGCGTTCGTGGGCAGCGGACTGGCGGCGTGGCGAGTGCTGCGCTGCAACCCCTGGAGCAACGGCGGCGTCGACGACGTGCCGGCCCCGGGGGAGCGCCTATTTCGTCTAGCGAGGAATAATTCCGCGATGACGCCCGCACAGACCTCCTCCAACCCGATCTAAGGACAATCGTGGACTTCTTCGCCTGGCTGCGGCCGCTCGAATGGGTGGTCGCCAACATCATGGTGATCTGGCACCAGATCTGGGAATTCCTGGGTCTCGATCCCGCCTCGGGCGTCACGTGGGCCCTCTCGATCGTGGGTCTGGTGGTCACTATCCGTGCCGCCCTGATCCCGTTGTTCGTCAAGCAGATCAAGGCGTCGCGAGCGATGCAGATGATCGCGCCGGACCTCAAGAAGGTTCAGGACAAATACAAAGGCAAGAAGGACCAGGCCTCGCGCGAGGCCATGAGCCGCGAGACCATGGAGCTGTACAGCAAGCACAAGACGAACCCGTTCTCCTCGTGTCTGCCGATGCTTGTTCAGGCGCCCATCTTCTTCGCCCTGTTCCGGGTGCTCAACTATCGACTCGAGGGGAACGGAACGGGAGAGCAGGGCGGGGGCATCGGCCTGCTCACGGACGAGCTCGCTCAACAGGCGCAGGATGCGACGCTCTTCGGCGCCAAGCTCTCGGACAGCTTCCTTGAGGCAGGCAGCCCGCTCAGCGCCAAGATTCTTTCCGCCGTGCTCATCATCGCGATGGTCGCCACCACGTTCCTCACGCAGCGTCAGCTGACCCGCAAGAACATGCCGGCGGCCGCCCTCACCGGACCGATGGCCCAGCAGCAGAAGATCCTCATGTACGCGCTGCCCTTCATCTTCGTCATCACCGGGCCCAACTTCCCTGTGGGTGTCCTCATCTACTGGACCACCACCAACCTGTGGACCATGGGCCAGCAGTTCTACGTGATCCGCAACAACCCCACGCCGGGTTCCGAGGCCGAGCGCCAACACAAGGAGCGGATCGCCGCCAAGGAGGCCAAGCGCGCCGCGCGTCGCGGAGAGGACCCGTCGACCATGGTGATCGAGCAGGCGCCGGTCGAGGAGCCCAAGCGCTCCGGCCAGCGGCAGCAGCCCAAGCGCAAGAACCGTGGAGGCAGCAAGCCGCCGGCTGCCCCCTCCACCGATGACCAGAACAAGGACTCAGAATGACCGACAGCATCAAGAAGCTCGACGCCGAGGGCGACGCCGCGGCCGACTTCCTCGAGGAACTCCTCGACATCCTTGACATGGACGGCGACATCGACATCTCCGTCGAGGCCGGCCGCGCCAAGGTCGCCATCGTCTCGGAGGGCCCCAGTCAGGATCTCAAGCGACTCGTGGGCCCCGAGGGTGAGGTGCTCGAGGCTCTCCAGGACCTGACTCGCCTGGCCGTGCAGGCCGACACGGGTGAGGTCAGCCGGCTCATGCTCGACATCGCGGACTTCCGCGCCGGCCGGCGCGAGCGCCTGGCCGAGATCGCGCGGGAGGCGATCGCCGAGGTGCGCGAGTCCGGCGAGAGCGTTTCCCTCGAGCCGATGAACGCCTTCGAGCGCAAGGTTGTCCACGACGTCGTTCTCGAGGCCGGCCTGGCCTCCGAGTCCGAGGGGGAGGACCCGCAGCGCTACGTCGTCATCCTGCCGGCCTGACGTTTCACGTGAAACATCGATGACCGACGCGACCCTGGCCGACGACCCGCTTCACGGCAGCCGAGTGGTCCGCGAATACTTCGGCGACACCTATCCGCGGGTGCTGGCATTCGTGACCATGCTCGCCGCGGAGGGCGTCGAAAGGGGCCTCATCGGGCCGCGTGAGGTCACTCGACTCTGGGAGCGGCACGTCCTCAACTCGGCCGCCCTGTCGCCCTACCTCCCGCCGGGCGTGGTCGCGGACGTCGGCTCCGGGGCGGGCCTCCCGGGCATGGTGCTGGCGGCGATGGATCCGGACCGGGACTACGTCCTGATCGAGCCGATGGAGCGCCGCACCCAGTGGCTCCTCGAGTCGGCCAGGGAATGCGGCATCGACAACGTACGCGTGGTCCGTGGCCGCGCCGAGGAGGTCGCCGAATCCGTCC
>NZ_JAHEBP010000165.1 GCF_024642165.1 Demequina sp.
CCCACCGCGTCGAAGAGCTACCAGAGCTTCCACCGCACGGACGTCTGACACTCGGTGTCGATTTGCTCACACCGAGTTTGACGCGCGGGTCACCAGCCACGATGATGTGGCCACGCGCCAGCACGATGCCCTGAGCCAGGCGACGCGCCTTTCATCGTTTGGGGGACTCCGGTGACGGCAACGCGCCTGCGCACACGGCTGGCCGCGGCAACGGTCGCCGGGGTGATTCTCACCCTGTCGGGGCTCGCGCCAGCGGTCGCCGCGGACGAGGTGGTGTTCGCCGATTCGAGTTTGCGCTCGTGCGTGATCGCGGCGCTGGGCCCAGGCACTCCGACCCCGCTGACGAGCGCCCAACTCGCGTCACTCACCACTCTCGATTGCGGCACCACGGTAGTCCGGTCACTTGGCGGTCTCGAGGCGGCGATCAACCTCCGGATCCTCGCCCTCGTGAACCCGGAAATTCAGACGCTCGACCCGCTCGCGGGACTCACGAAACTCGAGTCGGTGACGCTCTCGGACAGCAGAAGCCTCACCGACATTTCGGGGCTAGCCGACAAGCCCACACTGGCGACCGTCGAGCTGGCGTACGCGCGTCCCGCGAGCATCGAGCCGCTCGCCACCTTGCCGTCGCTGCGCGCTCTCGACCTCCACGACACGGACATCGCCGATCTGAGCGCGCTCAGCGAACTCTCCGCCTTGGAGGACCTCGACCTATCGGGTAACGGCATCACCGACGTCGCGCCTCTCGCGGAGCTGGTGGCGCTCACGCGTCTCGACCTGAGTGGAAACGCGATCGCGGATGCCACGCCACTGCGCTCCGTGACGGCCGCGATCGATCTGGGCCGGCAGAGCCTGGACGGCGGTGCGGTGGCGTACTGCACGGCTGTCGCGCCGCCGGCGATCCTGGGTCGCGCCGGCACCAAGGCCGTATTCACCGCCGGCACCTTCACGACCGCATACGGTTTCGCCTCGGGATGGCTCATCGCGCCGGGCGGATCCCTGTACGGATACAAGCTGCTCAGTTTCGCGACCACGGATGGCCTGTGGGGCGAGGTGCGCTACGTCCCGACCGGCTACTCGGGCTTGTGCGCATGGCCGTCAGCGTTCGCGGCGATACCGTCCATCTCGGGCACGGCCGTCCAAGGAGGCACGCTTGAGGCAGCTGTCACCGTCACGGGAGGCCCAGTCCAGTGGGGCACGGCCGAGACCACCATGCAATGGAACGACGCCACCACCGACGCCTACCTGGGCTGGGGTGACGTGCTGCCGCTAGGCGAGGCCACCGTGGGCACCCGGCCCGCGGCCACGTTTTCTATCTTCGCGCCCGGAATGGTGAGGTACGACGGTGTGAGCGCGCCTGCGCAGAGGGTGCTCGCACTCCTGCCCGAGCTCGCCGTCAAGCTCCAGAACGGTGCTCTGGTCGGGTATCCACTCACGACGGTTCCTGTCGATCTGCCACTAGGCACCGCCACCAAATGCCGCTATCTGGTCGACGGCGTCGTCTCCGCCACGCGGCCGGCCTGCGATCTGGTGGTGCCTGACGCATGGTGGGGCAAGAAGGTCGCGGTCGAGATCGAGGCGTCCGCCAGCGGCTACGCGACCAGGCGATACACCACCCCGCCGGCGACGGTCGTGCGGTCCTTCGGTCCTGCCGTGTGGGTCTTCGCGATCGACGGCGCCCCCGCGGGCACGACGACGGTGGGCCGTGCGCTGACCGCGAACCCGCCGGAGTTCGCGACCACGCCTACCGGATTCGTCTACCAATGGCGACGCGATGGGCACGCGATCACCGGGGCGACCGCGAGGACCTACGTCACCACCGCGTCGGACGGCGGACACCGGGTGTCCGTGGCCATCACCGCGAAGCGCTCCGGGTACCAGCCAGCCACCTGGGTGGCCTGGGATGTCTCGGTCTCCCCGCTGTTCGGCACCGCACCGAAGCCGATCGTCTCCGGTTCACCCGTGGTGGGTGCCGTGCTCAGCGCGGCCAGCGGTGGCTGGTCGCCGACGCCGAGTTCCATCGCCTACCAGTGGTTCCGCAACGGCCGCGCGATCGCCGGAGCCACCTCTGCGACCTACCGCACCACTTCATACGATCAGGGCCGCACGGTTCAGGTCAAGACCACGGCGCATAGGGCAGGGCTGTCGCCGACCACGACCACGTCAGCGGGCGTCGCCGTGCAGGGCAGGCTCATCGCGGGCGCACCCACGCTGACGGGATCGTTCACGGTGGGCCAGACGGCCAAGGTGAGTCCCGGCACGTGGGGACCGGGAGACGTCTCGCGAACGTATGGGTGGAAGGTCAACGGAACTTACACCGGTCACCACGGCTACCGGTACACGTTCGAACCGAAGGACGCATTCGCGACCGTGGTGGTCAAGGTGACGGGCAGCAAGACCGGCTACGCGACGGCCACCCGGTGGACCCAGTCGATCACTGTCCAGGGCCTGAAATATTCCTCCTGCTATGGCGTGCGCAAGCATTACCCCGGCGGCATCGCATACTCGGGCTCCAAGAGTGACTTACAGGCCGGTCTCGTGATCAAGGGCCTCAAGTCGACGACATTCGTGTCGAAGCCTCTGTACACACTGAATGCGGTGCTCGACACCGACAAGGACGGCTGGATCTGCGAGTAGCGGGGCCGTTCGGACGCCGAGGAGATGCTGATGGACCAGACGCACGCCGAGGGCTGGCGCACGGACCCGGATACCGGCCGCTACCGGTACTGGAACGGCACGGTCTGGGAGGACGATGCGCGGGCTCAGTCCGGCCCGAGCCCGGCGGCACAGCCGCAGCCGGCTGCTCCCGCCTACGCCCCGCCCGCTCAGGCACCGCCCGCTCAGGCGCCGCCCGCACCCCAGCGCCCCCTGCGCAACATCCCCGGCTCGGCAGTGGCGCTGATCGTGGTGGGAGGGCTCGTGCTGTGGGGAGGCCTCGGGGCGGCCTCGGCGGCCGGCACCGCCGCGTTCTTGCAGGGCGTCAACGACGGATTCGCGGACGGCATCGCAGAACGCTCGGGCAGCGGAGGCGAGACGCCGGTGCAGGCGGATGCGGAACCGCTCGCCGAGTCGGTTCCGGCTGGCTGGGCCACCCAAACCTCGCCCAGCGGCCGCATCGTCTACGCCGCCGATCCCTCGTGGGAGGCCCTCGAAGGGGACGACCCGTCCGTCTTCACGGACCTCGAACCCGACGCTGCGGACATCTACGAGACCGCGGGCTGGTGGTACCTCGAGGGCGACGCCGGATACGTCCAACTGACGGCCACGCTCGACT
>NZ_JAHEBP010000057.1 GCF_024642165.1 Demequina sp.
GATGAGCCCGGCCGCGACCAGCGACGATCCCGGACCGGCGAAGCCATTGACCGGGGCCTGGCCGGCGCCGTCGGAGTGCACCACCACGGTCGCCTGCGCGGCGGCGGCCGCGACAACGCCGAGCGCGGCGGCGACGAGGCCGCCCGCGACCGCCCCCGGCGTGCGTCCCGACAGCGCTGCGAGCACGGCGCCGATGACCACCGTGAGCCCGATCGCGCCCGCGACCAGGGTGCCCGGAAGTTCGGGAAGGCCCGGGGCGCCGCGGGAGTGATCGGTGAGACCGAGCACGATGCGCCACGGGTCGACCGCGCCCGAGGCAAGGGCGGGGCCGTTCTCCCTCGCGAGAAGGGCCCATGCGTCCACGGTGAACGGTCCCGCGCGCCACGCCGCGACCAGCCCGGGGCCGGAGACGATCATTGCGGGAACCACCGCGGCCCAGAGGCGCCAGCGAGCGCGGCCCGCGAAGGCTCCGGCGAGCATCACCACCACCACCAGGGGAGCCAGCAGAGCCGGCGTGGCCGCGACCACCACCGCGAGCGCGAATGCGGCGCCCATCGCCGCGCTGGGCGACGCGGGCCGGCGCGCCGGAAACTCCTCGCCATCCCCGATCGCCTCGCCCCGATGCCAGCCCGCCGCCCGCACCAGTCCGAGCGCGAACCACGGCAACATCAGGTGGGCGACGACGGGCCCGACCCGCCCGTCCGAGATGGCCTGCAGGTGAAGCGGCCATAGCCCGTAGGCCAGCGCGCCGAGCGCCCTCACCCAGACCGAGCGGGTCGCCGCGCCGAGCGCGAACCAGGCCGAGAGGGTGGCGATCGCAACGCCGAGCGCCAGCAGCAGCCCGACCCACACGCGCGCGCCCCCGGGCAGCACGGCCGCGGGCAGCAGCAGCGCCGCGAACGCCCCGTCGAGCGCGGGGAGGCCGAACCCACTCGGGGCCCAGCCGGACCAGGTGCGCTCCCACAGCGCCGCCAGCGAGAGGTCGGTGACGCCCAGCGCCGCACCGGTCAGCATCCGACCCGAGGCGATCGCCGTGATCCAGGTGCCGTGCAACGCGATCGAGGCGACGAGCGCGGCCACCGTCAGCAGCCCCAGCGCGGCCCGGCGGCGCACCGCGGCCTCCGCGATCTCGCCACGCACCAGGTCCGACGGGGCGGTCTGGGCGCGCCACCGGTCGTACGCGCGCATCTCGCGAGAACGGACGTGGGAGAACACGCTCCGCGCTCCCACCAGGAAGGGACGCACGGCGGCGCGGGGCCGGCTCGAGCCGCGCCGGATCCGCCCACGCACGCCCGGCAGCTCGGGAAGTCTGGCGAGCACGCGCCACGGCACCGCGAGGTCGGCGCCCACCATGCGCGACTCGTTCTGGGCGATCCGCAACACCGCACGAGTGCCGGCGGAGACGAACGCCCACACCAGCAGCAGCGGCAGAGCTGCCAGGGGCGACCACGCGAGCGCGTGGATCCACTCGCCGGTGCGCCGGGCGCCGTAGGTCGACGAGCGGCCCCGCGAGGATCCCGACCTGACCCCGGTCAGCGACTCCTGGGCGTGGCGCACCTTCGCGACCGGGACGATGACCACGTCGTGGCCGGCGCGCCAGGCCCTGCGGCAGAAGTGCAGGCTGTCGCCGAAGCCCCGGTACGCGGCCTCGAGCCCGCCGAACTCCTCCCAGACCTCCCGCCTGACCAGCGATCCCGCAAGGGAGGCGGCGAGCACATCGTCCCGCTCGTCGTACTGGCCCTGGTTGATGTCGTCCTCATCGACCAGGTCGATGCGGCGCGCGCCCACCCGGGTGGTGGTGACGCCCAGCCCCACCAGGCGGCCCACATCGTCCCATCTCACCTGGGCGGGCGCGACCACCGCGGCGGCGGTGCGCTTCTTGGCCGTCGCCACCAGCAGCGACAGCGCGCCGTCGAGCGGGGCCGAGTCGTCGTGGAGCAGCCACAGGTACTCGTAGGGGTGGGCGGGGTGCGACGCCAGCACCTCGGCGACGCCGTCCGAGTAGCGGTCCGCGCCGTGGCTCCACTCCACCGGGAGCCCGTCGGGCGCTCCGGGGCGTGCCGCTCCTGGGGGCAGGACCACGTGCACCACGTCGGGGCGCGGCGACTGCGCCGCGATCGCGGCGAGCACCTCGGGTAGCCGGGACGAGCGGCCGTCAGAGACGACGACCGCGCGCACCAGCAGGCGCGCAGGGCTCATCGGGCTCCCACGCAGGCGTTCCGGTTAGACCGCGCGCCGCTTGAGTTTGCGGCGCTCGCGCTCCGACAGCCCACCCCAGATACCGAACCGCTCGTCATTCTCCAACGCGTAATCCAGGCATTGCGAGCGCACGTCGCACGACGTGCACACCTTCTTGGCTTCGCGAGTGGAGCCGCCCTTCTCAGGGAAGAACGCCTCGGGATCGGTCTGGGCGCACAGCGCGCGCTCCTGCCAACCCAGCGGTCCGTCATCCTCGGTACCGCTGAAGATGTCCACCACCGACGCCAGTGTCGATGCCGGTTTGCCTGCGTCAGAGGGCACCGAGCCTTCGTAGATATTCCACATTGGCCCCCACCTCCGTTCGCGACGGATCTGAACCCGTCTAGAGGAATTACAGCCGTGTAATCCCCACACGTCAAGTCCAAACTCCCAGACGTGACAAACCTCGCAGCACGCGCGGCCGGGCGTGTCGGCCACGCGGAGCCGGCACGGACCGCGGAAGACGGCCCGTGCCTCCCGGGAACACGGCGGTCCCACGCCTAGACTGCCGCTACGCCGGAGCACAGCACGAGGAGCGCGATGACCGAGACCGCACAGGTCCAGGCCCGCCACGCGCGCGGCGGCCTGGTGCGGCGAATCCTCTGGTACGCGGCCCTCGCGGCGGCCGGGGTGGCCGGATTCGTGCTCGTCTACGGCAACACCGTGGTGGATCAGCTCGACTCGGCGTATCACGCGCAGGACGTGCGGGCACTGGTGGGCGACCGTCCCGAGCGCGCCGGCGCGGGAACCGACGGCCCGTTGACGATCCTGGTGATGGGGTCCGATGTGCGAGACGGCGGCAACCTCAAGGTGGGCGGCGGCTCGGACGTCCAGGGCATGCGCAACGACACGACGATGCTGGTGCACGTCTCCGCGGACCGTTCCCGCGTCGAGGCCGTCTCGATTCCCCGGGACGCCCAGGTGGAGATCCCCGCGTGCACCTACCTCGACGGATCGACGGTTCCGGGCACCACCGGCGACTTCAACATCGCGTTCTCCCACGGGGGCGCCCGCGGCAGCGCGGCGGAGGCCGCGGCGTGCACCATCAAGACGGTCGAGCAGATGACCGGCGTCTACATCGACCACTACGCAGTGGTCGACTTCACGGGCTTCATCGACATGGTGGACGCGATCGGCGGCGTGCCCATGTGCATTCCCGAGCGGCTCGTCTCCTCCAAGGCTCACCTCGATCTGCGGCCGGGACCCCAGGTGCTCGACGGCACCACCGCGCTCGCCTACGCGCGCCTGCGCACCGCCGAGCAGGGCGGCGTCTCGGGCTCGGACCTGCAGCGCATCACGCGCCAGCAGCAAATGCTCGAGCAGGTGGCGCGCACCGTGCTGTCGAAGAATCTGCTGACGGACGTGGGCGAGCTCACGCAGTTCATCCGCGCCGGCGCCGAGTCGCTCACCATGGACACCGAGCTCGCGGACACGTCCTCCCTGCTCGCGCTCGCGTACAGCGTGCGCGGCCTCGATGCCAGGGACATCGCCTTCGAGACGGTGCCGTGGGCCTATACCGAGGACCGGCTGAACGTGCGGATCCTGCCGGAGGCGGAGCAGATGTGGGACGATATGAGAAACGACCGACCGATCTCCGTGACCGCCGAGGGCGACGCGAGTTCCGCGTGGGACGACGGCAAGAAGGACGAGACCACGTCCTCGCCGAAGCCGTCCGAGACCGCGGAGCCTGCCGGCTCCTCGTCCGCGACGTCCCTCGAGGACTTGCTGGGCGCCTGCCGCTGACACATGAGTGAGGAACGCTTTCCGCACCGCGAGCGTTGTGTCGCCAGTACCGACCCACGTGCGCGCGCACGTTCAGCCCAGGAGTGTCCATGACCGTCGAGGTGACCGATCCTCGCAGCCGTAGGCGACTTCGCCACGCCACCCGCGTCCCGTCGCACCGGGCGCTCGCAGCGATCCTGGCCCTCCTCGCCGCCGTCGCCGGATTCGGCCTCGTCTTCGTCGAGACCAGCCTCAACCGCATCGACAACAGCTTCACCACTCAGGACATCTCCGCGCTGCTGCCCTCGGCCACCCCGGATGCGACCCCCACGCCCGAGGACGACTCCGCGGGCAAGGCGCTCAACATCCTGCTGCTCGGCTCCGACTCGCGCCTGGGCGACGCCAACGAGGAGCTCGGCAAGGGCGATGTCGGGGGCATGCGCAACGACACCACGATCATCATGCACATCTCCGCCGACCGGTCGCGGATCGAGATGATCTCGATCCCGCGCGACTCGCGCGTGCGCGTCTCGGACTGCAAGATGCTGGACGGCAGCACCGTCAAGGGTTGGACCGGCAAGTTCAACATCGCGTTCGCGAACGGGGGTCAGAACGGGAACGTGGCCGAGGCTGCGGCCTGCGTCGCGACCACCCTTTACGACCTCACCGGCGTCCGCGTCGACCACTACGCGGTCATCGACTTCAGCGGCTTCGTCAACATGGTCGACGCTCTGGACGGCGTCCCGATGTGCATCCCCAACGACGTCTCCTCGAGCAAGGCCCACCTCGACCTCGAGGCGGGCCCGCAGGTCCTCGACGGCACCACGGCGCTGGCATGGGCCCGGGCGCGGACCGGCTCCGGGCTGGGCGACGGCTCCGACCTCATGCGCATCGAGCGCCAGCAGGAGCTGCTCACCAACATGGCCCGGAAGGCGCTGGGGCTCAACCTGCTCACGGACGCGACCAAGGGCACCGAGTTCATCACGGCCACCGCCGAATCGCTGACCATGGACCCGAAGCTGGGCGACTCTCACTCGCTGCTGGGTCTCGCGTGGAGCCTGCGGAACTTCGACACCGACAACCTCTACATGACCACCGTGCCGTGGATGTACCCCAGCGACGGCAGCGGTGACGTGGTGTGGAAGGAGGACGAGGCGGCCGCGATGTTCGCGCTGCTCAAGGCCGACGAGCAGATCGCGCCGGTCGAGGAGCCGACCGACGGCGCGTCGGCGACGCCGGAGCCGTCCGCCAGCACGTCTCCCGGAACCAGCAGCACCCCCTCGGTGTCGCCCACCCCGGACCGCGAGACCGAGCAGGAGATCCTCGACAGCTGCGCGACCGCCTAGCGGGGTCCTCAGGAGTCGCGGAGCGCCGCACCCTTCGCGTAGGCGGCGTCCCGAAGCTCCGCCTGGAACCTCACCATGCGCGAGCGGATCCGCTCCGCCTCCGCTCCTTCGCCGGAGCCGAGGATCCGAGCGGCGAGCAGGCCCGCGTTGCGCGCCCCGCCGATGGAGACCGTCGCCACGGGGACGCCCGCGGGCATCTGCACGATCGACAGCAGCGAGTCCATGCCGTCGAGGTGCTGGAGCGGCACGGGCACGCCGATCACGGGCAGCGCGGTGACGGATGCCAGCATGCCGGGCAGATGGGCGGCGCCACCCGCTCCCGCGATGATGACCGCGAGCCCGCGGGACTCCGCCTCGCGCCCGTACGCGATCATCTGCTCGGGCATGCGGTGGGCGGAGACCACATCCTTCTCGTAGCCGATGCCGAACTCGTCCAGCGCCTCCCCGGCCGCCTTCATCGTGGGCCAATCGGAGTCCGACCCCATGACCAGCCCCACCCGAATCGCGCTCATGCGCCACCTCCGTCCCTCACGATAGCGGCGGCCGCCACCGCCCTGGCGTACGCCTCGTCCCTGGTCGCGGCCGAGACGTTGACGTGGCCCACCTTGCGGCCGGCGCGCACGCCCTTGCCATAGAGCTCGATCCTGGCTCCCGCATCGTCCACCTCGGAGAGCGCGTCGGTGAGCCTGGCGCGCGCGCCGCCCAGCACGTTCGCCATCACGGTCCACGGCGCCGTGGCCGCCGTGTCGCCCAGCGGGAGGTCGAGCACCGCGCGCAGGTGCTGCTCGAACTGGCTGGTGACGGCGCCGTCGATGGTCCAGTGGCCCGAGTTGTGGGGGCGCATCGCCAGCTCGTTCACCAGCAGCCGGTCGCCGGCGAGGAACAGCTCGACGGCCAGCACCCCCACCACGCCGAGCCCGCTCGCCACCGCGTCGCCGATGCTCGCCGCCTGGGCCGCGAGCGCGGGCGACAGGTCCGGCGCGGGCGCGATCACCTCAGAGCACACCCCTGCGCGCTGAATGGATTCGACGGTGGGCCACTCGCGCATCTCACCCGAGGGACGGCGCGCCACCAGCACGGCGAGCTCGCGCTCGAACGGCACCTTCTCCTCGATCAGCACCCGCGGCCCGCCGTCGGCCGCCGCCCGGAGCCAGTCCACCGCTGCGTGAGGGGAGTCGATGACGCGGACGCCCTTGCCGTCATAGCCGCCGCGCGCCGTCTTGAGGACCCCGTGGCCGCCGTGCACCGCGAGAAAGTCCTCGACGTCCGCCTCGGTCTCGACGTGCGCCCACGCGGGGTTGGGCAGGCCGAGCGCGTCCATGCGGCCGCGCATCTCGATCTTGTCCTGCGCGTACAGCAGGGCGTGGAGACCCGGCCGCGCCGGCACGCCCACGGCGGCGGCGGCGTCGAAGACCTCCGCGGGGATGTGCTCGTGCTCCCACGTCAGCGCGTCCGGCCGCGGGTGAGCGAGCAGTCGATCGATCGCGTCGGGATCCGTGGGCAGACCCACGACGGTCTGGTGCGCGGGCAGCGCGGCGGCGGCCTCGCTGGACTCGACGAGGACGCGCAGCGTGATGCCCAGCGAGGTGGCGGGGGCGGCCATCATGCGGGCGAGCTGGCCTCCGCCGACGACGGCGACGATCGGGGTCATGGCACCAAACTACCGGGGTCTAGGCTCGTGCCTCGTGATCGTGCGATGGATCCGCGAGCGAGCGGGCGAGCTGACCCGCTTCGGCGTGGTGGGCCTCGCCGGCATCGTGGTGAACCTGGGCGTGTTCAACCTGTTGCGGCTGGGCCCGCTCGGCCCCGATGCGGAGATCGCCGGCGACGACGACCGCGTGGTGACGGCCAAGGTGATCGCCACCCTGACCTCGATCCTGTTCGCGTGGGTCGCCCACCGCCGCTGGACCTACAAGGGCCGAACCCGGCATCGTCCCGCACGGGAGCTCGTGCTGTTCGGGTTGGTCAACGCCCTCGCCCTGGCGGTGGAGGCCGGCGCGGTGGCCGTGAGCCACCACGCGTGGGGGTTCACCAGCCTGCTCGCGGACAACATCGCGTCGCTCGTGGGCATCGGACTGGGCACGGTCACGCGCTACGCGGGCTACGGACTGTTCGTGTTCTCCGCGCCGGGGGACGATGCGGTGGTCGCCGGCGACGCGCCCGCCGCGCCGGGCGAGGAGGCCTAGCGGCGACGCCTGCGCGGGTCGACCGGCTGGCCGTGGGGCACGATCTCCTCGATGTCCACCATGCGCGGCACCCCCTGGAGGAACACCGCGAAGGTGGCGGGGACGCGCTGAGCCAGCTCGAGCCTGCCGCCGTCGGCCGTCACCAGGTCGCGCGCGAGCGCCAGCCCCAGGCCGGTGCCGCGCCCCGACGTCACCTCCCGCTCGAAGATCCGCGGCGCGAGATCGTCGGGAACACCGTCGCCGTGATCGGACACGTCGATGACCACGGCATGGTTCTGTCCGGAGTCGCGGGCCGTCACGCGCGTGGCGCCGCCGCCGTGCTTGAGCGAATTCTCGATCAGCGTGGCGAGCACCTGCGCCAGACCGCCCGGCGTCGCGAACACCGTCGCGTCCGTGGGCATCACGATGAGCGCGCGCCCCGCCTGCTCGAAGGCAGGGGCCCACTCCTCGCGCTGCTGGTCGAAGACCGCGTCGAGGTGCACCAGCTCGGTGCCGGCGCCGAGGGCCCGGCGCGAGCGCCCCAGCAGCTCGTCGACCACGCCCACGAGCCGCTCGACCTGCTCGAGCGACTTCTCCGACTCCTCGCGCACGTCGTCCTGATCGGTGAGCGCCGAGATCTCCTCGAGGCGCATGGTGAGCGCCGTCAGCGGCGTACGCAGCTGGTGCGACGCGTCGGCGGCGAACTGCCGCTCGGTGGCCAGCCGCGCGGCCATCCGGTCCGCGGAGCGGGAGAGCTCGTCGGCGACCAGGTCGATCTCCTCGATGCCGGTCTTCTCGAGGCGCGGCCGGACCTGACCCGACCCGAGCTGCTCCGCGGAGGCGGCCAGGTACACCAGCGGCGCGGACAGCCGATTCGCCTGCCACGTCGCCATGGCGACGCCGGCGACGATGGCGACGGAGCCGCTCGCCAGCACCAGGCCCACGATCCTGGCGGCCTGCCAGAACACGTCCCACCAAGAGATGTACGCGAGCACCACGATCCCGGAATCGGTGGCGTGGCTCTCCGAATAGGCGGGAGAGGGCTCCTCCCCCGCCGTGATCACGGTGCCGTCGGGCAGGCGTGCGTAGATGTACGAGGGCGAACCCGGGTTGTCGCTCACGAACGAGGAGACGTTGTCCTCGGTGATCGACTCCCCCGACAGGTAGCGCACCTCGAGGGCCCTCGCCGCCGTGGTGGCACGCACGTCGAGGTCGCGGAGCGCATCGTCGCGGATGATCTGCACCGCCGCGACGGCGAGGGGGATGCCGAGCATGACCACCGCGACGGCGAGCGCCGAGAAGGTCGCGGCCAGGACACGGCGCCGCACGGGGCCCCTTACGCGCCGGTCTCGAAGCGGAAGCCCATCCCGCGCACGGTGGTGATGAAGTGGGGGTGCGAGGCGTCGTCCCCGAGCTTGCGCCGCAGCCAGGAGACGTGCATGTCGAGGGTCTTCGAAGGGGCGCCCGGATCCGCCTCCCACACCTCGCGCATGAGCGTGTCGCGCGACACCACGGACCCGGCGCTGGCCACCAGCACGTGCAGCAGGTCGAACTCCTTGCCGCTCAGCTGCAGCTCCTCGCCGTCCAGGTAGGCGCGGTGGCCGGCGACGTCGATGCGCACGCCGCCCACCTCGAGATCGGCACCAGCCTCGGTGCCGGTGCGGCGGCGCAGGAGGGCGCGCACCCGGGCCAGCAGTTCCGCGAGCCGGAAGGGCTTGGTGACGTAGTCGTCCGCGCCCGCGTCGAGGCCCACCACCAGGTCGACCTCGTCGGCGCGCGCGGTCAGCATCAGGATCGGGACGGGCAGGCCCTTCTCGCGGATCCGGCGCGCGACGTCGATGCCGTCGATGTCCGGCAGGCCCAGGTCCAGGATCACCAGATCCGCATCGCCCGCCGCCCCGACCCCGCCGAGCCCGTTGCCGTGCCACTCGACGTCATACCCCTCTCTGCCCAAAGCACGGGTCAAGGGTTCTGAAATGGTCGGGTCATCTTCGACCAAAACAATTCGCGTCATGACGCCACAGTACTCGGGCGTGCGGAGTTCGCAAGCACGCCCTTCGGCCGTGGCGGAGACCCGGGACGATGCGCGCGGCTACGCTGAGTGGCCGTGACGGCACACGCTTCGAGCTCCGTGGCGGGACGCGGGCACGCACGCGCCGCCGCCGCCCTGGTGGCCGCGCCCGAACGCATCGTCCTCGCTGCCGTGATGCTGGCGCTCTCGGCGGGCGCCTGGGTGTCCGTGGGCCTCCATGAGCCGTGGACGGTGCTGCCGGCGGCGGCGGTAGGCCTCGCCCTCGCGTGGCGCGTGGTGCCCACGCCCACCCGCGTCACCGCGGCGGACCGCTGGGGCGCCGCCATCGCCGTGACCGGCGCCGGCGTGTGGGCCGTCGCGAACGCCCTCATGTCCGCCGAGTTCCTCATCGTGGTCCGGGACCCCGGCTTCCTCACGCTCACTGGAATGTGGCTGGTCGACCACCCCGAGAGCGACATCCCCACGCTGGGGTCGATCGACGCGGCCGCGGTCGACGGATCGGTGCTGGCGGACGCCTCCGAGGCGTGGAACCTGCGCGGCGACGCGATCCAGCCCCAAGGGGCGCGCATGCTCTCCGCGCTCATCGCCGCCGGCGGGTGGATCGGCGGTGACCGCGGCGTGCTGGTGGCGAACCTCGCCATCGGCGCCGTCGGGATCCTGGTGGTCTATGCGCTCGCGCGGCGCGTGCTCGGACCGCTCGCGTCGCTCGCCCCCGCGGCCGCCGTGGCGCTGTCCGTCGCCCACATCGGCCTGTCGCGGTCCGCGTATACGGAGCCGCTCACCCTGGTACTGGTGCTCGCCGCTGCATTGTGGCTGTGGCGCGGCATCGAGGACCGGCGTGCGGGCGCCGCGCTCCTCGGGGCCGTCGCCTCGGGAGCGACCTCGTTCATCCGCATCGACGGCGCGGTGTTCGCGCTCGGCCTCCTCGCGGCCGCGGTGGTGGCGCTCGCGGTGGCGGAGGGTCCGCGCGCCCGGCGCGCCGGGCTGGGCCTCGGCATCGTGCTGGTTCAGGCCGGCGTGCTGATGGCCGGCTACGCGGCGCTGTGGCGATGGAGCGAGTCGTACGCGGAGCGGCTGGGCGACCAGGCGCGCACGCTGATGCTCGGGTATTCCGCCGTGGCGGTCCTGCTGGCGGCGTGGATGATCACCTGGTTCTGGGGCGGTGACCGCCTCGCGACGGGCCTGCGCGCGGTGCTGGGCCGGCGGGGCGCCATCGCCGCCGGCGCGGGGGTCTCGCTGCTGCTCGCGGTCCTGGCGTCGCGCCCCCTGTGGTGGGTCTCGCGGCGTGGCACCGAGTCCAGCGTGGACCGCTTCACCAACTCGGTGGTCGAGTCGTTCCAAAGCGCCCAGGGTCTCGAGATCGACCCGACGCGCACCTACGCCGAGCACACCGTGACCTGGGTGAGCTACTACCTCACGTGGCCCCTCGTCGCGCTGGGCATCGTGGGGCTGGGCCTCGCGACGATGTGGGCGGTACGGTCCCGTGGGGGCTGGCTGCTCCTGCTCGGCGCGGTGCTCCCGACGTCGCTGCTGTACTTCTGGAATCCGGAGATCGTCCCCGACCAGCTCTGGGCGTTCCGGCGATTCGAACCGGTGACGTTGCCGGGCTTCGCCATCGCGGCCGCCGTCGCCGCGTGGTGGCTCGCCGCGCGGCTGCGCACGCCGCGGGCGCGACGGACGGCGCGCACCACGGCAGCCGTGGCCTTCGTGGTCCTGCCGCTCACCACGTGGGTGTCGATCGACCTTCGCGACGATCTGCCGATCTCCGGGGCCACGCCCGTCTTCGTCCGCGAGATGGGCGGCGCCCGCGAACAGCTCGACGAGCTCTGCGCGCTCGCCCCGGGACGCCCGATCATCCTGGCGGGCACCTCCTCCCACTTCGGTTCCCTGCGCGTCACGTGCGACCAGCCCACCGTCCTCGCCCTGCGCGCGCTTACGCCGGAGAAGATGGCCGCGATGGCCGGGGTGTGGGAGACGGCGCCCGTGGTGCTGACCCGGAACCCCGAGTGGTTCGAGTGGTCCGCGGATCCGCAGGTGGTCGAGAGCTCGGTAGTGCGCCAATCCGCCTACCGCTTGCAGGGCATTCCGCGCACATACTTCGACCGCACGTACTCCTGGTACGCCGGGCTCGTCGACCAGGACGGCGTGCTGGTGCCGCTCGACCCGCCCGCCGGCGGAGCCGCTGTCACCAGCCCCTGACGCGGCCGCGCCCCTCCACGGGTCGAGCGCGCGTCGCACGTTCTCGGCGGTGCGCGAGGTCCACTCGACCCATGATCGTGACCGTCGAGGGCGTGGGCGACCTCGAGGTCGCCCCCGGTACCACCGCCGCCGAGGTGCTGGCGGCGGCGCGTGCGCCGGCGGCGGTCTGGTGCGGCGGCACCGTGCTCGATCCCCATCACCGCGCGGGCGTCCCGCCGCTGGGGCACGGGGCTCTGTTGG
>NZ_JAHEBP010000058.1 GCF_024642165.1 Demequina sp.
CAGCGCCAGGATCGGGATGGCGGACTGGCCGAGCGCCCCGCGCCACAGCCCGGGATAGCGGATCAGCAGCACTCCGCCGGCGCCCGCCATGAACAGACACGTGTAGACCAGCAGGGTCCACTGGGACGATGCGACGGCGAGGACGCCGCCCGCGATCGCGCCGAGCCCGAGGAACAGGTTGTAGAAGCCGATGTTGAACATGGGTCCGGCCTGCGTGGCGGCCTCCTGTGCGGACCGCGCCCCGAACAGCCGCCACACGGGCTCGCGCTCCCAGAACAGGGACTCCGCGGCCCACACGCCCACGTGCGCGGCGCCGGCGATGATGGCGAGGATGGCGGCAGCGAGCGTCATGCCCGCACCCTAGCGCGCCATCGACCGGGCGCGCCGATGCGCGAGCTCCAGCCCTATCCGATGGTGAGGCCCAGGAGCCTGTCGTCGCCCTCGGTGGGGGTGCCGCGCCCATCCGTGTTGTTGGTGAGCACGTAGACGCTGCCGTCGGGGGCCGCTGCGGCGTCTCGGAGCCGGCCCATCCCGTCCAGGATCACGTGCGGCTCGCCGATGCCGTCTGTGGTCAGCGGGATCCGCCAGAGGCGCTCGCCCTTGAGGGACGCCATGTAGATCGCCTCGTGCGTGATGCCGATACCGGAGGGCGAGGCCTCGTCCGGGTCCCACGTCGCGACGGGGAAGGTGTAGCCACCCAGCATCGTCCCGGGGGCCGTCCCGCTGGGTGCACCCGAGAAGCCCTCGTGCGCCGGCCAGCCGTAGTTCGCTCCGGCCTTGATGAGGTTGAGCTCGTCCGCGGAGTCCTGGCCCAGTTCGCTGGCGTACATGCGGCCGTCGGCGACCCAGCCGAAGCCCTCGACGTTGCGGTGCCCACGCGACCAGACCCGGTTCTTCCAGGGATTGTCCGGCGCGGCCTTGCCGTCCGCCTCGCTGCCGTCGGCGATCACCCGCAGGATCTTGCCGGCCAAGGAGTCCGTGTTGGGCGCCAGCTCCGGCTTGCCCGCGTCGCCCACCGAGATGTAGAGGAAGCCGTCGGGGCCGAAGCGCATGCGGCCGCCGTCGTGGTTCTTGGCGGACGGGATGCCCTCGATCACGGGCGTCGGGAGGCTCAGCAGATCATCATGAAGTTCCATGCGCAGCACCGCGTTGTCGTCCTCGCGCGTGATGTACGCGTAGAGATAGGTGACGTCGCCCTCCAGGACGGCGATGCCGAGGAGCCCGCCCTCGCCCGCATTCATGACGGTCGACCGCAGCGCCTCCGCTCCCGGTCCGTTCAGCACGGTCGCGAAGCCGGCGCGCACCCGCCGGATGGTGGCAGTGTCTCGCTCCGTCACCAGCAGCGACCCGTCGGTCATGAACTCCATGTCCCACGGCGCGTCGAGGTCGCCCACAATCTCGTGCTGCTCGGTCACCGCCGCGATCGCCGGGCCGCCCACGGAGGTGGGGACGGGCGACGGCGATGCAGCCACGGTCGACTTCGGGTCGGTGACGATGCGCTCGAGGCTCGGGCTGGGCTCGGTCGACGAGGACGACGAGCAGCCCGCGAGCGCCAGCGGGAGGGCGCAGGCGAGGGCGACGAGGCGGGGGAGAACTGGCATGACCCCTCCAGGTTAGGCGTGCCTTGCGACCGGTGTAAAAGTTGACATTCTGCGTAGCGTATGTAAGCCCCGGGGGGCACCCCGAGACCAGGTGGATCGCTTAGTCGAGCACCAGCGATCGGAGTGTGGGCAGCGGCACGGCGCCGTATCGGAGCACCGCATCGTGGAACTCGCGGATATCGAAGTCGGGCCTCATCTGCGCCTCCTCGCGGATCGCGAGGATCTCCAGTCGGCCGATCATGTATGCCAGCGCCTGGCCCGGCATGCCGATGTAGCGGTCGACCTCCTGCTCGATGTGATGGCGATCCATCGGGGTGTGGGCCACCATGAAATCGATCGCCTGGGAACGGCTCCATCCGAGGGCGTGAATCCCCGTGTCGACCACCAGCCTGCACGCCCGCAGGGAGTCCGCGCTCAGCATCCCGACGCGGGACAGGTCCGAGGAGTAGAGGCCCATCTCGTCCGCGAGCCGCTCGGTGTACAGGCCCCACCCCTCCGCGTAGGCCGTGTTGAAGAACTCGCGCTGGACCGGATGCAGGTCCTCGTTCTCGACGTGCAGCGCAAGCTGGAGATGGTGGCCCGGCACGGCCTCGTGGTACGCGATCGCCTCCATCTCATAGGTGGCCCACTGGCTCGGATCCGAGGACTTGAAGTAGAACTGGCCCTCCTTGCCCGTGCGCGGGTCCGGAGGCGAGTAGTACGCCATCGCCCCGAAATCCGTGGCGTGCGCCGTGCAACCCGACTGCGGCAGGTGGGCGAACCAGGCGGGCGCCGCCGCGTTGGCCTTCGCCAGCGCCGCCTCCGCGTCGGCGACGATGCTCGCGGAGTCGGTGTAGCGCAGCGAGGTGTCCTCGCGGAGCCGTGTGTAGATCTCCTCGATGTCCTCCGTGCCGAGCAGCGGGCCCGCGATCGCCCGATACTCGTCCTCGAGCCGTGCGACCTCGGCCAGACCCACCTGGTGCACCTGATCCGGCGTCATATCGATCAGCAAGTGCGACCACATGCGGTCGCGGTACACCTTCGCGCCGCCCTCCAGGTGGACCAGTCCCGGGGTCTCGTCCGGCAGGCCGCGTTCCGCGAGCAGCCGCAGCCGAGCCGCGAAGCGGTCCACCGCCGGGAGCACCTCATCGGCGACCACGGCGTCACGGGACGCCTCCCACGCGGCCTTCGCCGCATCGTCCATGCCGGTGGGAGCAGGCTGGCTGCGCAGCCGGTCGTCGCCCTCTCGGGCGCGGCTCGCCGCGGTCTCCACCGACGCGGCCGTCGCGTCGAGATGACGCTTGAGGGCCACGCGACCCTCCGCGGCGGCGGCCTCGGCCACATCCATGACGTCCTCGAGGAGGCGGGGCAGCCCGCGCAGCTTCGCGAGATACGCCTCGCCGTGTTCCGCGGTCGCGAGCGGGAACGAGCCGATGAACCCCATGACCAGCTCCCACACGCCCATGGCCGGGTTGAGGTACAGCAGCTCAGGTTCCCAGGCGAGCTGGAGCGCCGAAGCCCGTGCGGACGTCGCGATGACATCGCGAAGCGCGCGCGCCTCCTGCGCGTTGCCCGTGTCGATGGCCTCCGCGGCCTCGGCGAACGCGATCAGGCGCGCGTGCGCGGCGGCGCGGCCGTCGACGGTGACGTCGTTCCACTCGGCGAGGTGCTCGAGCCTGCCGTCCCACATGAGGTCGATAGGACTCACGCCCAGCTTGTAGTCGTAGTACTCGTCTGCCAGGCGTGTCAGGGGTTCCATTCGTCGACCGTAGCGCGACAGCGCCGCGGGCGCCCCCCGGAGGAGACGCCCGCGGTGCCGTCCGGGGGACAGGGTGTGCGCGTCAGTGCGCGACCGCCATCTTCTGCATCATGCAGATCCAGTTGCCCGCTGGGTCCTTGAACCAGCCGGTGACCGGCATGCGACCCTCGATGTCGCGCGCTACGCCGTTGTCGTCGGTCCACTCGAGGTGCTCGAGCATGACGCCCTTGTCGCGCAGCGACGCGACCTCGCCGTCGAAGTCGTCGACCTCGAAGTTGAGGACCGTGTGAGTCGCCGGGGTGTGATCCTCCTTGTGATAGATGAATTCACGGCCGCCGCCGGGCAGGGTGAGCCAGAGCATCTCGCCCATACCCGCGTCGGCCCAGCGCATCACCTCCAGCCCGAGGGTTTCGCCGTAGAAGCGTTCCGCGGCGTCGATGTCGTCCGTGGAGAAGCTCCCGAACGCATTGCTGTGATTGAGCATGATCCTGCTCCTGAGTCGGATGCCCGGCCCGTGCCGGGCGGCAGCGGCCCCCTGCGGATGCGGTGGCGCCGCGTGGCGCGGGCGCACGCACGGGCGGGGCTTTCCGCTGCGTGGGTGGGTGCCGGCGGGGGGTGCCGGCGATGGGCGGGCGAACCGCCTCACAGGGACCCCACCAGTGTGCGCCCGCGCGCGCCTCGCCGCACGGCGAGCGGCGACGTGTCGCTCTCCGCGCGGCGCTCACACGGGCGCGTGACGCTACATCGGAGGCATCTCGCCGATCGCGATCCAGTTGCCCGCGGGGTCCGTGAACCAGGCGGTCGGAGGCATGCCCTCGTCCACGGCGATGCCGTCGGCATCGGTGTATGGCAGGTCCGCGAACTCGATGCCGCGCTCCTTGAGTGCCGCCACCGTCGCCCGCAGGTCGTCCACCTGCAGGACCAGGGTGGTGTAGTTCGACGCGGCGTGGTCGTCCTTTTCGTAGATGAGGACGTGCGAGTCATTGGCGAGGTCCAAGACCAGGCTTCCGCTGTCCATGTGGGAGATGGCGATACCCAAGGTGTCGCCGTAGAACTCGCGTGCCTTCTCGACCGAATCGGTGGAGAAGCAGGCCATCGCAGTGCTGTCGCCGAGCATGATCGGCTCCTTTCGTCGGGGACTGCCCCTCCAGTCTCCGACTCCGGGTTCGGCGGCGCACGTCGAGTCCGGCGCGGTCAGCCCAGGAGGGTGTCCAGGTCCGCGACGTGGCCACGGAGCGCGCCCCCCGCACGGCGGACCGCCGTGCCGGCGGACCGTGCCGTCGCGTTCGCCGTACGCCGCTGGAATTCGCGGCGCCGTGCGGCGAGCGTGCGCCTGGCCTCGAGCGCCATCCTGACGTGGCGCGGCACCCGTAGGCGCCGCAGTGTCCTTCGGTCCACCGCCGCGGTGATCGCGGCGGCGCCCAACGTGAGGCCCAAGGACACGAGCGGCAGAGCGGGCAGGCCCCACCGGGAGACGATGAGCCCGCCCAGCAACGGCCCGATCGCCGCCCCCGAGTTCATGGTGACCGTGTAGGTGGAGGCGCCCACCTCCGTGCGCCAGGGTGTGTGTCGCATCGCCCAATTGAGCAGCGCGGCGAGCAGCACGGCCCAACCGGCGGCCTGCAGCACCTGCGCCAGGATGGCGGACCACCCGAGCCCGAGGGCGAGCAACGTCCACGCCCCGGTGAGCAGTCCGAGTCCGACCGCGACCGTGGGCACGGCGTGCCGCGTGAGGAATCGGGACACGCCCAGCGTCGCGCCCACCGCCACGGTCCCGCCGAGCGCGAACAGCACCGGCACGGTGGCGGTGCCCACGGAGGCGACGTCCGTGAAGAACGGGACGATGTACGTCCACGTGGTGGTCATGCCCACCGTCGCGACGAACGTGACCGCGAGCACCCGCAGGAACGCGGAGAGCGAGGGCAGGTCGCCGCGGGTCTGGGGACGGGGTTGATCGGGGTCCGGGGCGGGCGGCTTGCCGGGCAGCGTCAGCGCGAGCGCCGCCGTGAGCGCGACTCCGAGGACCGCGAATCCCCAGTACGGCGCCTGCCAGCCCAGCTGCGTTCCGGCGACGGTGATGAGGGGCGTCCCGATGACGCCGGCCGCGGCGGCGCCCACCATGATGCGCGTGACGCTGCGGGCGCGCAGATGCGGGGCGAAGAGGCCGGCAGCCGTGGGTGCCACCACCCCCCAGAAGAGCGCGTGGGCCGCCGCGGAGACCACGCGGCCCGTGGCCAGTTGTCCGAGGCTCGTGGCGCTCGCGGCGATCCCGACGCCCACCGTCCAGACGGCGAGGGTGGTGCCCAGCGCGAGGCGCCGGCTCAGCCGACCGGTGAGCAGGGTGAGCGGTATCGCGGCGATCACCACGGTCAGCGCGAAGGCCGTCGCGAGCAGCCCGACCGATGCGACCGGGACGCCCAGGCCCGCCGCGATGGTCGGGGAAAGGGCCACGATCGATGCCTCGTTCGCGCCGGTGGCGAATGCGCCCACCGCCAGCGCCGTGAGCGCGAGGCCTGCGCGGCGCGGGGTGAGCGAGAGGGACTCGATGCTGCGGACGCCCGGCTCGGGCTCGCCGAGCACGACGGTCTCGCCACCCCCGACCACGGGGATCGTGAGCGTGGTGGGCTCGGGCTCGACGAAGGCGGCCCGGTGGGTCAGTTCGCCGGACGTGGGTGTAGGCGAGTCGATGCGGGGAAGTTCGAGGGTGCGGGTGAGGTCGGACATGAGGGTCCTCTGCGCGTCGCGTGCGGTGGTCAGCCGCCGCGCGAGCATTCCGGGCGGCGGGTCAGGGCGGCGCCGCCCGGCGGGATCACGGTCATCCCACCTGCCCACAGAACGACTGGCGCGAGCGGATCCTTCCCCGTCTCAAGGCATTCGCAGGATTCGTGCGCTGAGGGACGGTGGCACGGTCAGGCCGTTCGAGGCGCCGGTCCCAGGTCATCGAGCGTGACCGGCTTCGAGTACCACCAACGCCTGGTGAGCCGGAACACCATGAGGCCCATGAGCACCGCGAACGCGCCTACGAGTCCCACCCGGAGGTCGCCGGTCGCGATCGCGCCGATGGCCATGCCTGCCGCCGCCACCGCCGGACGGAGCAGCTCCAGCACGCTGAAGACCATCGAGTTCACGTTGGAGCGGACCTGCCATGGGGACACTCGCGCGATCAGGAAGCTGGTGAGCGCGACCACCGTGATGGGGATCCACAGCCATAGCATCGCCTCGTTGGCGCGCATGTAGAGGTGGAAGCGTTCCGGCGAGGAGAACGCGTCGAGCGCCCACACCACCCCGACGGGGGTGAGCAGGACCACGAGCGCGACGGTGCCGCGCCATGCTCCCTGGATCTCGATGGCACGGTGACGGGTGCGGCCGTCACGTCCCATGCACGCGTGGATCCCGGCGGTGCCGGCGTGCTGAAGCACCACGATGCTCAGGAGGGCCAGGCCGAACACGTCTCCGAAGTCGATCGAGTCGATGATCTCCCTCACGGTGCGCCTCCCAGGTCCCTGCGCAGTCCGAGGACCGGGCGCACGATCTGCTCGGGCCGCGGGTACAGGTTGGTGACCTTGTCGCAGCGGAGGTGATAGGCGCGCCCGCAGCCGGCGGAGGCATAGGTCAGCAGGTCCTCGGTGGTGAAGGCGCGCTTCATCGACATGGAGCCGTCGTGGCGCGAGACGGGCTCGCGCATGCGTGTGTGGTGAAGCACCCATGCGCCCACGTCCGCCCAGAGCCCGGGATTGACGTCGAAGTGGGCGAACGCCGCCACGCCCGAGTTCGCGGTCTGAGCGAAGAACGGCTGGAGGTTGTCACGCCCGAGGTGGTGGAGCACTCCGGAGGACACCACCACAGTGCGGTCCGGATCCTCCATCGAGAGCGAGGAGTCGAGAGCGTCGCCTACCAGGAAGGTCACCGGGATCTCCTCGAGCGCGGCGAGCCGGGTGGCGGCGTCGACGAGGAGCGAGTTGAAGTCGAGACCCACATACTCGACCCCGTCGCCGAGCGCGCCGGTGGCGGCGAGGATGCGGGTGTCGTAGCCGATGCCGCACCCCAGATCGACGATGCGCACCGGGCCCTCCCCGGAGTCGCGGAGGCGGTCCACCACTGGCCGCAGCGACTGGGCCATCCGCTGGGGGACGTGGACGAACTCGCTGAGGCGGGCCAGCTCGAGGTGAACCGCGAGGAAGGTGGCGTCCACGGCGTCCTCGTCGAGCACGCCGCCGTGCGCGGGCATCGCCTGCACGAGGGCAGCCGCGCCCGGCTGGTCGGACGCCCGCAGGCGTTCGACCGCATCGTCCCGTCGCACCGGCAGCCGCGCGCCGTCCGGGCCGTTCGCCCAGAGCACGTCGAGGATCTCGAGCTTCTCCGGACGCACTGCCGTGAGCGACGATGCGTCCGCCGTCACGCCCATGTCCGCTCCCTCCTCGTCGCGGAGTCCCTGGTGAGGTCAACCGCGATGGGGCGAGGATGCTTCCGCGAGGGCGTGGTGAGGGTCAGCCGTACAGGTGCGCGAGCACGTCGAGCGTGCCCCGCCACCCCTCGCTGTGGCTCGCCAGCTGATCCTCATCCCACAGCCGGGTGTGGGTCAGGCGCAGGTGGCAGCCGCCGTCCGTGGCGGTGATCTCGACGTCGACCTCCGAGGTGTCGGCCACATGCGGCATGTCGCCCTCCCAACCCCAGGTGAAGCGCAGGCGTCGCGGCGGGTCGAGCTCGAGATAGCGTCCGTAGGCGACGAAATCGCCCTCCTCCACGCCGGGAATGAGCAGCCGGTACGCGCCGCCCTCGCGGACGTCCGCCTCGCAGGTCGACGGCTTGTAGCGGTCGAGCGACGGTCGCAGCCAGGCGGCGACGTGCTCCGGAGTGGTCCACAGCTCCCACATGCGCGCGGGGTCGATGGCGAAGTCTCGTTCGATGGTGACGGCGAGTCCCGTGTCGGCGATGGTCATGCTTCCTCCCTGTTTCGTTCGATGTAGTCCTCAAGGTTGTCGAGCGCGGCGCCCCAGAACGCGCGGGCGCTGTTCATCCAGTCGAGCGCGGCGTCCATCGCCTCGGCGTCGATGCGGACGTGGCGTTCGCGGCCGCTCGTCACCCGGGTCATGAGTCCCGCGCGCTCGAGCGCGGCGGCATGCTTGTTGAGCAGCTGCGGGGACATCCGCGTCGCGTGGGCGAGGTCGGACATGGTCATGGGCGACGGGCTGGTCGCGGCGATGCGCAGCACCTCCCGCCGGGCGGGGTGTGCCAGGGCGCCGAAGATCCGATCGAGTCGATCGCCGTCGGCCGGCGCAGGAACCAATTGATAAACCATGCGGTTTACTATTCGCCCGGTCGGCTGATCTGTCAAGCGGATGCCTCAACCTTGTGGACCGCTGCGGTGTTGACACTGCAGCGCGGCTACCACGGGGCGCGTCGGGGAGGGAAGCAGAGATGACGAGCACAGCACGATGGACCACGAGCGCGGCAGGTTCGATCGCGGTGGCGGGACTCCTCGCGGCGTGTACCGCCGCGTCGGGCGGCGGGGCGGACGCGACCCCAGATTCGTCTGCGCCGGCGAGTTCGCCGACCCCGGACGCCAGTTCCATGCCATTCCCTGGATACGCCGCCGAGGACCAAGACCTCCTGGACGGACTCACCACATTCTCCCCGTCGGTCGCTCTCCTCGAAGCGGAAGGGCTCGCGTACGACGGCTATGGAACGGAAGGAATGATGCCGCTCGTGGCGGCGGGAACCATGGTCGCGGATGCGCCGTCCGCCGTCGATCCCGCCGAGTGTCAGCCGATAATCTCCGCGCTCAACCTCGCGACGGACGAGGACGCGACAGCGCGCAGCGACGACCCGATCGTGTCAGTGGTCGTCTTGTACCCGGACGGTGATGCGGGTGGCGCGGGCCTTGCCGCGAGCGTGCGGGCACGGGTGTTCGACGATCCTGCGGCGGCTACCGCCGTGCTGGATGCGGTCGCAGGTGCCAGCGGCTGCACGGGCTTCGTTCAGACCCTCGTGGGGCCGCCCGCCGAACTCACGGCGGACGGAGTAGAGGTGTCGACCCCGATTATTGATGGCCTCGACGGCCCGACGGCACGGATCGACCTGCGCGTGGTGCAGATCGTCGATTCCGAGACGGGTGCGACTCAGCCGATCGACGAGGCAGAAACCAGCTACTACGCGGTGGTCGACCGCGTCCTGCTGCGGGCCCAGGTCGGTAGCGACACGTCGAACTCGCTTGCGGCGGACGTGCTAGCCGAGGTGGCGGGCCATCTGGAGGGCGCCGCCGCATGACCGGGCTGGGTGCCGCGCTGGCATCCGCGCGATGATGGAAACTTGAAGACCACGCCGCCGTGGGCACGGCGGCCGGACGGAGGCCCGTGATGAGGGCGTGGCATGGAATTCTCGACACGCTGATCCGCGAACGTCGCGGAGCGCTGGTGGGGTTCGCGTTCATGCTGACCGGGGACCGGCCCACGGCCGAGGACCTTGTCCACGACGCCATCATCCGCACGTTCTCGCGGGCACGCCGTCTGGACGATGTGCCGTCCGCCGAGGCCTACGTGAGGCGCGCTATCACTACCCAATTCATCAACGGCCGCCGGTCGAGGGCAACCGCCCGCGCTAAGCAGCATCTCCTGGTCCCGCGCGATGCCCCGCCGGCGGATGCGCACGCCGGGGAGGCCGATGAGGTGGCTCGCGTGCTGCGGGTGCTGACGCCTCGACAGCGCGCTTGCGTGGTTCTGCGCTATCTCGAGGACCTCAGCATCGACCAGACGGCCGAGCGCCTCTCGGTCACGTCCGGCGCGGTCAAGCGCCACGTGCACGATGCGATGCAGCGGCTGCGCGGGGAGCTCGGAGGCATGGTCGACGACGCGCCCGACGGTTTCGACGGGAGGACGACGGTGATCGCACGGAGGAGTGGGGCGCGATGAGCGAGGAACTCAGGTCGATGCTTGCACGTGGCGCGCGTGCGGAAGCCGCGCGCTTCGACGGGGAGCACGTGGGCGGCGAGACCACCGTGTACGAGCGAGCGATCGCGCCCCGGCGCACGGCTCGGCGCCTGATCGAGATCGCGGGCGCCTTCGTGGTGATCGGCGCAGTGGGAGTTGGCGCCTATGCGCTGTTCCCCGGGATGGGCGCCCAGCAGCCGGTCACGGGGTCTTCCGATGGGGCGTCCTCGACCTCGAGTGCTCCCACGCCGCCAGGCGACCAACGCTCGGACGGCGCGGCGTGGACGGTCGACGGGATCAACATCGACGCGAGGTCGAGCGCTATGCCTCTCTCCACCTTCGCCGGACCTGCACTCTCCGCTTCTCAGTCATGCCTGGCGCTCGCCGCCTTCGCGAGCCTCGATGGTCTGGGCGAGCTCGGCGCCTCCGCGGCGACCCACCTCGGGGCGTTTGTCGGCGAGAACGGCGTCAACGATGTCACCACGCGTTCGTTCGACACGGACGCCAGTGCGCAGCAGTACCTCGACGCCGCCGCATCCCAAGCGGCGGCGTGCAGCGGGGAGCTCGCCGGAACCGATGCATCCGTCGACGTCGTCCGACTAGGTCTCTTGGGCATTCCGGGAACGGCCGTGCGCGTGCGCGTCACGGTGGATGCACTCAGTGGTGCGGCGTGGACCATGTGGCTTTACGCGGACGGGTCGGAGGCAGTGAGCGTCGTGGTCGAGCCGGGGGCGGCGGACAGCGCGCTCGCAATCGTCACCTCGATGGTGCTGGGCCCCTAGTTCTGACCGCCCGCACGATCAGTGAGGGCGATCCTGGGGTGCGGTTCGCAGCCACGCCTCGATGTCAGTGCTGACGGACGCGTCCAACGGCTTGCGGCTCTGCTTCTTGTACTGCTGCGGCCGCGAACCTGACCGGTGCGGACGCGTCCAGCATGACTTCCGACCACCACCGCGCTGGCTTCGCCGCCTTCACGGGCGCCCTTATCGCCGAGTTCGGCCGCTACCTCGACGGGCCGGACGTGGACCCTGTGGGTGACGCGGTCTCCTACCGGCAGGTGCCGCTCTGGCTCGACCACGACGACCTGGCGCGCCTCGCCTTCGGATTTGCGACGCTTCTGGTCGGCTTCGCGACGCAGGACCCGGGCGAAGGTCGGTCACGGCACGTGTTGAGCCTGGTGCTCCACCCGACGCCGCCCTGACGCCGCCCTCCAGTACACTGGGCCGCACCAGCGACGACCCGGCCATCACCGGTGAGCTTGCGGAAGAAAGGGCCTCGGCCCCGGTAGAACCGCACGGGCAGCCCGTCATAGCGACCACGAGAGGCGGCCGCCCCACCCGGGTGCGGTCGCAAGCGGGGTGGTACCGCGCATCGTCCTCACGGGCGGGGCGTCCTCGCAGCCGAGTTGAACGCCCGTACCACCACGAGGAACGTATGACCGCCGCGCGCTACCCCCTCCACCGCACCTCCGAGCCCGGTTCCCACGCCGAGGTGCCGCCGTCGCCGCACTTCCCGACGCTCGAGAGCGACGTGCTCGCGTACTGGGAGGCGGACGGCACGTTCCAGGCCTCGATCGACAACCGCCCCGCGCGCAC
>NZ_JAHEBP010000059.1 GCF_024642165.1 Demequina sp.
TACGGCTCGGCGCAGAAGGTCCGCACCCTGGTGCAGCGCGACTTCGATGCGGCGTTCGAGCAGTGCGACGTCCTCGTGTCTCCCACCACGCCCACCACGCCGTTCAAGATCGGCGAGCGCATCGACGATCCGCTCGCGATGTACCTCAACGACGTCGCCACCATCCCGGCCAACCTGGCCGGGATCCCCGGCATGTCGCTGCCCGCGGGAGTGGCACCCGAGGATGGGCTGCCCACCGGATTCCAGATCCTCGCGCCTGCGCACGAGGACGCCCGGTTGTACAGGATCGGCGCGGCGCTGGAGGCGTCGCTGACGGCGGACTGGGGCGGCCCGCTCTCCGCGCAGGCCCCCGAGCTGGAGGTGGCCCGGTGACCACGATGACCTACGAGCAGGCGATGGAGGAGTTCGACCCGGTCTTCGGCATCGAGGTCCACGTCGAGCTCAACACCAAGACCAAGATGTTCTGCGGCTGCGCCAACGAGTTCGGCGCCGAGCCCAACACCCAGGTGTGCCCGGTGTGCCTGGGGCTGCCCGGCGCGATGCCCGTGACCAACGAGAAGGCGGTGGAATCGGCGATCCGGCTGGGCCTCGCGCTCGGGTGCTCGATCCGCGAGAGCTCGCGCTTCGCGCGTAAGAACTACTTCTACCCGGACCTCGCGAAGGACTACCAGATCTCGCAGTACGACGAGCCCACCTGCTACGAGGGCTCGCTCGACGTGGTGCTCGACGACGGCACGGTGGTGACCGTCGGCATCGAGCGGGCGCACATCGAGGAGGACGCCGGCAAGAACACCCACGTGGGTGGCACCGGCGGCATCCAGGGTGCGTCCCACTCACTGGTGGACTACAACCGCGGCGGCGTGCCGCTGGTTGAGATCGTCACGAAGCCGGTCGAAGGAATGGGCGTCCGCACTGCGGAGGTCGCGCGCGCCTACGTCGCCACCATCCGCGACATCGTGCGCGGGCTCGGCATCTCCGACGGCCGCATGGAGCAGGGATCCGTGCGCGCGGACGTCAACCTGTCGCTGCGCCCCAAGGCCGTGGCGGGCGAGTCGCAGGGCGACGTCCCGTTCGGCAAGCGCTCCGAGACCAAGAACGTCAACTCGCTGCGCGCCGTCGAGCGTGCGATCCACTTCGAGGCGGCGCGCCAGGCGACTCTGCTGCTGGGCGGCTCGCCCGTGGTGCAGGAGACCCGCCACTGGCATGAGGACACCGGCTCCACCACTCCCGGGCGCTCGAAGGAGGAGGCAGAGGACTACCGCTACTTCCCGGAGCCGGATCTGCTGCCCGTCGAGCCGGCGCGCGCCTGGGTCGAGGAGCTGCGGGGCACCATCCCCGAGCACCCCGCCAAGATGCGGGCGCGGCTGCGCGAGGAATGGGGCTTCGCGGAGCTCGAGATGCGGGACGTGGTCGCGGCCGATGCTTTGGCACTGATCGCGGACACGGTCGCCGCCGGCGCCACCGCCCAGGCGGCGCGCAAGTGGTGGATGGGCGAGTTGTCCCGCGTGGCCAACGACCGCGACGTGCCGCTGGCGTCTCTGCCCGTCACGCCGGCCGGGATCGCCGAGCTGCAGGGGCTGGTCGATGCCGGCACCCTCAATGACAAGCTCGCGCGGCAGGCGCTCGAGGGTGTGCTCGCGGGCGAGGGCTCGCCGGCGCAGGTGGTCGCGTCCCGGGGCCTCGAGGTGGTCTCGGACGATTCGGCGCTCGAGAAGGCGGTCGACGAGGCCCTGGCGGCTCAGCCCGAGGTGCTCGCGAAGATCCAGGACGGCAAGGTCCAGGCCGCCGGCGCGATCGTGGGCGCCGTCATGAAGGCCACCCGTGGCCAGGCGGACGCCGGGCGCGTGCGAGAGATCATCCTCCAGCGCGCCGGCGTCGAGGGCTGATCCGGCGCTCGCTTGCGAGCGCTGAGACCCCCGCCATCGCGTCCGCCGCCTGACACTGCGCACGGTTTGAGATCCGACACGCGGTGAGGAGCGCCGACGCGGCTCTCTCCACCAGCGTGTCGCGCGCCACTCCGTGCGCAGTGTCGGGCGGGGAGGCCGCCGCCGGACCGCTGTGCGCGATGGCGCGCCGAGCGAGTGTGCCTGACGATGGTGTCATGAGGGTCCAGCTGCTTCACATCGACGCGTGCCCGGGCCACGAGCCTGCGGGCAGGCGCCTGCGGGAGAGCCTCGATGCCCTGGGCCTGGGCGACGTGCCGATCGACGAGGTCCTGGTCCGTTCCTCTGCGGACGCCGCCGCGCTGCCCTTCGCCGGTTCGCCCACCATCGTCGTGGACGGCGAGGACCTGTTCCCGAGCCCGGCCAACCTGCTGGGCCTCGCCTGCCGGGTGTACGCCACGGACGCGGGGCTGGCGGACAGCCCCACCCGCTCCCAGATCACCGAGGCGCTGCGCGCCCGGATGTGAACCCGGAGGGCGCTGCGCGCGCGGCGGGGCCACCGTCGGAGGCCTCCACACGGACCACTTGACCTTCCAGCCGACTGGAAGGATTACGGTGATCCTATGTTGCCACGACAGGAGGTCCCCATGAGCCGCGAAGGCGATCACGCACACGATCACGACCACCACACCATGACCAGCGAGCACGACCACTCGGCCGTCGCATCGTCCGGCCACGAACACCACGGCGGTCACGAGCACCACGGCACGGATCACTCGGGCCACGCGGACATCTTCCGGCGCTTGTTCTGGTGGAACCTGCTGCTCGCCGTGCCCGTGATCGCGACCAGTGAGATGGTCGAGGGCTGGCTCGGCTACGACCTCCCGGGCAGCGCGTGGATCCCGCCGCTGCTGGGCACCGCGATCTACCTCTGGGGCGGCTGGCCGTTCCTCAGCATGGCCTGGCGCGACGAGATCACGGTGCGCAAGCCCGGCATGATGACGCTCATCTCGCTCGCGATCACCGTGGCCTTCGCGGCGAGCGCGGCGGCGACGCTGGGCGTGGGCGACTTCAACTTCTGGTGGGAGCTGGCGGGCCTGATCGTCATCATGCTGCTGGGCCACTGGCAGGAGATGAAGGCGGTGGGCCAGGCGCGCGGCGCGCTCGCGGCGCTCGCGGAACTGCTGCCGGACGATGCCGAGCGGCTCACCGGCGACGGCGACGCCACCGAGCACGTGAGCATCGGCGACCTGCTCGAGGGCGACGTGGTGGTGGTCCGCCCGGGAGGACGGATCCCCGCCGACGGCGACATCGTGCGTGGCGACGCCAGCATCGACGAGTCCATGATCACGGGCGAGTCCGCACCCGTGGCGAAGGCGAAGGGCGACCGCGTGGTGGCCGGCACTGTGGCGACCGACGGCTCGCTGCGCATCGAGGTGACCGCGACGGGCGAGGGCACGGCGCTTGCGGGTATCCAGCGCATGGTCCAGGAGGCGCAGGACAGCCGTTCGGGCACGCGTCGCCTCGCGGACCGCGCGGCCGCCTGGCTGTTCTGGATCGCGCTCGGTTCGGCGGCCGTGACCCTGGTGGTCCACGCCGCTTTGGGTGACCTGAGCGGCGGCCTCACCGCTGCCGTATCCGTGCTGGTGATCGCCTGCCCTCACGCGCTGGGCCTCGCGATCCCGCTGGTCATCGCGATCTCGACCTCGCAGAGCGCGAAGCACGGCATCCTCATCAAGGACACGGCCGCACTCGAGGCCATGAGGACGGTCGATACCGTGCTGTTCGACAAGACCGGCACCCTCACCGAGGGGTCCCACGAGCTGACCGATATCGCGGCCGTCGACGGCTGGGAACTGGAGCGGGTGCTCGCCCTCGCGGCCGCGGTCGAGGCCGAGTCGGAGCACCCGATCGGCCGTGCCGTGGTCGCCGCCGCCAAGGATCGCGGCGTCGAGGTGCCCTCCGCCGTGGACGTCGAGACGATGCCCGGCAAGGGCGTGCGCGCCACCGTCGACGGCCAGGTGGTTGCCGTGGGTGGCCCGGCGCTGCTCGACGAGTCCGGCCTCCAGGCGCCCCCCGGACTGGACGATGCCGCGGCCCGGTGGCGCGAGCGCGGCGGCGCCGTGCTGCACGTCGTGGTCGACGGAGCGGTGGTGGGCGGGTTCACCACGGCCGATCCGGTGCGTCCCGAGTCCCGCGCCGCCGTCGATGCGCTTCACGCGCGCGGCGTCGACGTGGCACTCATCACCGGCGACGCGCGGTCGGTAGCGGACGCCGTGGCGGGCACGCTCGGCATCGACGAGGTGTTCGCCGAGGTTCTGCCCCGGGACAAGGACGCCGCCGTGGGGGATCTCCAGGGCCGCGGCAAGAAGGTCGCGATGGTGGGTGACGGCGTGAACGATGCGCCGGCGCTGGCTCGCGCGGACGTGGGTCTCGCGATCGGCGCGGGCACTGACGTCGCGATGGAGGCCGCCGGCGTGGTGCTCGCGAGCTCCGACCCGCGGGGCGTGCTGGGCGTGATCGCGCTGTCGCGCGCGACGTATCGCAAGATGCGCCAGAACCTGGTCTGGGCGACCGGCTACAACGTGATCGCCATTCCGGTCGCGGCGGGCGCCCTGCAGCCCATCGGCATCACGATGCCGCCCGCGGTCGCGGCGATCGCCATGAGCCTGTCGACCATCGTGGTCGCGGCTAACGCGCAGCTGCTGCGCCGGGTGAGCTTGGATCCGCAAGACCTTGCGGCTTGAGAGTTCCTGGCCTAGCGCTACGCCGCCGTGCATCCCCCGCCTGACACTCCGCACGGATTGAGATCCGACACGCCGCTGGAGCGGGCCGATTCAGGGCTCAACACCGGCGTGGCGCGCGCAACTCCGTGCGGACTGTCAGGGCTGTAGTGGGACCCGGGCGCGGTCAGGCCCCGTACGCCGCCGCGGCCGCCCGGTACGCCTCGCGGATCTCGGGACGCGTGTCGAGTGCCGGAGCCGCCACCACGGACAGCGGCCAGGACGGCCGCGAGCCGGTGAGCGCCCACGCCGCCTGCACCGCGGCACCCGCGGCCACGTACTCGCCGGGCTCCGGGATCTCGACGGGGACGTCGAACACCTGCGCGGCGATGGCCTGCACGGCGGGGTTCTGAGCCGCGCCGCCCACCACGAGCGTGCGCTTGGCGACCACGCCGGAGGACAGGATCGCGTCCATGCCGAAGGCCTGCGCGCACAGCATGCCCTCGATCGCGGCGCGGGCGATGTTCTCGCGGGTCGCGTTCGCGAGCGTCAGCCCCGACAGGGTCGCGGTCGCGTCCGGAAGGTTGGGCGTGCGCTCGCCCTCAAAGTAGGGCACCAGCGACAGGCCGCCGGCGCCGGGTGCGGCGGCCAACGCCAGCGTCCCGAGCTCGTCGTGCGTCACGCCCAGCACGCGGGCGAAGGCATCGAGCACGCGCGCCGCGTTGAGGGTGCACACCAGCGGGAGGTATTCGCCGGATGCGGAGGCGAAGCCGGCCACGATCCCCGACGGGTCCGCGAACGGCTCCTCGGTGACGGCGAACACGGTGCCGGACGTGCCGAGGGACACCACGACGTCACCGACGCTCGCGCCCAGCCCGAGCCCCGCGGCGGCGTTGTCGCCCGCCCCGGGTCCGACCACGCACGCCAGCCCGTCGACGGTTCCCGCGCTCTCGCCAGGCCCGAGAACCCGCGGCAGCACCGCATCGTGCCCCAGGGCCGCGGTGAGCAGCTCGCGGTCGTACTCGCCCGTGGCGGGATTCCAGTAGCCGGTGCCGGACACGTCGGAGCGGTCCGTGGTGAGCTCGCTCAGCACTGGCCCCAGCGGGGACGATGCTGCCGGCCCGTATCCGCGCAGGCGCCAGGTGAGCCAGTCGTGGGGGAGGGCGACGGCGGCCACCGCCGCGGCGTTGTCCGGTTCCGCGTCGCGCAGCCAGCGCAGCTTGGTGGACGTGAACGATGCGACGGGCACCAGTCCCGTCCTATCCGCCAGCGCGGAAGCGCCGAACTCGGCGATCAGGTCCGCGGCCGCCCCGGCGGAGCGCGTGTCGTTCCACAGCAGCGCGTCCCTCACCACGGTGCCGTTGGCCGCGAGCGCGACCATGCCGTGCTGCTGCCCGCCCACGGAGATGGCGGCGACGTCCTCGAGGCCGCCCGCATCCGCAAGCGCCGCCTGCAGCGCGTCCCACCACGCCGCGGGATCCACGGACGTGCCGTCCGGATGCGAGGCTCGTCCGGTGCGGACCACCTCGCCGGTGTCGAGGTCGCGGATCACGACCTTGCAGGACTGCGTGGAGGAGTCGACTCCGGCGACGAGCGTCATCGGGCGTGCCTTTCGAAAGAGGATCCGGCGCCCCGGCCGCTCCACGGAGGACGAGCGGTCGAGGCGCCGGCGGGTGGAAGGGTCAGCGGGCGCCCATGAGGTGCTCGACGGCGAGCTGCTGGAGCTTGACGAAGCCGAAGCCCTTGCCGTCGAAGTATGCCTCGGCGTCGAAGTCCTCGTAGGCGGACGAGTCCGCGACCAGGTCCGCAACGCTCTCGCCGTCGCCGAGCGTGGTCTGCGCGAGCTCGTGCTGGCGGGTGGCCGCGATGGCCTCCTGCACGTCCGGGTCGGCACGGAAGGCCGTGGCGCGCTCCTTGAGCAGCAGGTACATGCGCATGTTGGCCTTGGCCGATTCCCACACTCCGTCGATGTCCTCGGTGCGTGAGGGCTTGTAGTCGAAGTGGCGGGGGCCGGTGTACGCCTTGCCGCCGCCCGGGCCGCCGTTCTCGAGCAGGTCGACCAGCGAGAACGCGTTGATCAGGTCGCCGTGGCCGAACACCAGGTCCTGGTCGTACTTGATCCCGCGCTGGCCATTGAGGTCGATGTGGAACAGCTTGCCGTGGTCGAGCGCCTGCGCGATGCCCGCGGTGAAGTTGAGGCCCGCCATCTGCTCGTGCCCGACCTCGGGGTTGAGGCCCACCAGCTCGGGGTGGTCGAGCGTGTTGATGAACGCCATCGCGTGGCCCACCGTGGGCAGCAGGATGTCGCCGCGGGGCTCGTTGGGCTTGGGCTCGATGGCGAACTTGATGTCGTAGCCCTGGTCGATCACGTACTGGCCGAACAGGTTCGCGGCCTCGCGGTAGCGCTCGAGCGCCACGCGGATGTCCTTGGAGAAGTCGTACTCGGCGCCCTCGCGGCCGCCCCACATCACGAAGGTGGATGCGCCCAGCTCCGCGGCCAGGTCGATGTTGCGCAGGATCTTGCGGATGGTGAACCGGCGCACCGCGCGGTCGTTCGAGGTGACGCCGCCGTCCTTGAACACCGGGTGGCTGAACGTGTTGGTGGTGATCATCGGGATGGTCATCCCGGTCTCGTCGCACGCCGCCTTGAGCGCGTCGATGGCGGCGCGGCGCTCGGCCTCGGTCGCCTCGAACGGGAACAGGTCGTTGTCGTGGAACGTCATGCCGTACGCGCCCAGCTCGGCGAGCTTGTGGATCGCTTCGATGGCGCCGAGCGGGCCGCGCGTCGCGGAGCCGAACGGGTCCGCCGCCTGCCATCCGATGGTCCAGAGGCCGAAGGTGAACTTGTCGGCCGGGGTGGGGGTGAGCGCCATCGCGCATCTCCATTCGTCGTCGATGTGGGTAAAATGTTCCCGGAGAGAACATATCGCGCGACTGGCGCTCTGTCAAAGGGAACCGGCAGGGGGCGGCGGGACGATGCGTGGGTCGCCCGGGTGACCCGGGCGGCGGTCGCGCATCGTGCCTGGACGGCGGCATACTGACGGGCACAGGGTGAGGAGCGGCGGATGACCGACGAGGGTGTGACTGTGGACGGCGACGCGTTGTCGCCCACCCGCGTCGCCGCGTCACGTGGCAGCCGCAACGACCAGACGCGCCGCCACAACCTCTCCACCCTCCTCACCGCCGTCCACTACGGCGGGCCCCTGACCCGCGCGCAGCTCACCCGCGAGACGGGCCTGAACCGCTCGACCATCGGCGGCCTCTCTGCAGAGCTCTCGGCGCTAGGGCTGGTGGTCGAGGACGCGGCCGCGGAGACGGGCTCCGTGGGTCGCCCCAGCCTGATCGTGCGTCCCCGCCCTGACGTGATCGCCCTGGCGCTCCACCCGGACGTCGACGCGCTCGAGCTGGGGGCGGTCGCGGTCGACGGCACCGTGGTCGCGCGCCGGCGCCTGGGCGTCGACGCCCCGCCGAGCCCGGACGATGCGGTGGCCTTCGCCGCAGCGGCGGCCCGCGAGATCGCCGCCGAGCTGGGTGGCGCGCGGGTGGCGGGCGCGGCGGCCGCGGTGCCGGGCCTGGTGGCCGTCGACGGCGACACCGTGGTCGCGGCGCCTCACCTGGGATGGCGCGGCGTCGCGTTCGGTACCTCGCTCACCGCGGCCCTCGGGGTGCGGTCCACCGTGGGCAACGACGCCAACCTGGGCCTGCGTGCCGAGTGGAGCTACGGCTCCGCGCGCGGGGTCGACAACGTGGTGTACCTCAACGGCTCGGCGTCGGGCATCGGAGGCGCCGCGCTGCTGGGCGGCCGGATGCTCCGTGGCGGGCGGGGGTACGGCGGGGAGTTCGGCCATATGCTGATCCGCTCGGACGGCGAGCGCTGCTCGTGCGGCCGCTCCGGCTGTCTCGAGACCGTCCTGAACGCCGAGCGCCTCGATGCCGCGGGCCACGACCACGCCGCGATCGACGCGCTCGCGGACGTCCTGGCCGCCGCGATCGCCAACCTCGAATCCGCGTTCGACCCGGACCTGGTGCTGCTGGGCGGGTTCCTGGGACAGCTGTTCGATGCGCGTCGCGAGCGCATCGCATCGGGCGTGCGGGACCAGGCGTTCCGTCCGGACGCGGAGGACGCGGCGATCGCCCGCGCCGGGCTGGGCGGGAATCGCCTGCTCATCGGCGCGGCGGAGCGTGCCTTCGCGCCGCTGCTCGCGGATCCCGCTGGCGTCGAGCTCGTCAGGATGTAGCGCGGGCCTCCCGCGCGATGAAGGTGGCCATCCCCGGCACGGTGAACGCGATCTCGCCCCGCTTGGGCGCGTAGACGATTCCCTTGTCGATGAGCCGGGCCCGCAGGTTCGAGACGCCCTCGGCGCCGCGCCCCAGCCGATCGCCCACGTCCGCCACCAGCGACGGACCGTCGCCGTCCTCGGCCATCGCCGCGAGGTAACCCTGCTCGGCCCGCGTGGCACGGTCCCAGCGCGCGCGGAAGAACCCGCGGTCCAACTCGGCGAAACCCGCCCGCTCGGCCGCCGCGGCATCGTCCCCCGACACGGGCGAGGAATCCGCGCTCTCCCACGCCGCCTTGCCGAACACCTGGATGAAGTACGGGTACCCGCCCGAGACCTCCACGATGCGCGCGAGCGCGTCCGGGTTCCACGTCTCGCCCAGGTGCGCGACCGGCTCGACGAGCGCGCGCCGAGTGTCCTGGGTGTCCAGCGGGCCCAGCTCGCGGTAGTCGAACATCCGCTCGGCATAGGACCTCGCCCGGCCCAGCACCCGCGGGAGGGACGGCAGCCCGGCCCCGCACACCAGCAGCGGCAGGGACCGCAGGTTCGCCTCCTGGACGGTGCGCAGCACGGCGGTGAGTGACTCCTGGTCCAGATCCTGCATCTCGTCGACGGCGATCATGAGGCCGGCGCGGTGCTCGGCCTGCGCGGCCGCGATCGCCAGCAGCAGCTCGGGGAGATCGTGGGCGGGGCGGCCCGACATGGCCACCGCGTACCGCGTATCGATGTCCACCCCGAAGGACACCTCGTCGAGCCCGATAGCGACGCGGAAGCCGCGCAGCGCGGCGAGCGCGGTGAGCGCGCGCTCCGACATCGACGGGCGCACCAGGCGGCGCAGCTCGGGCGTCAGCCGCTCCGCCAGGCGCTCGATGAACGGCGACGCGGAGGCCGGATCCGCCTCGATGCGGACCGCGATCCACCCTCGCAGCGCCGCGTCCTGGGCGAACCGCCCCAGCAGCACCGTCTTGCCGGCGCCGCGCAGCCCGTAGGCGAGGATCCCGCGCCCGCCGCGACCGAGCGCCAGGCGCTCGACGGCCGCCGTGCACGCGGCGATCTCCGCGTCCCGCCCCACCAGCGCGAACGGCGGCGCGCCGGCTCCCGGGTTGAACGGGTTGGTGTTGGGGTGCATATCGGACACGCTACGTCGAGCCACCGACATCCCCCTGGCAGACTGGCCGCATGATCACCGTCTCCGTTCCCACCCAGGCCGTCGCCGATGCGCTGGGCGACCCGGGCCCCGACGCCCGCGTGATCGTCTGGAACCCGGCCGAATCGGACCCCCCGGCACAGGAGCGGGAGCGCATCACCATCGCGTGCCTCGCGCACTTCACGGGAGGGCGCACGCTGTACGGCCGGCTCGCGCAGTGCCCCGACCTCAAGGTGATCCAGCTCGCCTCGGCCGGCTACGAGCACGCCGCCGGCCTGGTGCCGCCGGGCGTCTCGCTCGCGAACGCGCGCGGGGTCCACGACTCCCGGGTCGCCGAGATGACCCTCCTGCTCGCGCTCGCGTCGCAGCGCCGGTTCCCCGCCAACCTCGACGCCCAGCGCCGCGGCGTCTGGGAGCCGGACTTCGAGGCGCCCAGCCTCGCGGACACCAAGGCGCTGGTGGTGGGCTACGGCAGCATCGGCGAGGCGATCGGCGCGCGCCTGCGAGCGTGCGAGGTGGAGGTCGAGGGCGTCGCGCGCTCGGCCCGCATGGCTCCCGACGGCACGCTGGTCCACGCCGCGGACGGGCTGCTGAGCCTGCTGCCGCACCAGGACATCGTCATCGTGGTCACGCCCCACGAGGATGCGACCGACAAGCTGGTCGACGCGGCCTTCCTGGCCGCCATGAGGGACGATGCGCTGCTCATCAACGTGGGTCGCGGCAAGGTGGTCGACACGGACGCCCTGCTCGCGGAGCTCCAGTCGGGGCGCCTGCGCGCCGCGTTGGACGTGACGGACCCCGAGCCGCTGCCCGAAGGCCACCCGCTGTGGTCAGCCCCGGGCTGCATCGTGGTCCCGCACATCGCGGGGGTGGAGCGGCTCACCAACCGTCGCTTCACGGACGTGGTGCGCCGTCAGATCGAGGCGCGGCGGCATGGCGACGATCCGGCGAACTTCGTGATGATGGGCGCCTTCCCCGCGTAGGGGAGAGCCGCTCGGGGCGGGCGCTCCGCTCCGCGACGCGGCGGGTTATCCGTCGTTGGCCGCGTCACGCATGGCGATCCACGCGGACACGATCTCGCACAGCTCGTCGCGACGCTCCTCGGCCTCCGCGATCGACACGAAGGACATCGACCGGCCCTCCTTGCCGTCGCCCACCAGGTGCGGGAACCGGCCGGGGATCAGCGCCCCGTGGTGGAACATCAGGGTGGCGTGCTGCGTCGCCTTCGGGAAGAAGCTGGCGAGGTTGCCCTTGTACACGAACGTGGGCGACTGCCACTTGATGCATTCGCCCATGCGATCGTCCGCGTGCAGGACGATCCGGCGTACCCGCTCCACGACGTCCTTCATAGGGTTGTCGTAGTGCGACATCCAGACGTCCACCTCGTTGTCCGTCATGTGGCAAGGCTAGACCCGTCTGTCACGAGTTGCGAGGGTTTTTCCCGATTGCGCCCTCGTGCTCGAGAAGCCACCGCTTGCGCTCCAGCCCGCCGGCGTAGCCCGTGAGCGCTCCGTCCGCGCCCACCACGCGATGGCAGGGCACGGCCACGGTCAGCGGGTTGCGTCCGATCGCCGCCGCGACCGCCCGGGTGGCCGTGGGCCTGCCGATCGCACGCGCCACCTCGGCGTAGGTGCGCGTGGTGCCCGCGGGGATGTGGCGCAGCTCGGCCCACACGGCACGCTGGAAATCCGTGCCCGGCGCGATCCCGGCCACCTCGACCTCCGCGGCTGCGCCGTCGAAGTAGGCCT
>NZ_JAHEBP010000003.1 GCF_024642165.1 Demequina sp.
GCGGCGCCCGCCTCGGCGGCGCGGGTGCCGATGGCGTCCGCGTCGCGGCTCGCATCGAGGAGCAGAGCCTCCGCGCGCCGCGAGGCGTCCTGGTCCAGGGTGCGCGCCGCGGACGTCGCCCGCGCGAGGATCTCCTGGCGCAGCGGGAGCAACGACTCGGCCGATCCGGGAGGCAGCGGTCTCATGACGGAAGCACCACCGTGAGCGGCGCCCCGGCGTCGTCGATGAGGTCGCCCAGCGCGGCCGCGGCGGTCTCGCTGAGGACCACGAGGCCCACGCCGCGCTCGAGCGATTCCCAGGCGGTCCGCATCGCCGCCGGGTCCTCGGCCGCCGCGACTCGTGCCCCGGCCAGCGCGAACGCGCCGACGTATCGGCGTTCGCCGAGTGCGACGACGACGCCCTGCGCGCGGCCGGCCGGATCGTTCATGCCTTGCCGATGAGGATGATCGCGATGATGAGCCCGTAGATGGCGATGCCTTCCGCGAGCCCCACCACCACCATGGCGCGGCCGAACATCTCCGGCCGCTCGCTCATCGCCGCGAGGGCTGCGGAGCCCGTGTAGGCCACGGCGATCGCGGCGCCTACGGACGATCCGACCACGGCGATGGCCGCGGCCATCAGGGCCCACCCCGAGGAGCTGCTCGCCGCGGTGTCGGTGGCCACCGCCGCGGCAGGCGTCGCGGCGCTCGCCGAGGGTGCGGTGACGAGGATCAGAATGGCGCTCGCGATCACGGCGAGATTCGCGCCGATGATGGCGACGATGCCCGCCTTGGGACGCCGTCGCACGAACAGAATCGCGGCGACCGCGACGAGCGCGATCACGGGAAGGGCCAGCAACCAGGTGGTCATGGGTCACTCCTTTCGATACGACTCAAGCGGCGGGGTGCCGGGCGGCACCGCGCCGTCGGGGACGGGGGGCCGCCAGGGACGGAACGCCCGTCCCTCGCCCACGAAGACCCGCGAGAACAGCTCGTAGTACTCGAGGCGCAGCGCCTGCACGCCGGCGACCAGCGCCTCGAGCCCGAAGGTCACCACGTTGCCCACGACGAAGACGAGCACCGCGGCGACGGCTCCCCACCCCGGAGACCACAGGGCCGTGGTTCCCGACCAGACCACCGCGAGAAGGGCGGCGTGGGTGAGCCCGAACGCCGCGAGGCGCGCGAAGGAGACCACGTTCGAGCCGAGCCGGCTCACGCTGTCGACCGATTCGATCCCCGCCTGCAGATACGCGGTCGCGCCGCCCCCCGCGCTCGACACGACGCCGATGAAGATGAGCACCACCGCGGCCAGCGCCAGCACGGCGCCGACGACCACGAGGGGCAGGAGGGAGGCGACCAGTCCCCAGGTGAGCAGGCCCACGCCGGCGAAGAGCCCCGATCCCGCCAGGCCCGAGCGCTCGTACAGCGCGTAAGCCCATCCGCCCTCGCGGACGCGGTTGACGCTTCCGGTCACATAGGAGCCCGCGAGCAGCACGGCGCCGAGCGCGATCGCCGCGACGAGCAGCGGCACGGGATCGACCATGGGGTCGAGCCACAGCACGGGGACCAGCCCGGTGGGCCCGAAAGCCTCGCCGTACAGCGCGCCGAACACCATCGCGGCGAGGCCCGCGAGGGTGACGAACAGCCATGCCCGCCGCACCCGACGGAGCGGCGCGATCCACCCGGCCCGCATCGCCAGGCCCACGCCGACGAGCAGCGCGCCGTGCCCGACGTCGCCGAACATCATGCCGAACATCAGGATGTAGGCGAAGGCCGCGAGGCGCGCGGGATCGACGTCCGCATAGGGAACCACGCCATAGGTGTCGACCAGCGCGCGGGACGTGCCCCCCGTGCCGTGCGCCATCAGCGTGGGCGGCTGCTCGCCGACGGGCGTCCGCACGGGCACCACGGCGCCGCCGAACGGCGCGAGCGCCTCGGTCAGGCGCGCGTGCTCGTGGCGCGGCATCCACCCCACCCAGCCCACGAGCCGGTCGTGCGCGACGCCGGCGGCCGCGGCGCGGCGGAACTCGTCGGCGGTGTCGGCGCCCGCGGACGCCAGGTCGAGCTCGACCACGCCCGCGCGTGCCACGGCCTCGAGGGCGCGCTCGCGATCCTCGTCGAGCGCCACGATCGCGACTCGCTCCATCGGCACCGGGCCGGCATGCTCAGGACGCGGCATCGAGCACCTCCCACGCGGCTCGGCCGGATTCGACCGCCGCCACGGCGGCCTGGATGCGCCACGCATCGGCCGCGAGCAGCGCGAGGCCCGCCGCGACCACCTCCGCGCTCGGTGTTCCCGAGCGCAGCAGCGCCGTCGCCTCGGCCTCCATCAGGCCGTACAGATGCGACTCGGCCCGCCACAGCTCGTGCGGCGCGCTCACTCCGGCGAACACCTCCCGCGCCTCCCGCGGCAGCGCCGCGACGAACCCGGGGAGGTCCTCGACGGGTTCCCATCCCGATCCGAGCAGCGGCCGCAGCCGCCGGCGCAGCTCCGCGCACGGCTCCGCCAGGTCCACGAAGCGCACGCGCGCCGCGATCAGCGCCGCGTGGCGTGACGCGGAAGGAGCGGTGACGGGGACCTCGCGCGCGACGGTGGCAAGCCACGTGGCCGACAGCACGTCGGCGAGCTGGCCCTGGCCGTCCGCTGGCGCCTCGCCCCAGCCCGTGGCCGCGAGGAGCTCGCGGAGGACCTCGGGGCTCTCGGCGTGCCGCACCAGGCCCCACGAGGTGTCGAGCGCGCCGAGCGCGTACGGACTTTCGAGGCGGCCGCCCTCGAGCTCCCGCAGGCGCATCAGGATGTTGTCGCGCTCGAACTCCATGGCCGCGGCCCGGAGGATCTTGGTCTCGCGGGGGGGAGTCCAGCCGGCGAGGACCCGGTACTGCCACAGCAGCGTCTCCCGGGTGGCGCGCTGGAGGCCGCCGGGGGTGGTCGGGTCCGTGACCCGGGACCCGTAGCTCCAGTGGGAGAAGAGCTCGCCCACCTCGGCCAGCGATCCGGCCGCCGCCACGCGAGCGGCTCCCGCGGGTCCGGCGCGGCCCGCCGCCAGCGCCCTGACCCGCACCGTGGCCGCGACCCACGCGGCGCTCATGATCGCGTCCGCAGGGAGTCGAGAAGGCGGTCGACCACCAGGCGCGAGGTTTCGTCGACGCGGGGCGTGCGTGCCGCGAGGAGGTCATCGACGCCGGTGCGGGCCTCACTGATCACGCGCTCGTCCTCCTCGGAGGCCGCCGCGAGCACCTCGGCGGCGGCGGCCGCCTCGCGGGCGGGCGCCTCCGTGCGGGCACGGGCGACCAGGGCCGACGCGCGAGCGTGCGCCTGGTCGACCCGGGCCGTGGCCCGCGCCTGCGCGTCCGCCTCGATCTGCCGTGCGGCGGCTAGATCCGCGTCGATCGCGGCGAACACGGGAGCGAGTTCAAGGGCCGCGCCCGTCCGCTCCGCGACATGCTCGGCAGACTCCGCCGCCCCGCCCGGCGCGGCCACGGGGCGGAAGCGGTCCAGGATCTCCTGCCAACGCATGTCTCTTCCTCGAGCCCGCGGCGACCTGGGCACTCCAGCCGCCCCATCACCTTCGAATCTACTCCCGTCGCCGCCGCGAGCGTCGGGCAGAACGTCCCGTGCGAAGCCCCTGCTGCGGCGCCTCTGCGGCACCGTGGGAGTCGGTTCCGGACGGGCCGTTCCCGCACGCCTCGGCGCGCCGCCCCACCGGGCCCGTGCGCGCCGCCCGGGTCGAGCGCGCGTACCCTGCGCACATGGGACTCGTGCCGGAGATCGGCCGCGATGGCGCGGTGCGGGTCGCCGCCCGCCTGCCCGGCGATGCGGCCGCGGACCCCTCGACGCTGCGCTCGCACAACCTTGGAATCGTGATGCGGATGCTGCGCGATCGCGGCACGCTGTCGCGCAAGGACATCGAGCACGCCACGGGCATGGTGCCGGCCTCCGTGACCAACCTGTTGGCCGATCTCTCATCGCGCGGCCTGGTGCGGGACCTGCGGGCCGGGTCCGGCGAGACGCGCGGACGGGGCCGCCCGCGCGTCATGGTCGAGCTGGTCCCCGACCGGTGCCTGGCCCTCGCGGTGCGTATCGAGCGCACGCGTGTCACGGGTGAGCTCCACTCGAGCACGGGGCACCTGCTGGATTCGTCGTCGCGGCGGGTCGAGCTGGGCTGGGGACAGCCCGGCGACGTCGCGCACGCCATCGCGGCGCTGGTGGCGCGCGCCGAGGGGATCGCCGCCGACCACGCTGGAGTGCTGCTCGCCGCGGTGGTCACCGTGCCGGGGCCCGTGGGGCACGACAACCGCGTCGCCGACTCCGCCGACTTCGGGTGGGGTCACCTCCAGCTGGTCGACCTGATCCGCGCCGCCGGCGCGTCGCGGTCGCTGCCCATCGAGGTGGTCAACGACGCCAACGCGGCCGCGCTCGCCGAGTACGCGTCGCTCACGCTCCCGCGCCCCGACGTCATGCTGTACCTCGAGGGCGGGAGCGGCGTGGGCGGTGGCGTCATCGCGGATGGCCGGATCCTCATGGGCGCTCGTGGCTTCGGAGGCGAGCTCGGGCACGTCACCGTGGACTGGCGCGGGCGGATGTGCCGGTGCGGGTCGAACGGGTGCCTCGAGGCGTACATCGGACCCGAGGGCCTGCTCGCCTCCGCGAGGCTCACCGAGCTCGCGGAGTCCATCGGCCGCGACGCGGCCATGGACGAGTTCAGGGCGCGCCTCGACCGCGGGGAGAAGCGGGTGGTCGACGTGGCGCTGCGCGCGGGGGACATCCTGGGCGCGGGCGTGCGGTCGATCTACGACGTGGTGAACCCCTCCGCCATCGTGCTCGGCGGCTACCTCGCGGGGATGCGGCGCTGGCTCGAGCCCGGCATCCAGCTGCAGCTCGCGCCGCGCACGGAGCGGCTGGCGCCGCTGACCATCGAATCGGGCCGCCTGGGCCGTCGCGCCGGCCTCGCCGGCGCCGCGCGCCACGGTCTGCTGGCCTTCTTCGACGACCCGACGATGGTCCCGCCGGTGCGGCGCGAGGGGGCGTCGGCCGAGGGCGCGTGACCACGAGGATCTCGCGGCGCCGGGCGCCCGCGGTTACGCGCGCGCGAGCCTCACGAGCCGCATCGTCGCGTCGTCGTAGTAGCAGGTCTGCATCCACAGCCCGCCGGCGAGCACGGTCGCCGAGGCGCCCTTGCTGACCCGCAGGGTCTTCGTGACCACGTAGGTACCCGCGCCGTGCCCCGAGAGCCGCACGGTGTCGCCCACCTGCATCCCGAGCACGACGTCGCCGCCGCAGTGGTTGTGGGACGAGACCACGCGCCCGTAGGACCCGAAGTCCTCCCAGACCCACCCCGCGCACAGGTCGAGCGCCGCCTGGTGACCCGCGAGATTGACGCCGAACGAGTAGCCGCCGCCGGTCGCGGGGGCCGCGGCGGGCTCGGGCTCGGGCTCCTCGATGGACACCTTCGGGGTGTCGAAGTCGAACGGGGCGTCCGCGGCGACGGCGATCGCCGGCACCACGTCCGCGAGATCCGCCATCCCGATGGGCGCGGCCGGAACGGGGGCCGCCGCGGCGGGCAGGGAGGCGAGCGCGACGCACCACGCAGCCACGGCCGCCGCGGCGAGAGCCGCTCGCGTGGCCGAGGTGCGGATCGATGACATGCGGGTTCGTTCCTCCGGGAGGGCAAGTGTTGGGGGGTGGGGGAGTCGGCGTCGACTGGTGCGATCGTGACAAAACGCCGCGCGAGGTTGCGACGGTTTGTGAGGGTTTTCACAGGTGTGAGGCGTGTCACACCTGCGCTCGCCATGCGGGTCACACGGACGCTGCGGTGATCGTCGTCGAGATTCTCGACAGCCTTGCTACCGTGGCTCCGGACGCGTTCTCGAACGCAACGGCGCGACCGGAGAGGAGCCTCTGATGCCGATCCCGGGGCGATCTGCCGCAGTCCAGGGGGCGCGGGATATGGAGACTGTGGTCCTCTCCCACCCGCCGCGACCCCGGCTTACGCGCCCGGTGCCGGCTCCCGACGCGCCGCTGGGCAAGCGTCCGAGCGGGGGCGCGCGCACGTGACGGGGGACGATGCGATGGCAGGGGTGTCGCCCCGAGTCGCCCTCGTGGGCCTCGGCGAGGTGGGCCGGGTGTTCGCCGAGGATCTGCGCGCCGCCGGGATCCCCGTGATCGGCGCATGGGACACGGCGTTTCACGACTCGGACAGCACGGCGAGCCGGAACGCCAGAGAGCTGGGCATCGTGCCCGCGGCGAGCGCCGCGGAGGCGGTCTCCGGCGCCGCCCTCGTGGTCAGCGCGGTGACCGCGATGAACTGCGTGCCCGCCGCATCGGCCGCCGCCGGCGCCATCTCGCCCGGCGCATGGTTCTTCGATCTCAACTCCAGCTCGCCCGGCCACAAGATCGAGGCGCAGGGCATCATCGACGGCGCGGGGGGACGGTACGTCGAGGCGGCGCTGATGTCGCCCATCGAGCCTCGGCGCCTGACCTCGCCGTTCCTGCTGGGCGGGCCGCACGCCGCGGACTTCGGCGTCGCCGCCCCCGCGCTCGGGCTCACCGAGGCGAGAGTGGGCGCCAGCGAGGTGGGCGTCGCCGCCGCGACCAAGCTCTGCCGCTCGGTGGTGGTGAAGGGTCTCGAGGCGCTGCTCTCGGAGTCCCTGCTCACGGCCCGGCACTACGGCGTCGACCGCGAGGTGATCGCCTCGCTGTCGAACATCCTGCCCGAGGCGGACTGGGAGCGGATCGCCGGCTACTTCATGTCCCGCTCGCTGCAGCACGGCGTGCGGCGCGCGGAGGAGATGGAAGAGGCCGCGGCCACGGTCGCCGAAGCCGGCGTGACCCCGTGGATGTCGACCGCAGCGGTCGAGCGTCAGCGCTGGGCGGCACAGTGGGGAGACGTGCTCCCGCAGGAGTCCACGCCCGCGCTGGTCGACGCCGTCCGTGCCGCCGCGGGTCTCGACGGGAAGGATTCCGCGTGATCGTCGACCGACACGGGGTGCGCCAGGGTGTCCGATCCGAAGCCGCGCGCCCCGTCAGAGCGAGGGGACGATGCGGGGGCCGGTCCGCGGGATACTAGGCGGGCGGGAGCGCCCCTCCCCGCCGAGGAGAGCTATGACCACGCCCGATCGCGCGAGCCGCCAGGCGTGGCTGGTCTACCTGGCGGCGGTGACGGCCTACTTCATCGCGGTGGTGCACCGTACCGCGCTGGGCGTCGCCGGCACCGAGGCGATCGAGCGGTTCGGGCTGCAGGCCACCGGCTTGGCGATGTTCTCGGTGATTCAGATCGCTGCGTACGCCGCGATGCAGATCCCCGCCGGACGGCTCATCGACCGGCTGGGCGCCCGCCCCGTGATGACCGCGGGACTCGTGCTCATGGCGGCGGGGCAGCTGCTGCTCGCGGTCACCGAGTCGGTGCCGATCGCTCTGGTGGCGCGGCTGCTCATCGGTGCCGGCGACGCGCCCATCTTCATCGGCGCCATGCGGCTGATCGTCTACTGGTTCCCGCCGCGCCGGGTGCCGATGCTGGTCCAGGTCACCGGACTGATCGGACAGGCCGGCCAACTCGCGACGGCCATCCCGGTCGCGGCGCTCCTGCACGCGGCGGGCTGGACCACCACCTTCGCGACGCTCGCGGGCGTGGGCACCGCGATCGCGTTCGTCGCGTCGATCGGCCTGCGCTCGCCCCCGAACCGCGAGCGGCCCGCCGCCAGCGAGCGGATGTGGACCGCGGTGCGTGCCGCCACCCGGCCGCACGGCACCCGGCTGGGCTTCTGGACCCACTTCGTCACGCTGTTCCCGCTCAACACGCTGGCGCTGCTGTGGGGCGTGCCGTTCTTCATCATGGGTCAGGGCCGCACGCCCGCGGAGGCGAGTCTGCTGCTGACCGTCCTCACCCTCGCCGCCATGGCCGGCGGCCCGGTGGTGGGCTACCTGACCTCGCGTCATCCGCTGCGGCGCAGCTGGATCGTGCTCGGCTCGGCGGTGGCGACCGCGGTCGCCTTCGGAGGCCTGCTGGCCTTCTCGACGCCGCGGCCGATGTGGCAGCTGGCGCTGGTGGTCGTGGTGGTGGGCGTGGGCGGTCCCGTCTCGGCGGTGGGCATGGACTTCGCTCGCACCTTCAGCGATGCGGAGCGGCTCGGCACCGCGAGCGGCTTCGTCAACGTGGGCGGCTTCTCCGCGACCATCCTGAGCGTGATGTCGGTGGGCTTGGTGCTCCAGATCGTCGCGCCCGCGGGCGCGACGGTCTACAGCCTCGACGAGTTCCGCATCGCCTTCGCCGTCCTGTTGGTGCCCTGGGTGGTGGGCGTCACGGGGGTGATCCGCAGCAGGCGCCGGGCACGGGAGGACATGGCCCGCGCGGGCGTGGTGGTGCCGCGGATGCGCGACGCGCTCCGCCGCGGTCGTCGGCGCTGACCGGCCCTCGCCGCCCCTGCCTGGGTCCGAGGTCCGGCGCGCAGCGCCCCTGCGGCCCGTAGCGTGGCCCCACCGCCGCAGCCTCCTTCGCAGTGCCCGTCTCAAGGAACGCCATGACCGCAGCACCGCCTCGCGCGACCGCGCCGCGCGGCGCCTGGCTCGCCCTCGCGGCGGGCATCGCGCTCTACTTCGTCGCGGTGGTCAACCGCACGGCGCTGGGGGTCGCGGGCGTCCAGGCGCTCGATCGGTTCGGGATCCAGGCCACGTGGCTGTCGATCCTCGCCGTCGCCCAGCTCGCGACGTACGCGGCGCTGCAGCTGCCCGCCGGGGCGCTGCTCGACCGGTGGGGCCCGCGACGCATCATGGTGGGCGGCGCCCTGCTGATGGCAGCGGGCACCGGGCTGCTCGCGATCACCACGAGCCTGCCCGTGGCGATCGTCGCGCGCATGCTGATCGGCGCCGGCGACGCGCCCATCTTCATCTCCGCGTGCCGGCTCATCCCGCAGTGGTTCCCCGCGCGCCGCGTGCCGGTGCTGGTGCAGGTGACCGGCTTCGCGGGACAGGCCGGACAGCTCGCCACGGCGATTCCCGTCGCGTGGCTCCTGCACGAGCAGGGGTGGGGCACCGCGTTCGCCGTCCTCGCCGCGCTGACCGCTGCCGTGGCGATGACGGCCGCGGCGGGGATCCGCGCGCCGCACGTGGTCGCCGCACCGGCGGCCACGTCGTCCGCCGCATCGTCGACCCCGACGCCCGCCGCATCGTCCCCCGCCCCACCGCAGCCCCGGCTCGGCCCCGCGATCCGCGCCGCCACCCGCCCCGCGGGCACCCGCCTGGGATTCTGGACCCACTTCGTGTCGCTGTTCTCCGCCAACACCGTGGCGCTCCTGTGGGGGGTGCCGTTCTTCATCACCGCGCAGGGCCGCACGCTCGCCGAGGCGAGCCTGCTGCTCACGCTCGTCACCGCCTCCAAGATGGTGGCCGGGCCGCTCGCCGGCCTCTACACGGCGCGGCATCCGCTGCGGCGCAGCTGGCTGGTGCTCGCCTCCGCGGTCGCGACCGCCGTCGCCTGGGTGGCGATCCTCGCGCCGTCGAGCCCGCGCCCGCTGTGGCAGCTGGGCGCCTTCATGGTGGTGATCGGTGCCGGCGGGCCGGTGTCGCTCATCGCGATGGACTATGCGCGCACCTTCAGCGCTGAGGAGCGGCTGGGGACCGCCACGGGCTTCGTCAACGTCGGGGGCTTCGTGTCCACGATCGTGTCGATACTGCTGGTAGGCGCGGCGTTGCAGCTGGTCGCGCCCGGCACCTCGACGTACGCGCTCGACGACTACCGGATCGCCTTCGCGACGCTCCTGATCCCGTGGATCGTGGGCGTGGGAGGCGTGTTGCGCAACCGGCGGCTGGCGCGCGCCGACATGGCCGCGGAGGGCGTCCTGGTGCCGCCGCTGCGGGAGGCGATCCGGCGCGGTCGGCGCCCGTGAAAGTCGAGTTGACGCGGAGGCCTCCGGGGCCGCACAATCCTGCCAACAGTGCGTGTCGGCTGCAAAAGTCGGCGCGCACTGTCTCACGTCCCGGCGGAATCGGGCGAGGCGGCACGATGCGGCGCACCAAGGCCGCTCGACGGGGCGGCGTGGTGCGTCGAGGCGTCGGGGACCGGCCGATACCGTAGGACAGTGGTCGACTACATCGGGCGCGCCCTTGTGGCGGAGGCTCTGCGCGAATGGAGGGAGCAGCTCCAGCAGTCGGCGACCGTGTCGCCGCTGAGGGATCTGGCCCTGAGCGAGACCACCACCGTGGACCTGCGTGGATCGCACCCCGGAGGCCTCGCGCCACTGTTCGCCGGCCGGCCCACCGCGCTTGCCTCCCTGCTGCGCGACCCCGAGCACCATGGCCAGGCGCTGCATCGCATGCGGCTCATCCGCGAGTCCTCCGACAGGATCAAGGCCGCGACGGGCGTGTGGACGGCGGCCATCGTGATCGGTGCAGTGTCCTGGACGGAGAATGGGCGCCGCCGCGAGATGCCGTTGGTGATGCGTCCCGTGCACTTCGAGCCCGCTCGGCAGGGCGACGTGCTCCTGACGATGCTCGACGAGGTCTCCGTCAACCCCGTGTTCCTCACGGAGGCGCGTGCCCGCGGCGCGGACGCGGGCCTGGCCTCTCTCACCCCCAGCGCCGGCGCCGGCGTCGAGTTCGACCCCCGCCCGCTGTGGCAGCGCGTCCGCGCGTTGGGGGAGGCGTTCCCGGATGTCCAGGTCGCGGACAGCCTCTTCGTGGGCTCGTTCGACGACCCCGAGCAGCGCCTCGTCGACGATCTCGACGACATGGACGCGGTGATCGGCGCGTCCGACATCCTTGCCGCGACGGCGGGTGACGGGGATGCGCAGGCCCTGCTCGCCCAGCCGCTGCCCGCGTTCCCCCTGGGAGACCGCGACCCGTTCGCCGAGCGCGGCGTGGGCGACCTGGATGACGTGGAGTTCGCGGCGCTCGACCTCATCGCCACCGGACGTTCGGTGTTCCTGCAGGCTCCGCCCGGATCCGACCCCATCGGCACCGTCGCGGCCGTGGTCGCCGACGCGGCCGCCTCGGGCCGTGCGGTGATGGCCGTGGGCGGCACCGAGCACGCCGTGCGCGCGGTGGCCCGGCGCCTCGACCGCGTCGGGGCGTCCGATGCCTACGTCTCCGGCGCGGTGGCGTCCTGGAACGAGACCGCGCGGCGGAGGCTCCTCACCTCGATGACCATGGGCGTCGACGACGTCGAGGACCAGCACCTGCGCGAGGCCGGCGAGCACCTGCTCACGGCCCGCCACGAGCTCCAGCAGCGCCTCGACGCCCTGCATCGTTCGCATCGTCCCTGGGACGTCAGCGCCTACGAGGCCGTCCAGGCGGTGGTGCGCCTGATCTCCGGCGACCGCACGCCCAGCACTCAGGTGCGCCTGGGCGCGGAGGCCGCCGCGCTGGTCGCGGAGCACGGATTCGCCTCCGTCGCCCACGCCATCGTCGAGCGGCTTCAGCCCGCGCAGCCCGAGCCGGAGCCCGCGGAGGAGCCGGCCGAACCCGAGGTCACCCTGGTCCCGTGGTGGTCCGACGTGACGAACGATGCGGCGGAGGGTGCCGGCCTCGACGAGGCGCTGGCGACGCTCGTGGTGCGCCACCTGCCCAAGATGCGCGCCGAGGCGCAGATCGCGTCCCACGAGACGGGCATGGACGAGGCGCCCACGATCACCGCCTGGGCGGATCAGGTGGGACTGTTCACGGACCTGCGCGCCACCCTCGAGATCTTCTCGCCGGCGGTGTTCCATCGGTCCTTGCACGACCTGGTGGCGGCCACCGCGCCGCCAGGATCGCCGCAGGCGGGCGAGCTGGCACGGCGGGACCGGCGGGCGCTGCGGCGCCGCGCCGTCGAGCTGCTGCGCCCCGGCCGCACCAAGGATCAGCTGCACGAGAACCTGGTGGCGGCGCACGCGCAGGCCCTGCGATGGCGCGCACACTGCTCGGCCGGCGGGTGGCCGTTGGTGCCCGACGACTTCGACCTGTACGCGGACCGCATCGAGAATGCGCTGCGCCTGTGGTCCCGCATCGCGGGGCCCGTGTCGCAGGTCGCGGGGGAGGAAGACCTCCTCGACCAGCCGTGGGATCGCGTCCGGGAGGTGCTCGAGCGCCTCGCCGAGGGTGTGCCCGGCACGCTCGAATCCGGCGACGACGTGCCCGTGGAGCGGGACCTCGAGACGTCGGGCCTGGGCCCGCTCATCGACGAGCTGCGCGAGAACGATGCGACGCCCGAGCAGGTGCGTCGGGATCTCGAGTTCGCGTGGTGGGCCTCCGCGTTCGACGCGATCGTGACTGCGGACCCTCGCCTCACGGAGGAGGGCGCACTCGGGCGCGTGGTGGAGGAGTTCCTGCATCGCGACCGCGAGTTCGGCGAGTCACGCGTGGGGCCGCTCATGCGCGCGGTCGCGGAGCGCCGCCGGATCGCGATCGCCCGGCACCCCGACTTCGCGCGAGACCTGTTCGCCACGCTGGTCGAAGGAGCCGATGCGCCGTATCGCGACCTGTGGCGGGACTTCCAGCCGCTCGTCTCCGCGCTGCGACCCGTGACCTTGGCGACGGCCGAGCAGGTGTCGCGGCTCGCGCCCGCGTCGAGGTGCGTCGACCTCGCCGTGGTGTTCGGCTCGGAGTCGCTGGCGCTCGCGGAGACCGTCCCCACGCTCGCGCGAGCGCGCCAGGTGGTGGTGATCGGCGACGCCGAGGCCGCGACGCGCAGCGCGGTGTCCATGTTCGCCACGCTGCTGCCGCGCGTGACCCTGCACGCCCTGCCGCAGCCGCGTGATCCGCGCGTCACCGGGGTGCTCGGGGCGATCGCCTACGGCCGTGCGCTCAGTTCGCTGCCGTCCGCGGGCGAGCCGGACGCGCTGGCCGTCACGGTGCTCGACGCGGCGGGCACGCCCGTCGCTGGGGCGCGAGCCGTCGAATCCACGCGCGCCGAGGTCGCTGCCGTGATCGAGCACGCCGACCGCCTGGTCCACTCCATGCCGCGGCGCACCCTCGCCGTCGTGGCGGGCAACGAGCTGCACGCCGCGCGGGTGCGCGACGCGCTCGAGGAGCGCGGCGCCAGGGTCGCGGAGTCGGTTTCCGTGGTCACGCTGGGCAACGCCGCGGGCCTCGACGAGGACGAGGTCATCGTCACCCTGGGGTACGCGCGCGACGCCCACGGCACCCTCCCGGCCCGCCTGGGTGTGCTCTCGGAGGAGGGCGGTGCGCAGGCGCTCGCCCAGGCGATCGTCGCGAGCCACGAGCGGCTCACGGTGATCACCTCACTCGACGCCGATCAGCTCGCCGCCATCGCCGAGGGTGCCGACCTCGAGGGTGTCGAGGGCCTTCGCGACCTGCTCCTCGCCGCGGGGACCGCGCCCGTGCCGGCCGAGCGCCCCGAACCCGCGCCCGGTGACTGGCTGCTGGCGGACATCGCCACCCGGCTGCGCACCGAGGGCTACGCCGTTCACGTGCGCTACGGCTCAGGCTCCGATGCCATTCCGCTGGTGGTGGGTGGGCGCCACGACCGCGGCTACCGCGTCGCGGTGGTCACCGACGAGGCGTCACGCACCGGCCTCTCGAGCATGCGCGATCGGATGCGCCACCAGTACGCCAGCCTCGAGGCGCTGGGCTGGACCGTGGTGTCGCTGTGGACCCTCGACGTCTTCATGGATCCCGACGCCGCGGTCGCCGCGATCGTCGAGGCGGTCGAGGGGCAGCGCGAGCCGGTGGTGTGGGAGCAGCCGTCGCTCGACCTGGGCGTCGAGACCTCGCAGATCCGGGTGCCCGCGGAGGACGTCTTCGACGTGGACGCGGTCGCGGACGTCACCGGAGCCATCCCGGAGCTGCGGGCGGAGGGCGAGCACGAGCTCGCCGACGTCGCGCCCCAGGCGGCGCCGCCAGTAGAGGCGCCGGACGTGACCCTGGGGATCTCCGTCATGCTCGCCGAGCAGATCTTGGTGGACAAGCACTCGACCCGGGCGAAGCAGTTGCGCGACGAGCTCGACGCGGAGGAGGCGGCCCGGGCCTCGGCCACGGCGAGGCCGGAGCCCGAGCCGAAGGCGGAGGCTGACCCCGAAGCCGAAGCCGAACCCGAGCCCGAGCCCGAGCCCGAGCCCGAGCCCGAGCCCGAGCCCGAGGCCGAGCCCGAGGTCGAGGTCGAGGCCGTCGAGGACGATGCCGCTGACACCGACACCGACGCCGACGCCCTGCCGTCGCCGCCGCCCTTGCGCCCCGCCGCCCAGGGCTCGGGCCGGCCGCTGATCCCGACGCGCGCGCGCGAGGACCTGGAGGAGGGCTGGGGCGGGTCGCGGGGCTCGAGCCGCGACGAGGAGATCAAGCGGGAGCGCCCGCCGCACTGGTGAGCGGCGCCGGCGCGTCGAGCCGTCAGGACGCGGCGGCGGCCTTCGTGGTGTCCGCGCGCGACTCCGTGCGCGAGTCCGTGCGGTAGAAGCCGGATCCCTTGAAGCTGACTCCGACCGAGCCGAACAGCTTGCGCACCGGGGCGGTGCACTCCGGGCAGTCGGTGAGTGCGGAGTCGTGGATCGACTGCACGGCATCGAACGCGTGGTCGCACGCGGTGCACGCGTAGGAGTACGTAGGCATGCGCGTATTCTACGCGGGCAGCGCAAGTCCCCCGTCGGGAGTGATCACCAGGTCCACCCCGACGTCGTGCCGCTCGCGGGGGAGCGGGCCCGTCGCCGCATCGTGAACCTCGTTCGAGAAGGTCAGGGCCACCACGAGTGCATCCGTGCGGGCATCCGCCAGCGCCCGGTCGTACCAGCCGCCTCCCTGGCCCAGCCGGGTCCCCGAGGTGTCGACGCCGAGGGCCGGCACCACGATCACCTGGGCGTCCGCGAGCGCCGACGAGGGCAGGAACGCGCCGCTCGGCTCCGGCGGACGGCCGGGTGCACGCTCGATCAGATCGTCGATGCCGCGGTACTCGCCCCAGCCGCGCTGCAGGCCGTCGCCCAGCAGCGGGACGAGGACACGGACACCGCGGTGGTGCAGCGCCTCGATGAGCGGGGACGTGCCCGGCTCGTGCGGCCGCGAGGCGTACACGGAGACGCACGCCGCGGCCTTGACCGCCGGGAGCGCCAGGACGTGGTCGCGCAGGGCCGCCGCAGCCTCGAGCCGGCGGCGCTCGCTGCGATGGAGCCGCTCCCGGCGGATGGCCGCCCGCAGGCGTGCCTTCGCGTCCTCGGGCTCGAGCGCTCGCAGGGATTCCTCGGACATCTCCGTCATGGGCACCATTGTGCCAAAGTTTGGTAAATTTTTGTTCCACGCTCGGGCGGGTCCCTAGGCTCTCCCCATGTGTCGAGTGCCAGAGGGTCGCGCGTGCTGAGCCGGAGTCTCGACGAGCATCGCGCCGCGGTGACGGCCGCGCTCGCACCCATCCCGGCGCTGTCCGTGCTGGTAGGGGACGCCGCGGGGGCCACCCTGGTGGAGCCCTTGGTCGCATCGTCCCCCCTGCCCGCCGTCGACGTCGCCGAGTGCGACGGCTATGCGGTGCGCGCCGCAGATGTGGCCGGCGCGCCGATCCCGTTGCCCGTCGCGCACGACGTCTCCTTCGCCGATCGCGGACCGCGGCGCCACCTGCCGGGCACCGCCGCGCGCGTCGCGTCGGGAATGGCCATCCCGGTGGGGGCCGATGCGGTGGTCCCGCTGGTCGCCACCGACGGGGGAGCGGCGCGGGTGACGGTTGCCCGGGCGGTCGCCGCGGGCGTGGGCGTGCGGCGGGCGGGGGCGGATACCCAGGCCGGGCGACTGCTGGTGCCCGCGGGCCGACGCCTGGGCGGGCGGGAGCTCGCGCTTGCGGCCTCGCTGGGCCTCGCGCGCCTCACCGTGCGGCCCGTGCCGCGCGTGGTGGTGGTGGCCACGGGTAGCGAGCTGGTCGACACGGGCTCCCGGCTCGCGGGCGTTCCGGAGGCGACGGCCCACCTCATCACGGTCGCGGCGCGCAACGCCGGCGCGCGGGCTTCCCGGGTGGGCCCGGTCCCCGACGATCGTCCCACCCTGCGCACCGCCCTCGAGGATCAGCTGGTGCGCGCCGATCTGCTCATCGTCACCGGCGGGCTGAGCGCGGGACGCGACGACACGGTGGTCTCGGTGCTGGGGGACCTGGGCGTGGTCGACGACGTCGCGCTCGCGTTCGAGCCCGGGTCGCATCACGCCTTCGCGATGCTCGGCGACGGCGCCCAGGGGCAGGTACCGGCGATCGCGCTTCCGGGCGCTCCGGCCGCCGCGGCGCTCGCGTTCGAGGCCTACGTGCGACCCGCGCTGAGGAAGATGTGCTCCTTCACCGAGGTGGTCCGGCCCGCCGTGCGCGCGCGCGTCGACGCCGGCTGGGACTCGCCGCGCGGGGTCAGTCAGGCCGTGCCGGTGCGCCTGGGCGTCGATGCGAGCGGCACCGTGACCGCGTCACCAGCGTGCGAGCCCGGCGACGTGACGCTCGCGGCGCTCGGCGAGGCCGACGGCATCGCTTGGGTGGAGCCCGAGGTGTCGCGGGTGGATGCAGGCGACGTGCTGCGCTGCACGGTGTGGGATGACTGACCGTGTGGGACGACTGACCGTGCGGGACGACTGACGGTGGCGCGCGACCTGGTGCTCGACGGCGGCCCCGTGCGGCTCCGGCCGCTCCGGCCCTCGGACGAGTCCGCATGGGCGCGGCTGCGCGCCGACAACCGCGACTGGCTGCGGCCGTGGGAGGCGTCCGCGCCGCCGGAGGCGGATGCGGAGGCCATGTCCTTCCGATCGTTCGTGCGCGTGGAGCGCCGCCAGCGGCGCGACCTGGAGGCGCTCCCGCTGGCCATCGAGGTGGGCGGGGAGCTGGTGGGACGCGTCGCCGTCGCGGGCATCCAGTGGGGTGCGCAGCGGTCGGGTTCGCTGGGCTACTGGATCGCGGAGAGCCACGCGGGGCGCGGCCACGTGACGCGCGCGGCGGCGATGCTCGCCGACCACGCCTTCCGCGCCGGCCTGCACCGCATCGAGATCGCCATCCGGCCGGAGAACATCGGCAGCCGCCGCATCGCGGAGAAGCTCGGCTTCACCGAGGAGGGCATCCGCCGCTCCTACCTCTACATCGACGGGGACTGGCGGGACCACGTGGTGTTCGCCAGGACTCAAGGTGAGCCCCGCATCGGCCGATATTGGGGCGCCGGGGACTGACACGCCGCGCGCCCTCCCCGGCTCGAACCTCGGGCGGCCGTAACGTCGTGCCATGCCTCCCGCAGGACTCCTCGCGATCATCGCCCTCGGCATGGTTCTGGCCTATGTGATCCCCCAGCGGATCAAGGAGCGGTCCGACTATGCGCTGGTGCGCACCGAGGACCGCTTCTCCGCGGAGATGCGCGTGGTGAAGACCACCGCGGAGCGCGTCGAGCGTGCCGCAGCGCGCCCGTCAACCGATTCCGGCGACGTGCCGCTGCTGGTGACGGGCTCCGCGCGAGCCTCGATCGCGTCCCTCGGCGCCGACACGGTGTCGCGACCCTCCGGCCCCATCGACCGCGCCGCCACGGCTGCTCAGCGGCAGTTGATCGCGATGCGGGCGGACCGCGCCGCTGCGCTCACCGAGCGCCGGGCCCGCGCCCGCCGCCGCACCCGCGTGGCGCTCGGGATGTCGGCGCTCACCGCCACCGCCTGGATCTTCGTCGCGCTGGGCGCGATGCCCACGTTCGTCGGTGCGATCTTCAGCGCCGCGCTGGTGGGACTCGTCGCCCAGGGCGCGCGCGCCGCGGCCTCCCAGCGCCGGGTCGACGCCCGCATCGCGATGGTCGCCCGCGAGGTGGGCGCCGCCGCGACGGCCACACAGGCGTTGCGCAAGGTCACCCGCGAGCGCGCCGCCGGCCGCGACTCGAAGCCCTCGGACGTCGAGACGCAGGCCATCAAGATCGTCACCGCCGGCGATCTGGCGCCGCTGTTGGCCCCGGCCCCGCTGCTGGACGCGCCTCTGGCGCCCGCCGCGCCCGCGGCCGAGGAGTCGGCGGCGTGGAGCCCGCGCGAGATGCCCGCGCCGTCCTACACGCTCAAGGCCTCGGTGCGCCAGGGCCAGGCGAGGCCCCTCTCCCAGGACGACATCGCGGCCGCTTCCTATCGCGCGCCCTCCGAGCAGACGGGCCCCGCGGCCGAGGCTGCCGAAGCTGTGCCGACCACCACGGGCTCGCTCGACGCGATCCTGGCCCGCCGCCGCAGCAAGACGGCATAGCCGAGGCGGCGTCGTCGCCGCCGCTGCTCGCCGGACCGCTCCACCGCCCGCGCACAACAACGGTGCGGCTGAGTGTCGCTTTCGCGCTCAGAATCCGTCAACGGTGCGGATCAGTGTCGCTTCGCCCACCAGACACCGATCCGCACCGCCGGCTCAGATCCTGACGCGCCTGCCGTTCGCGATGAGCGCGGGCTGCTCCGGAGCGTCGAGCAGCGCGAACAGCCGGTCGAACACGTTGACGCGGTCGAACTGCATCGCGTGTGCCCGCGCGCGGTGCTCCCACCACTCGCGGTCCGCCCCGTCCATCCCGTCGGCGCACACGTTGAGCGCCACGGTCAGGGCCGAGGGGTCGTTGGACGGCACCACCACCGCCGCGTCGCCCACGGCCTCGAGGATGCCGCCCGTGTCGCAGGTGATCACCGGCCCGCCGCCGGCGAGCATCTTCTCGACCAGCGCGATCCCGAACGTCTCGGTGAACTCGGGTGCCGGCCGGGAGGGCAGTGCGTACGCGGAGCAGGACGCCATCAGGTGCGGCTTCTCCTCGTCGCCCACGTCCTCGAGGAACACGATCCGGTCGCGTGCGGTGGTGCGCTGCGCCACCTCCTTGAAGTACGGGAGGTCCGGCCCGCGACCCGCGATCACCAGGGTCTGGGTGGCACAGCCCTCGGCGGCCGCGAAGCCGCGGATCAGGTCGTCGACGCCCTTCGCCTTCTGCAGCCGCGAGAGGTACAGGACGTACCCGCCGCGCGACAGACCCCTGGCCGCGAGCACCCTGTCGGTCTCCGCATCGTCCAGATCCAAGTAGGCCGAGGTGTCGATCGCCGGGTACGAGATCCGCACCCGCTCCTCGCACTGCGCCGCGAACGCGGTGCCGTACATGGCGTCGAGCTCCGCCGCCGAGGACACGATGACGTCCTTGGTGTACTGCGACACCGCCACGCACACGTCCTGGCTGAGATACGTGGAGAGCACACCCGCGGCGGCCCCGAACTCGCCGGTGTCGACCGCCGAGCGCACCACGTCCGTGATGTCCGACCCCACCGCCTCGGCGATGGTGGTGACGTTGACCGGGAGGCCTGTGGTGCGGGCGATCCGCAGCGCATCGGCCACCGCCGTGGTGTGAGGGTGGAGGTAGAGCGACATGGCCACCGTGGGCACGCCGTCGGTGAAGAGCTCCACCAGGCGCCCGGTCATGCCGGCCAGGTAGCGGCCGTCGGGGATCTTGTATCCGCCCACGGGTTCCGGGCGCTCAACGGTGATGCCGGGGGAGTACGGCATGACCGTGTCGAGGGGCTTGAGCGGCAGGCCCGTCTCCTCGAGACGGTCGAGCGGCCACGTGACGATGCGGACGTCATCGAAGCCGCGGGTGAGGGCGACCTCGGCGAGGTTGCGCGCCTCACCGCTGTGGCCGCAGATGACCGGATCGGCTCGCACGACGATGACGAGCCTGCTGTTGACCTCGGTGTTCATGACACCTCCTTCACGGGAGAAGCCCCTGTGTGGGTTGTGGGGTAGAGGGGGGACGGCGATCCCGGCCCCAGTCGCTCGGGGTGTCCCCGAGCACGATGCGGAGTTCGCCTCCGCGGTGCAGTTCGGATCCGGGGATCCAGGAGGACTCGACGGGCGAGCCGTCGAGGGTGACGGACCGGATGTACTGGACCGGTCCGCCGGGACGAGGCTCGATGAAGCCGTCGGCCACGATGGAGAGGATCCCGCGGGCCATGCGCACGGTGGCGGAGGCGAAGGCCGGCGGGTGGAGCAGGAACAGGTTCTGCCCTGCGACGGGGAACAGGCCCAGGCAGGCCCAGACGTACCACGACGATAGGCCCCCGGAGTCGTCATTACCAGGAAGTCCGCCCCGTCCGGGGGCGAACATCTGGTGAACGATGCCGTGGACCACCTGGGCGGTCCGGTCCGGTCGCCCCGCGTAATGATAGGCCCAGGGGGCCTCCATGTCGGGCTCATTGTTGAGGCCCTCGAAGCGGCCCAGGGCGTAGCCCGCAAGCATCTCCTCGGGTGAGGGCCGCTCGCCCGGCTGGACCACCGCATCGGCCCCGAAGCCGAAGAACGCGTCGAGCAGCGCCACGAACGCCGCGTCGCCGCCCGCGAGCTCGATGCGGGACCGCATGTCGTGCAGCAGCCGGAAGGAGTAGTTGTACAGCGTGCCCTCGTAGTACGTCGACTCCTTGAGCAGGCCCGTCTCGGTATCGAACGCGTTGCGCCACCGCGTGGCCATCTCCGAGTTCTCCGCGACCAGCGCGCGGTCGCCCAGCAGCTGGGCCACCACGCCGGCGCACCAGTAGCCGTACGCCAGGTCGAGCGTGTGGGTCAGGGGCTGGGCGGAACCCTGCAGCAGGAACTCCTCGCCGTAGCCGCGTCGCAGGTCCGTCTGCATGTGCACCAGCGCCCAGTCCCAGTCGATGCCGGGCAGCCCCAGGTGTGCGAGGTCCGCGAGCAGGGTGTGGACCAGGGCGCTGCCCTGCCGGCTGAAGCGGTCCGACCCCCGCGCCATGCGGTAGCCGATGGGGAGGTTGCCCTCCTCCTCGGCGATGGTGAGCATCGCGTTGGCGAACTCGACGGCCCGCTCGGGTAGCAGCGCCGTGAGCAGCGGGAGCTGGGTGCGGTAGATGTCCCACATGGTCGACACGTCGAACGCGAACGGACCCTTGTGGGACCAGAACGGGCTCTCGTGGGCGGCGAAGCACGGCTTGATGAGCGAGTGGTAGACCGCGGTGGCGAACACCTGACGGCGGGCATCGTCCTCCGTCTCGACGGTGATCGCGTCGAGCAGCCCGCGCCACGTCTCACGGGTGCCGGCGCGGCGGGTCTGGAACGAGCCCAGCTCGCCCAGGTCCGCGTGCAGGTTCTTCCTGGCCTGCTCGACTCCGCGCAGGGAGAATCCGATCCGCAGCTCGACGGTCTGGCCCTGCTCGGACGGTCCCACCCACATCAGCCCGAACGGCCGCAGGGTGGTGGGGCGGATCGAGTCGAGGTCGAGCCGCTGGCCTGCGGGCATCAGGCGTCGGTCGTACCAGAGCATCTGCCGCCACTGGGTCGCGTCGCACTCGAGGTACACCGCGAGCGGCACGCCCTCGACCACGATCTCGCCCTGGGCGACGCCGGGCTCCACCCATTCGAGGCGGGCGCGCAGCGGGAGCGTGGCACCGTAGGGGATCTCGAGGCCGCCCACGGAGAAGTCGACCACCACCCGTCCGGAGCGGTGCTCGGGGAAGCGATAGCGGTGCACCACGGACTTGGGGCCGGCGGTGATCTCCGCCTGGATGCCGCTGTCGAGGGTGGCGCCGTAGTAGCCGGGCTCGGCGACCTCGGACACGAGGTCCCAGGTGCGGCCCAGCTCGTCGAGCGGCTCGACCATCGGGGTGACGCGGAAGTAGTTGTAGTACTTGCGGATGGCGCCGGTGCCGGACTGCTGGAAGTGCGTGAAGCCGGAGGCGAGCGGACGGTCGTGGACCTTGGTGGGCACGCCCTCGGTCGAGAGGTCGTAGAGCCCGTAGCCGGTGGGGTATGCGCCGGAGTACGCGCAGGCGGAGACCATCCCCAGCGGGTAGCAGGCGCCGGGGTGCGTGTTGCCCACCTGCGGCTTGGGCCACCACCAGGTGGCGGCGATTCCCGAGGGGTCGGCCAGGGCGGTGGCCTCGGTCCCGATGAACGGGTCGACGTCGTCGTACAAGGCGGCACCTCCTCCCGAGCCGGGGTCTCACGAGCGGGGAGCACCACGGTGTGCGTCCTTGTACCGACGGTATGTTGCCCCCGTGTCGCTCCCATTGCGCATTTGTGACGAACTCTTTAACTCTTTGGCGGGACGATGCGCCGTGGTGGGCCCGCGAAAAGGTCCCCGGGGGCGGGGCGGACCCGTTTTCCCGGCCCTGGCGAAGGTGCTAATCTATTTCAGCACTGGGGGCTGTGGCGCAGTTGGTAGCGCGTCTCGTTCGCAATGAGAAGGTCCGGGGTTCGATTCCCCGCAGCTCCACGAAGTGTTGAGACAGCACTCCTTGCAGAGGCCGCCCATCGGGCGGCCTTTGCTCTTTCTCGAGCGGGCCGGCCGCCGGATCCCGTTCCACCCCGGGCGCGACCGATGACGCTAGCGTGGGGGGCGGTGCAGGACCGCCCCGGGCCGCACCGTGTGGAGGCGGCGTGACCAACGGACGGACTCCCGATCGGGTGGCAGCGTCAGCCCCCGGCCGCCGTTGGCCGGTGCATCGCGCGTGGATCGTGGCAGGCGTCACGTTCCTGGTGTTGCTCGCCTCGGCGGCCTTCCGGGCGAGCCTGGGCGTGCTCTTGGTGCCGATCGAGGAGGATCTGGGCTGGTCTCGCACGGACACCTCGATCGCCGTGTCGCTCAACCTCGTGGTCTACGGCCTCGCGGCACCCTTCGCAGCCGCCCTCCTCGAGCGGATAGGGGTGCGCCGGACCGCAGTTTCGGCGCTGATCCTGATCGCGGTGGGATGCCTGATCACGACGGTCATGGTCGCCCCCTGGCACCTCTGGGCCGCCTGGGGCGTGGTGATCGGCATCGGCACGGGATCCGTCGCGCTCGTCTTCGGAGCGATCGTGGTCAGCCGATGGTTCGTCGCCCGTCGCGGCCTCGTGATCGGGATCATCGGAGCGGCGTGGGCGACGGGCCAGCTGATCTTCCTGCCGCTCCTCGCGGCGGCGGTCGAGGCCTTCGGGTGGCGCTCGGCGTCCCTCCTCATCGCCGGCTGGTGCGCGGTGCTGGTGCCCCTGGTTGCGGTGGTGCTGCGGGACAGGCCCGCGGACGTGGGTCTGCTGCCGTACGGCGCCGGACCGGACGACGTCGAGGATGCGACGCCGCCGCCGTCGGCCCGAGCCGCGATCGCGCGCGCGGTGACGGTCCTGCGCGAGGTGGGCCTGACGCGGCCGTTCCTGCTCCTCGCCGGCACCTTCTTCATCTGCGGGTGGACCACCAACGGCATCATCAGCAGCCACTTCGTTCCCGCCGCGCACGACCACGGGATGTCTGCCACCGTCGCGGCCGGCCTGCTCGCGGTGGTGGGGATCTTCGACATCGTCGGCACCATCGGCTCGGGCTGGCTCACCGACCGCGTCGACCCGCGGCTCCTGCTGGTCGCGTACTACGGGCTCCGGGGCCTGGCGCTGCTGGCGGTCCCCGCGATCATGGGGCCCGGCGTCGAGCCGCCGATCCTGGTCGTGGTCGCACTCTTCGGCCTCGACTGGGTGGCCACGGTGCCGCCCACCGTGATCCTGTGCCGGGCGGCCTTCGGGGCCGAGCGGGGCGGGATCGCGTTCGGCTGGGTGTTCGCCTCCCACATGGTCGGCGCCGGCGTGGCCGCGGCGGTGAGCGGAGCAATGCGCTCGGTGTCGGGAAGCTACACGTCCGCGTGGCTGCTGGCGGGCGGGCTCGCGATCGCCGCGGCCGCCGCGTCGCTCGCGTTGCCTCGGGTGCGCCGCGGCGTGCCCCAGCCCGCGGTCTGACCTCAGTCTCGGTCGAGCACCCAGGCACGACTCTCAGCCCCGGCGTCGCCATCCGTCACCCGCGGTCGGCGACGCGCCTCAGGACTCGCGCGTCGCGGAACCCGCGGGCTGCAGCGCGAACGCGACCGCCGCGAGCGCGCCCGGCACGATGCGGAAATGTGCCCAGCGGCCGCGTTGCTCGCGCGTGACCAGGCCGGCCTCGACCAGCAACCTCATGTGATGGGAGACCGTGGGCTGGCTCAGGCCCACGGGAGCGGTCATGTCGCAGATGCAGGCCTCGGCCCCGGGTGCCGCGGCGACCATCGAGAGCAGCTTCACGCGCGTGGGCGCGCCGAGCGCCTTGAACACGCCGGCGAGCGACTCGGCGGACGCGTCGCTCACGACGCCAGCCGTCAGGCGCGGGCCGTACGCGCCGACATCGTCCGAGTGGATGAGCGGCAGCACGGTGGTCACGGACCCAGTCTGTCCCACATATTGACATCTGTCGATACATCGCTAGAGTCGTCGCATAGACGGTTGTCGATATGAGGAGAGCGCCATGAACGAGTTGCCCGTCGTCGTGATCGGCGCCGGCCCACAGGGTCTGGCGGCCGCGGCGCACCTGCTGGAGCGCGAACTCGAGCCTGTGGTGCTCGAGTCCGGCGCGGGACCCGCGGCGGCGGTGTCCGAGTGGGGTCACGTGCGACTGTTCTCCGCATGGCCGGAGCTGATCGACGGCGCCTCCGCGCGGCTCCTCGAGGCGTCGGGTTGGAAGGCGCCGTCCGAGGGATTCCCCACCGGTGCCCAGTGGATCGAGGGCTACCTGGCGCCGCTGGCCCGCACGCTGGGCGACCGGGTCCGCTACGGCGTGCGCGTCACCGGCGTCTCACGCAGGGGCCGCGACCGGCTGGTCGACGCCGACCGCGCCGAGCAGCCCTTCACCGTTCACGTCGTCGACCGCGACGGCCATGAATCGCGGCTCGAGGCGCGCGCGGTCATCGATGCGTCCGGCACGTGGCGCCGCCCCAACCCCGCCGGAGCGGACGGGCTGCCCGCGTTGGGCGAGCGCGACGCCGCCGACCTCCTCACCTCGCAGGTGCCCGATCGCGGCGCGCCCGAGCGGTACGCCGGCCGGCACGCCGTGGTGGTCGGATCTGGCGACTCCGCGTTCAACGCGATCCACGAGCTCACCCGCATCGCGGCCGAGCAACCCGGCACCCGCATCACGTGGGCGATCCGCCGCGCCGTCTCCACCGGGACGTTCGGCGGCGGGGCCGCCGATGAGCTGCCGGAGCGCGGCGCGCTGGGTCAGCGCGCACGGGCCGCGGTCGAGACCGGAGCGGTTGAGCTGGTCACGGGCTTCCGGACAGCGGAGATCCGCAGGGAGGGCAACACCGCGGTGCTCGTGGGCGAGGACGGCCGCGAGCTCCCCGCGGCGGACGCGGTGGTGGTGCTCACCGGATTCAGGCCGGACCTGTCCTTCCTGACGGAGATGCGGCTCGACCTCGACCCCACCCTCGAGGCACCGCGCAGGATCGCGGAGGAGATCGACCCCAACGTCCACTCGTGCGGCTCGGTCCGCGCTACGGGCGCGGCCGACCTCGCTCAGCCTGAGCCGGGGCTGTACTTGGTCGGGATGAAGTCCTACGGTCGCGCGCCCACCTTCCTGGCGTTGACGGGGTACGAGCAGGTGCGCAGCGTCGTGGCCGCGCTCGCCGGGGACCATGCGGCGGCCGCGAGGATCGAGCTCGCCCTGCCCGACACCGGTGTGTGCGGCGGCGCGGGCGATTTCGACGACCCCGACGCCGTGGGCGGGGGCTGCTGCGCTCCCACGCCCCAGTTGCTGAAGATCGGCCTGGCGCCGCTGCCGCTCGTCGCCTCCTAACACCGCGCACGTCCTCCTGACACTGCGCACGGACCTGGAACCGACACGCGGTCTGCAACCCCCGCATCGGCCCGTTCCCACGGAGTGTCGCCGCCCACTCCGTGCGCAGTGTCAGGGGGAGGCGAGGCCGCTCAGAGCGCCTCGAGCAGGATCGCCGATCCCTGACCGCCGCCCCCGCAGATGGCCGCGACGCCCAGAGATCCCGCCCCCAAGCCAGCGAGCGTGCGGGCCGCGTGGCCCACGATGCGCGTCCCCGAGGCGCCGATGGGGTGGCCCAGGGCGATCGCCCCGCCGTGCGGATTGACGATGGCGGGGTCGATCCCGAGCCGCCGCGCGGACGCGACCGCGACCGCGGCGAAGGCCTCGTTGATCTCGGCGGTGACCAGGTCCTCGACGGACCTTCCGGCGCGCGACAGCGCGAGCTCGGTGGCGGCGGCGGGCTGGTGGTGCAGTGACACGTCGGGGCCCGCCACAAGGGCCGTGGCGACGATGCGCGCGAGCGCGTGCTCCGCGATGGACTCATCCATCAGCACCACGGCGGCGGCGCCGTCGGTGATCTGCGATGCGTTGCCGGCGGTGACCGTGCCGCGGCCCCCGAACGCGGCGCGCAGCCGCCCGAGCGACTCGACGGTGGTTCCGGCGCGCAGGCCGTCGTCGACGGCGACGGGCTCGGCGCCCGCCTTGACCGTGAACGGCGCGATCTCGGCGGCCTGCACGTGGAGCGAGGCGGCGAGGCGGCGGTGCGACTCGGCCGCCCACGCGTCCTGCTCCTCGCGCGTGAGCGCCAGCGGCTCGTTGAACGCCTCGGTGGAGGCGCCCATCGACCGCGCCTCGAACGCGTCGGTGAGGCCGTCGTGCGCCATGGTGTCGAGCATCTCGATGGCCCCGTACCGGGCCCCCATCCGCGAACCCACGTACGCGTGAGGCGCCAGCGACATCGACTCCTGGCCGATCGCGAGGACGATGCTTGCCTCGCCCGCGGCGATGAGGCGGGCACCCTGCGCCACGGCCTCAGTGCCGGACAGGCACACCACGTTCAGGGTCGAGGCGGGCACGGTCATCGGCACGCCGGCGCCCACCGCCGACTGGCGCGCAGGATTCTGCCCCGCACCGCCCTGCAGGACCTGGCCCGCGACCACCTGGTCGACGCGGTCGGGCGAGATCCCGGCCCGCTCCAGCGCGGCCGCCGCCGCGTGCGCGCCCAGGACCGTCGCAGGTACCCGCGCGAACGCACCGCAATACTTCACGAAAGGAGTGCGGGCGTAGCCCGCGATCACGACGCTCATGCGGCCTCCACCTCGAAGCGCACGGGAGCGCCGGTGGCCTCCAGCACCTGCGCCACCGTCACGTCGGGGGCGAGCCGCGTGAGCACCAGGCCCGCCTCGTCGATGTCGAGCACGCACAGATCCGTGACGATGCGGTCGACCACGCCCACGCCGGTGAGCGGGAGCGTGCAGTCCGCGACGATCTTGGGGGTGCCGTCCTTCGCCACGTGGTCCGTGATGACCACGACGCGCTTGGTCCCGGCCACCAGATCCATCGCGCCGCCCATGCCCTTGACCAGCTTGCCGGGGATGGTCCAGTTGGCGAGGTCGCCGTGCTGCGAGACCTGCAAAGCGCCCAGGATCGCCGCGTCGACGTGACCACCGCGGATCATCGCGAACGAGGTCGCCGAGTCGAAGAAGCTGCCGCCGGGCAGCACCGTGACCGTCTGCTTGCCCGCGTTGATGAGGTCCGCATCCTCGTCACCCGCGATCGGGAAAGGGCCCATGCCCAGCATCCCGTTCTCGCTCTGCAGCGTCACCGTGACGCCCGGCGGGAGGTGGTTCGCCACCAACGTGGGGATCCCGATGCCCAGGTTCACGTACTGGCCGTCCTCGAGCTCCTCGGCGGCGACGGCCGCCATCTGCTCGCGTGTCCACGGCATGTCAGGCCTCCCTGGTGGTGCGCTGCTCGATGTCCTTGACGCGCGGGGTCGACCGCACCACGCGCTGGACGAAGATGCCGGGGGTCTCCACGGTGTCCGGGTCCAGCGGGTGCGGGTCCACCTGGTCCGACTCCGCGATGGTGACCCGCCCCGACATCGCCGCCAGCGGGTTGAAGTTGCGGGCCGTGAAGCGGTACCGCAGGTTGCCCGCGGTGTCCGCGCGATGCGCCTTGACCAGCGCCACGTCCGCGACGATCCCGCGCTCGAGCACGTGCTCGACGCCGTCGAACATGGCGGTGGGCTTGCCCTCGGCCACGGGCGTGCCCACTCCGGTGCGGGTGTAGAAGCCGGCGATGCCGGCGCCGCCCGCGCGCATTCGCTCCGCGAGCGTGCCCTGCGGCGCGAACTCGACCTCCAAGTCGCCCGCGAGGTACTGCTCGGCGAACAGCCGGTTCTCGCCCACGTACGAGGCGACCACCTTGCTCACCTGCCCACTCTCGAGGAGGATGCCCAGGCCCTTGCCGTCGACGCCCATGTTGTTGCTCACGATGGTGAGACCGCGCACGCCCGTGTCGCGGAGCGCCTCGATGAGGTCCGTGGGATTCCCGCTGAGGCCGAACCCGCCCACCGCGATGATCTGACCGTCCCTCACCACATCCCCGAGCGCCTCCGCGGCGCTCGCATGCAGCTTGCCCATGGTGCCTCCGACCCCGTTGTCTGACCACATCGTGGATAGGGATGACGGTAGGCGGGGAGCACGATTCGGGTCAACGAACGTGCAGCATGTGGCCGATGCGCCCTAGAGTGACCATATAGTGGACAGTTGGGAGGGTCGATGGCGGAGCAGGGTGCGCAGGTGGTCGCCCGCATCGGCGCCGTGCTACGGGCGCTGAGCGCCCAATCCGGCAGGCCGGTCCCGACGGCCCGCCTGGCGACCCTGGCCGGGCTCACCCGGCCCACCGCGCATCGTCTGCTCACCGCGCTCGCCGCGGAGGGGCTGGTGGACCGCGACGCGTCGCGCGGAGGCTGGGTGCTGGGGCCCGAGACGTACGTGCTGGGTGCGGTGGCCGCGGACCGCTACGACATCACGGCGTTGGCGGCCGATGCGGTCCGCGAGGTCGCGAGCGCCACGGGGGAGAGTGCCTTCCTCTCGGCGCGCCGGGGTGACGAGACGGTCTGCCTGCTGCGCCAGGAGGGCTCCTTCCCGCTCCGCTCACACGTGCTCTACGAGGGCATTCGCTTCCCCCTGGGCGTCGCCTCCGCCGGGCTCGCGATCCTCGCGATGCTTCCCGACGGCGAGCGCGAGGCATACCTGGCGCGCACGGACCTGGTCCCCGCGTGGGGTCCGTCCCACGGCGCGGCGGCGGTGCGCGCGCGGCTCACTGCCGGTCGCACCGCCGGCTACGTGGTGAACCCGGGCCTGCTGGTCGAGGGCAGCTGGGGGATGGGCGCCGCGATCTTCGACGCGGCGGGCAGGCCCGCCTGGGCGCTGTCCGCGACGGGGGTCGAGTCGCGGTTCGGCCCCGACCGCCAGGCGGAGATCGGGCGCGTGCTGCTCGAGCAGGCGCACGTGGTGACGCAGCGCGTGACGGCGCGCGCCCGCCGGCGCTCGGGCTGAGCGGTCCGGGGCCGCACTCGAATGCGGCATGCTGGGCGATGGGCCACGCGCGGCGCGCGGCCCGGCGGAAGGGTGGCGGGCATGTCTCAGCGCACGGCGGTCGTGACCGGAGCCAGCAGCGGGATCGGCGCCGCGAGCGCGCGCGCCCTCGCCGCCGACGGCTGGCATGTGGTGCTGGGCGCGCGGCGCGTCGACCGCCTCGAGGCGCTCGCCGCGGAGATCGGCGGCACCGCCCTCTTCCTCGACGTGACGGACCAGGCCTCCGTCGACGCGTTCTGCGACGCGGTCGAGACCTGCGACCTGCTGGTCAACAACGCGGGCGGCGCGCTGGGCGCCACGTCGATCGCCGACGCGGACGTCGACGAGTGGCAGCGCATGTACGACATGAACGTGCTGGGCACCCTGCGCGTGACCAAGGCGCTGCTGTCCAAGCTGGTCGAGTCCGGCGCGGGACAGGTCATCACCATCGGATCGATCGCCGCGCACGAGCCGTACAAGGGCGGCGGCGGGTACAACGCCGCCAAGCATGCCGAGGCGGCGCTCACACGCGTCCTGCGCCTCGAGCTACTCGACCGCCCGCTGCGGGTGTGCGAGATCGACCCCGGCATGGTGGAGACCGAGTTCTCGCTGGTGAGGTTCGGCGGCGACGCGGACCGCGCCTCTCAGGTGTACAAGGGCCTCACGCCGCTCACGGCCGACGACATCGCGGAGACGGTGCGATGGGTCGCCGCGCGCCCCGCACACGTGAACGTCGACACCATCACCATCTTTCCCCAGGCTCAGGCCTCCGCCGCGGTCGCCCACCGCACGTCCTGAACCCCTCGTCGCGGACACCTCGCCACACGCCGGGGCGCCGCATCGTCCCGATCCGGGCATCTACCGCGCATCGCCCCTGGTCCGCGGTGGAGCAGTGCAGTTTTCGTGTGGAGGGGTGCACGCGGGACGAGTCCGGCGGGACGATGCGGGAGTCCGGCGGGCGCCGGGGTACCCTGGTCGCGCGCTCGCGCGCCCGCATCACAGGTTCGTAAGAATTCGTGTCACACGGGAACCAACGCGCGTGCTCGTCGGTTACCGGGGCGAACCCGCGTGACGCGACGCAACTGCCGCGACGACAGCGGACCACCCTCCGAGGAGATCCATGAAGAAGAACGTGCTCACCGCGACCGTGCTCGGCACGCTCGCCGTGCTGGCCCTCACGGCGTGCAGCGCGTCGTCCGGTTCCGAGCCCAGCGCCTCGCCGTCGGCTACGACCGGCACCGTGATGTCCGCCGCCGATCTCGCCGCGCTCGAGACCATCGAGTGGACCGAGACCGATGACGTTCCCACGCTCACCTTCGAGTCGCCCTTCACCGTGACGGGGATCGCGACGCGCGTGATCGCCGACGGTGACGGCGCGACCATCGAGGACGGTCAGAACGTTTCGCTGCAGTACGTGGTCTACAACGGCACCGACGCCTCGGTGATCTTCTCCACCTGGGAGACGGACACGCCGGAGGTGGTCAACCTGACCAGCGGCCAGGTGGTGCAGGACCTCTACGACGCGCTCGTGGGCAACAAGGTGGGCACCGACCTCCTGTACGTGTACCCCGACACCTCGACGGAGGACGGCAGCGCCGTGATCATGGCGGTCACCGTCGTCGATGCGGTCACCCCGCTCGGTCGCGCCGAGGGCACGGCCGTCGATCCGATCGACGGTCTGCCATCGATCACCCTCGACGACTCGGGCAAGCCCGCCATCGACTTCTCCACGGCCGGCGACGTGCCCACGGACCTGGTGGTGCAGCCGCTCATCGAGGGCGACGGCGCAGCGATCGCCGTGGACGACCAGGTGACTGTGCACTACACCGGGTGGCTGTGGGACGGGGAGCAGTTCGACTCGTCCTGGGACCGCGGCGTGCCGGCGAACTTCCCGCTGTCCACGGGGTCCCTCATCGACGGCTGGGTGCAGGGCCTCGACGGCCAGACCGTGGGCAGCCAGGTGATGCTCGTGGTGCCGCCGGAGCTCGCCTACGGCGACGTCGACCAGGACACGATCCCCGCGAACTCCACCCTGGTGTTCGTGATCGACATCCTCTCGGCGAGCTAGCGCTCGCGCCCCGCCAATGACGATGGCCCCGGCGGTTGCCGGGGCCATCGTCGTTGTGCCGCGCGCCGGTTGGCGACTCTCAGCGGACCGTCATGACGTCTCGGGCTCGACCGAGACCTCGTCGTCCTCGTCGTGATAGGCCACCACATCGTACGTACGGCCAGAGTTCTTGATGATCGAGGTGATGAGCGCGGCCACCGGGAGCGCCATGAACGCCCCGATCGGACCCGCGATCGCACCTCCGGCCATGGCGCCGCCGAACGCGACCGCTCCGTTGAGCTCCATGGTGTGAGAGCTGAACCGGGGGCTCAGCCAGTAGTTCTCGATCTGCTGGTAGACCACCACCCACGCGAGCAGGATGATCCCGGGCAACAGGCCCTGAACGACCAGCGTGATGAGGATCGGCAGTGCCGCGCCCAGGTAGGTGCCGATGAACGGGATGAATACGGACACGAACCCCATGAAGACGCCCAGCGGCAGCGCGTAGACGAGCGGCAGGCCCACCAGCACCATGACCACGAATCCGGAGCCGCCGCAGGTCACCATGAGCAACAGCCGAGAGTAGAAGTAGCCGCCGGTCTGCCGGATCGACTCGTCGGCGACCCAACCGAACACGCGCTGGCGCTCCGGAGGCATGCGCGACATGAACGCTCGCATGATCTTGGGCCAGCTCGCCGCGATGTAGAACGAGAACATCGCGATGGTGAACATGTCGAACACGAGGCCGAGACCCGAGGTGACCAGGCCCAGGGCCTCGTCGCCCCACGTGGCGATCGCCTGGGCGAGGTTGCTGGTGCCGTCCGCTGCCGTCTCGGTGTCGATGGGCAGGCCCAGCGCGTCCTGGCTCCACTCGTGGAGATCGGAGAACCAGCCCGGCAAGGAGTCCTGCACTGTCTGGGCAAAGCGGACGATGCCGGGGATCAGCACGGCCACCATGAAGGTGATCGCGAGCACGCCTCCCAGGTAGATCACGCCCACCGCGGCGCCACGCTTCATCTTGTAGCGGCGATGCAGCGAGTTGACGCCCGGGATCATCGCGAGTGCGAGGAAGGTGGCGACCACCAGGAGTCCGAGCAGGTGACGGGCCTGATAAGCCGCCCACAGCCCCACCGCGACCAGCATTCCGATCCACACCGCGCGCCACAACGACCTCTTGACGAGCGCGTCGAGCCATCGGGGGTCGGGCTCGTCGGCCCGGCGCAGCGCGTCGATGGTCGCCGCACGGGCGACCTCCTCCGGAACGGCGTCCGCGCCGTCGCTGGCGGCGGGAGTCATCTCGGACATGTCTAGGCCTCAACCACTCCGCGTCCGAAGGTGAACGCCCGTACCAGTCCCACCACGCCAAGAATGACGAAGACGATCGCGTTGAGGAGCACGAAGAAGGCGGCGGAGACGCCGGGCGCGGAGATCACGAACACGCCCGCGACGATGCCGATGATCCCGTACGTGATGGCCCAGCCACGCGAGGCGGCCTTCCCGGACTCGACCAGGGCCATGATGCCGTCGATGATCCAGCCGATCCCGATCGCGATCGCCATGATGACCAGCAGGATGGCCGTCGAGGCCTCGAGGTTGCGCAGCAAGACCACGCCCGCCAGCAGCATGAACAGCCCGAAGATGATGGTCAGCGTGCGCAGGCCGCCCGACAGCGCCGAGCCGAAGATGCCCACCGCGATGCGGACCACTCCCGCGATGGCGAAGTAGATCCCTACCAGCGCCGCGCCCACCACCAGGGTGCGGCCGGGCCACACCAGCAGCGCGATTCCTATCGCGAGCGCGAGCGCGCCCAGCACGCCGAAGACGATGCGGATGGCGGAGATCGCGCTCCTGGTCATCTCGCGCTCGTCCAAATCGAATCCGAGCGTCCTTGTGGCTTCCATGTCTCCTCCTGAGATCGCGCCGCAGCGGTGCGGACACGCCCAAACTAGCGCCGCGCGGGGGCGCGACGTGACACCCACGCCACGGAGCACCGTTCCTGGGCGAACCGATCCCGCGCCGGGTGCGAAGATTCACCCTATGAAGCGAGAGATCCGCAGCTCGATGGAGCTCCAGGCGACGGGTTCGGCGCGACTGATCCTCGCGATCGCCGCGGTCGACGGCGCGAGGGACGAGACCCTCGTGGTCGAGCAGGACGGGCGGGCGCTGGATGCGCGCGAGTTGAGCGACGGGCACGGCACGCGTCTCCACGAGGTCGACGTCGAGCGAGGCGCCGTGACGGTCCGGTATCGCGCCACCGTCGTGGGCCGTTCGGCTCCCGTCGCTGTCGACGAGCTCGACGCGATCGCGTATCTGCGCCCGAGCCGCTACTGCGAGTCCGACACGCTCACGCCCATGGCCGTCGAGGAGTTCAGCGGTCTGTCCGGCTGGAACCTGGTGGACGGCGTGTCCAGTTGGGTGGGCACCCACCTGATGTATCAGCTGGGATCGAGCGGCCCCACGGACGGCGCCACGGCGACGATGCTGGCACGCCGGGGAGTGTGCCGCGACTTCGCCCACCTGGTGGTGGCGTTGCTGCGCGCCATGGACGTCCCGGCCCGGGTGGTCGCGGTGTACGCGCCGGGTCTGGACCCGATGGACTTCCACGCCGTCGCCGAGGTGCTGCTCGACGGCGAGTGGTGGGTGGTGGACGCGACCAGCCTCGCGCCGCGCCGGTCGATGGTGCGCATCGCGACCGGTCGGGACGCCGCGGACACGGCCTTCCTCACCACCATCGGTGAGCCCGTCGACCTCGTGTCCCTGGAGGTGTTCGCGACGGTCGACGACCTCCCGGCGGACGATCCGCGGGTGCCGGAGCGTCTCGGCTGAGCAGAGCCGCCGAGCCGCTCCGGCCGGGGGGTCAGCGGGCCGCGGCGATCGCGGGCTGCGACGACACCAGGGAGAACAGGTCCTTGGGGTCCCCGGGGTCCGCGATGAGGTCGATCTCGGTCGCGTAGGAGGTCCCGCTCACGCGGTCGCGCACGAACCGCAGCGCGGTGAAGTCCTCGAGCGCGAATCCCACGGAGTCGAACAGCGTGATCTGATCGGGCGAGGTGCGCCCGCGAAGCTCGCCGGCGACCACCCGCCACAGCTCGGTGACCGGGTGGTCCGGTTCGACCTGCTGGATCTCGCCTTCGATCCTGGTCTGGGGCTCGTACTCGACGAAGATCTCGCTGCGGTCGAGGATGGCGGCGCTCAGCTCGGTCTTGCCGGGGCAGTCGCCGCCGATGGCGTTGAGGTGCATCCCGGGGCGCACCATGCCGTCCTCCAGGATGGTCGCGTAGGACTTGTCCGCGGTGCAGGTGGTGACGATGTCCGCGCCCTCCAGCGCGTCCGCGGCGGACGATGCGCGGTAGAGGTCGAGTCCCAGCGCGGCCGCGTTGCGCTCGAGCTTGTCGAGCGCGGCCGGATCCGTGTCCCACGCGCGCACCGTCTCGATGCCCATGATGGCGCGCATGCCGAGCGCCTGGAACTCGGCCTGGCTGCCCGCGCCGACGAGCGCGAGCACGCGCGAGTCGGGCCGCGCGAGGTGGCGCGCGGCCATCGCCGAGGTGGCGGCGGTGCGCAGCGCGGTGAGGATCGACATCTCCGACATCAGCACGGGGTACCCCGACGCCACGTCCGCGAGCACGCCGAACGCCGTCACGGTCTGCAGGCCCTGCGCGGGGTTGCCCGGATGGCCGTTCACATACTTGAACGCGTACGTCTCGGCGTCCGCCGTGGGCATCAGCTCGATGACGCCCACAGGTGAGTGCGACGCGATGCGGGCGATCTTCTCGAACTCGGGCCACCGTGTGAAGTCGGCCTCGAGATACGGAACCAGGTCCCGGATGAGCGCCTCGGCGCCCTCGGAGGCGACCCACTCGCGCATGTGGCGGACGTCGACGAACTGGACCATCAGATCTCCTCGGCGTGGATGTTCGGCTGGGCGGCGCCCCTCAGCTCGAGGGTGCAGCACTTGACGCCGCCGCCTCCCAGCAGCAGCTCGGACAGGTCCACGCCCACCGGCACGTACCCGTGCTCCCGCAACTGCGCGTGGAAGGCATGGGCGCGGGAGGCGGTCACCACGTGGAGGCCGTCGGAGACGGCGTTGAGCCCGAACGCAGCCGCGTCCGCCTCCGAGACCAGGATCGCGTCCGGGTAGCGGCGCTCCAGCTCCGCCCGCGAGGCGTCGTCGAAGGCGCTGGGGAGATACGCGATGTGCTCGCGCCCGCCGCGGTGATCGAGCACGGCCAGGGCGGTGTCGAGGTGGTAGTACTCCGGGCGCACCAGCCGCAGGCTGACCACCTCGAGGCCGGTGACCTGGGCGACCTCGGCGTGCGACGCATCGTCCGATCGGAAGCCGTGCCCCGCGAGGACCGTGCGTCCCACGAGCAGGAAGTCGCCCTCGCCCTCGTTGATCTGCGTGGCCTCGACCACGCGGAGCCCCTGGGAGCGGAACCATCGCGCGTACGCCGGGCCCTCGGGGCCGCGCTGCGGGTGCGCGAACATCGCCGTGTAGGCGGTGCCGTCGACCACGAATCCACCGTTGGCGGCGAACACCATGTCGGGCAGCCCGTCCACCGGGTCGATCCGGTGGACCGCGAAGCCAAGCCGCGCGTAGGTGTCGGCCAGCGCCTGCCACTGCGCCACGGCGCGCGCGGTATCCGTGGGGACCGCGGGGTCCATCCACGGGTTGATCGCGTACACGACGTCGAAGTGCTGTGGCCGGCACATGAGCACGGTGAGCGGCGTGGCGGTGCGGTCCCTGGTGGGTGCCGCGATGGCAGTCATCGTCATATGTATTCCTCCCCGTCTCGAGCATGACAGTGATTCCTTGACCTTTTCGTTCTCTTCGCGCGCGAAACATGCGAGAATCGGTGCGGAACTGCAAGTTGCGTGCGAAGGAGTGCACATGTCGCTGGATGGCCTCGATCGACGGATCATCGACGAACTCCGGCTCGACGGACGCGCGAGCTACGCCGAGATGGGGTCCACCATCGGGTTGTCGCCGTCCGCCGTGAAGCGTCGGGTGGACCGCATGGTCGCCGATGGCGTGATCCGCGGCTTCAGGGTGCGGCTGGACCCGGACGTCGACGGCGCCGGGACCGAGGCGTACGTCGAGCTGTTCTGCCGTGGGACGGTGGCGCCGGAGGAGCTGCGCCGGATCCTCGACTCGATCCCCAACGTGGTCGAGGCGTTCACGGTCACGGGCCAGGCCGATGCGATCGTGCGGCTGCGCGCCGGCACCATGCCCGACCTTGAGGTTGCGCTCGAGAAGGTGCGGCTCGCCCCGCAGGTCGACAAGACGCGCAGCGCGATCGTGCTCACGCGCCTGGTCCAGAGCCGCGAGAGCTGACCTAGACCCAGCTGGGCAGCCACATGTGCAGCTGCCAGTACCGGAACGGGATCGGGTCCCCGGTCCACAGTGGGATGAAGAAGCCGGAGACGATCAGGATCGCCGCGACCACGGACCCCGCCACCAGCACGCCCGTGCGTGACCACCCGCCGGCGAGCCGCTCGGGCTGTGCGATGCGGCGGAGCGCCCACACCAGCGTCAGCACCAAGAACGGCGCGAAGGCCACCGAGTAGAAGGTGAAGATGGTGCGGTACGCGTACGGCAGCCACGGCACCCACCCGGCGAGCACGCCCAGCGACACCGTGAGCGCGAGCACGTCGCGGCGGCGCACCACGCGCCACAGCGCCCACGCCAGAGCCGCCGTCGCGAGCCACCACAGCAGCGGGTTGCCCAGGGCGTGGATGGCGCTCACGCAGCGCTCGGCGCCGCACGATGCGTCGGGTGCGTCCTCGAAGAAGAAGGCCGTGGGGCGGTACTGGATCAGCCACGCCCACGGGTTTGACATGTAGTTGTGCTCGGTGGTGAGGCCCGTGTGGAAGTCCCACATCTGCCGGTGGTAGTGGAGCAGTGAGTTGAGGGCGTCGGGCAGCCAGGTGACGCCCTCGCCCGGGTGGTCCTGCGCCCAGAACCGGCCGTAAGAGCCGTCGGTGAGGAACCAGTTGGCCCACGTGCCCACGTAGATCGCCACCGTCACCACGATCGTGGTCAACCCGGCCGGCACCGCGCGCGCCAACGCGCCCACGTGCCACCTCAGGTAGCCGAGCCGGCGCCGATCGACGGCGTCCCAGAGGATGGACAGCAGCAGGAACGCGGCGGCGAAGTACAGGCCCGACCACTTGGTGGACGCGGCGAGCGCGAAGGCGACGATCGCCGCCAGGCGCCACCACCGGATCCCGGTGCGCGGGCCCATGCCCGGGAGCCGCGCCTCGTCATCCAGCCCGGCCGCGCGCCGCTCGTCGGCGGCACGCGCGGACAGGCGCGCCCACGTCGCGTCCCGGTCGACCAGCAGCAGCCCGAAGCCGAGCACCACGAAGAAGGTGAGGAAGCCGTCGAGCAGCGCGGTGCGCGACAGGACGATCGCCTGGCCGTCGACCGCGATGAGCACGCCCGCGACCGCGCCCCACGCGGTCGAGCGGAACAGTCGGCGCGCGATCACCGCCACCAGCACCGCGACGAAGGTGCCCAGCACGGCGCCCACGACTCGCCACCCGAACGGGTGGTTCCCGAACAGCTCGATGCCGACCGCGATGAGCAGCTTGCCCACCATCGGGTGGACCACGAAGTCGCCGTCGGTGGTGAGTCCGGAGACGTCGCCGGCGGCGAACGCCGCATCGTCGCCCGTCCAGTCGGCCTCGAACCCGAGCGCCGTGAGCGAGTATGCCCCCCGCGCGTAGAAGACCTCGTCGAACACGAGCGCCTGCGGGTGGGCCAGCGTCGCGAGGCGCAGCAGCCCGGCGAGAACGCCTACGCCCACCGCCATCAAGGTGGCGCGCCAGCGCCACAGCGTCGCGAGATTCACAGGCGAAGCCTAGCCGGGCACGGCCCGCCTGCCCGCAGCGCCGCGTGTGGGAAAGTGAGGGCATGACAGGCCGGATCGTGCTCGCCGCGACGCCCATCGGCAACGTCGGGGACGCATCGGACCGCCTCAGGCACGCGCTCGCGACCGCGGACGTGGTGGCCGCTGAGGACACGCGCCGCGTGCGCGACCTCGCGCATCGGCTCGGCCTGCGCATCACCGGCGAGATCGTCACCCACCACGACCACAACGAGGGCGAGCGCGCCGCGCAGCTGGTCGAGCGCGCGCGGGAGGGCGCGACCGTGCTGGTGGTGTCCGACGCGGGCATGCCCGCCGTCTCCGATCCGGGATTCCGGGTGGTCGAGGCCGCGGCCGCCGCCGGCGTCGACGTCACCGTGCTGCCCGGGCCCTCGGCGGCGCTCGCCGCGCTGGCGCTGTCGGGGCTGCCCACGGACAGGTTCGCTTTCGAGGGGTTCCTGCCGCGACGTTCCGGGGAGCGCGCCGCCCGGCTCGCCGGGCTCGCCACCGAGGAGCGCACCCTGGTCTTCTTCGAGGCCCCGCACCGCCTCGCCGCGACGCTGGTGGCGATGGCCGAGGCCTGGGGTGGCGACCGCGCCGCCGCGGTGTCCCGCGAGCTCACCAAGACCTACGAGGAGACCCGCCGCGGCACGCTCGCCCAGCTCGCCGAGTGGGCGGAGCAGTCCGAGCCGCGCGGCGAGATCGTGGTGACCGTCGCGGGGCGGCCCGCACAGGCGCCGGGCATGGCGGCCCTCGTGGGCGAGGTGCTCGACCGCGTGGAGGCCGGGGAGCGCGCCAAGGCCGCGGTGGCGGACGTGGCCGCGACCGCGGGGGTGCCCAGCCGCGAGCTTTACGCGGCGGTGCTGGCGGCACGGGGGCCTCGATGAGGGTCTCCCACGCCCCCGTCTATCGGCGGCGGCGCCGCGTGGCGGCGGCGCTCGCGGCCGCGATCGTGGGGTTGGGCCTGGGGATGCTCACCGCCGAGCTGTGGTGGCCGCGCGGGGCGTCGGAGGCCGCCGCCTAGACCCTCGCCGAGCGCACGCCGGCCGCGTCGGCCACCCTGGCGGTCGCATCGTCCCCGCCCACGACGGCGACCGCGTCCGCCGCCCCCGTCGCGTCGCCGAGCCCCGCGTTCGACACCGCCGCGCACAGTCTCACCGCGCCGGACTCCCCGTGGGTGGTGGTCAACAAGACCAGCCCGCTCGACCCCGCCGAGTACGCGCCGGATGACCTGGTGACGGTGACCGGCGTCCCCGGGGGAGCGACGATGCGCGAAGAGGCGGCGGCGGCGATGAGCGCGCTGCGCGCCGCGGCCGCCGAGGAGGGGGCGGGCTTCGCCATCTCGACGGCGTATCGCACGTACGGACAGCAGGCGGGTCTCTACCAGAGCTACGTGAACCGCTCCGGTCGGGAGCGTGCGGACCGCTACTCGGCCCGTCCCGGCTACTCCGAGCACCAGACCGGCCTCGCCGCGGACATCAACGGCGGCGGCTGCGACCTCGAGGCCTGCTTCGGCGACACCGCCGCGGGCATCTACGTGGCCGAGCACGCGTGGGAGCACGGCTACATCGTGCGGTACCCGGAGGGCAAGGAGGCGGTCACCGGGTACATCTACGAGCCGTGGCACCTGCGCTACGTGGGACCCGAGCTTGCCGCAGAGATGCATGAGCGCGGCATCGACACGCTCGAGGAGTTCTTCGGCCTGCCCGCCGCGCCCGACTACGCCTGACGGCGCGGGACGGCGCGGGACGGCGCGGGACCGCGCGCGCCGGCCGTTCGCCGGCTCGGGCGCCCACGTTCGGGGCTCCTCGCGCGTCACTAGGATGGTCGCCATGTCACGCATCCTTTCCGCCGTCGCCTGGCCGTACGCCAACGGCCCGCGCCATATCGGGCACGTCGCGGGGTTCGGCGTCCCGTCCGACGTGTTCAGCCGATACATGCGCCTGGCGGGCCACGACGTCCTCATGGTCTCGGGCACCGACGAGCACGGCACGCCGATCCTGGTGCAGGCCGAGGGCGAGGGCGTCTCGGCCCAGGAGCTCGCGGACCGCTACAACCGCGTGATCGTCGAGGACCTTGCCGCGCTGGGCCTCAGCTATGACCTCTTCACCCGGACCACCACCGGCAACCACTACCAGGTGGCGCAGGCGATGTTCCGGGCGGTGCACGCGAACGGCTACATGATCGAGCAGACCACTCGCGGCGCGATCTCGCCCTCGACCGGCCGCACCCTGCCGGACCGCTACATCGAGGGCACGTGCCCCATCTGCGATTACGACGGCGCGCGCGGCGACCAGTGCGACAACTGCGGCAATCAGCTCGACGCGATCGACCTGCGCAACCCGCGCAGCCGCATCAACGGCGAGATCCCCGCGTTCGTGGAGACCGAGCACTTCTTCCTCGACCTGCCCGCCCTGGTGCAACCCCTCACCGACTGGCTGGGCGCGCGCCACGGCTGGCGACCCAACGTGCTCAACTTCTCCAAGAACCTGCTGGCGGACGTCCGGCCGCGGGCGATGACGCGGGACATCGACTGGGGTATCCCGGTGCCGCTCGATGGCTGGATCGAGAACCCCAACAAGCGCCTGTACGTGTGGTTCGACGCGGTGATCGGCTACCTCAGCGCCTCCATCGAGTGGGCGCGCCGTTCCGGCGACCCCGACGCGTGGCGCCTGTGGTGGAACGATCCGGAGGCGCTGTCGTACTACTTCATGGGCAAGGACAACATCACCTTCCACTCGCAGATCTGGCCGGGCGAGCTCATCGCCGCCAACGGGCGGGGTGCACGTGGCGGGCAGCTGAGCGAATTCGGCGACCTGCAACTGCCCACCGAGGTGGTCTCGAGCGAGTTCCTCACCATGGAGTCGAGCAAGTTCAGCTCCTCGCGCGGCCACGTCATCTATGTCCGGGACATGCTGTCGCGCTACCAGCCGGACGCGCTGCGCTACTTCATCGCCGTGGCCGGCCCGGAGACGTCGGACGCGGACTTCACGTGGGCGGAGTTCAAGCGCCGCACCAACGACGAACTGGTGGCCGGCTGGGGCAACCTGGTCAACCGCACCGCCACCCTGCTCCACAAGAACGTCGGTAGCGTGCCCCCGCTGGGCGAGCTCGAGGACGTCGATCGCGCCGCGCTCGCGGCGTCGGAGGCCGGGTTCGGGAATGTGGGCGGGCTGATCGGCGCCCAGCGTCAGCGCGCCGCGATCAGCGAGACGATGCGGGTGGTGGGCGACGCCAACAAGTACCTGGCGGAGACGGCGCCCTGGAAGCTCAAGAACGAGGACCCGGACCGCATGCGGACCGTGCTCGCGGTGGCGGCGCAGCTGGTCTCCGACGCGAACACGATGATCTCGCCGTTCCTGCCCCACAGCGCCCAGCAGGTGCATGAGGCGCTGGGCGGCACCGGGATACTCGCGCCCATGCCGCGTGTCGACGAGGTCGAGGACCTGGACCTGCCGGACCGTCGCTACCCGGTGATCCAGGGCGACTACGCGGGCGGCGCGTGGGCCCGCACCCCGCTGGTGGCGGGCACGCCCGTCCCCGCACCCTCACCGATCTTCACCAAGCTCGACGATCACGTGGTCGAGGACGAGCTCTCCCGGATGGCGGACGAGTAGCCGATGCGCGCGGGAGCGTGGCCGCCGGCACCCGAGCCGCTGCCCCGGCCGGTGGTGGACAACCACACCCACCTCGAACACCCCGCGGGGGAGCCCGAGCTGGCGGTCGAGCGGCGGCTCGCGGACGCCGCGCTCGCGGGCGTGGACCGCGTGGTGCAGATCGGGTGCGAGCTCGAGTCCGCACGCTGGACCGCCGCGGCCGTCGAGCGCTACCCCGCCATGCTCGGCGGCGTGGCGCTGCACCCCAACGAGGCCCCGCTCCACGCGGCGGGCACGCACCCCAGCGGGGTGGGGTACGAGGACGCGCTGGTCGAGATCGCCGCGCTCGCGCGCGGCGACCGCATCCGCGCCGTGGGGGAGACGGGGCTCGATGCCTATCGCACGGACGAATCGGGCCGGGCCGCGCAGGTGAGATCCTTCCGCGACCACATCGCGCTCGCGAAGGAGCTGGACCTGCCGTTGCAGATCCACGACCGCGACGCCCACGCCGAGGTGCTCGAGGTGTTGGAGCGCGACGGCGCGCCGGAGCGCACCGTCTTCCACTGCTTCTCCGGCGACGCCGCGATGGCCCGGCTGTGCGCCTACCGCGGCTACTACCTCAGCTTCGCCGGTACGGTCACGTTCAAGAACGCCGACGGGCTGCGCGCCGCGCTCGCCGTCACCCCCCTCGACCGGGTGCTGGTCGAGACCGACGCGCCGTACCTTGCACCGCACCCGCATCGGGGCGCGCCCAACGCTCCATACCTGGTCGCCGTGACGATGCGCACGGTCGCGAGCGTGCTGGAGGTCGGGTTGGAGGCCGCGTGCGACGCCGTTTCGGCGACATCCGAATCCCTGTACGGTCCCTGGTAGACCCGCCGATGGGGGCTTCCCGCAGGTCCCGGTTCGCGGTTGGGCTGGCGCAAACCGTTACCAATATGAGATAAATGACGGCAGACAACGCGGCTATCGATGTGCTGCGAACCGAGAGGACTATGTGAGCTACGGACGTACCAACCCCATGCCCGGAGGCCGCCGGGAGCGGCGCCAGCGGCGCGGCGCGAGGAATCGAATCCTGGCTCAGGTGGGCATCGCGGTCGCCGTCGGCTCCTTCGCGGTCGGCTCGATCGCTGCCGCCGCCGTGCCCGCGCTCGACGCGGGTCAGAGCCTCGCGACGTCTGCGGACATCGCGGCCCTTCCGGAGATCGCGACCGGCTCCGCGGACGCGGGGGTGGTCACCACCGAGACCGCCGAGGAGTCCCTCGAGCCCGGCTCGGTGAAGAAGGACGATCCCAACCTCGAGAAGGGCACCACCAAGGTGGTCACCGAGGGTGCTGCCGGCTCGCAGGTGGTCACGTACGACGTCACCTACGTGGGCGGCGTCGAGGTCTCTCGCGTCGAGACCCTCACCGTGACCGTGGAGCCCGCCACGGACGAGGTCATCGCCGTCGGCACCCGTACCGCACCCGCGGTGCCCGCCGTCTCGACGGTCTCTCCTGGCACCGCCCGCGCGATCGGCCAGCAGATGGCTGCGGACATGTACGGCTGGACGGGCGACCAGTGGTCCTGCCTTTCCGCGCTCTGGCAGCGCGAGTCCGGGTGGAACCCCAACGCGCACAACAGCTCGTCCGGCGCCCACGGCATCCCGCAGGCGCTTCCCGGCTCGAAGATGGCGACCGCCGGAGCCGACTGGGCCACCAACGCCGCCACGCAGATCAAGTGGGGCCTGGGCTACATCAAGGGCCGCTACGGCACCCCCTGCAACGCGTGGAACCACTCCGAGACCAAGGGCTGGTACTGACCCCGGTGGCTCGCCTCCTGGGGCCTACCGACATCCGTCACCTCGCACAGTCGCTCGACGCGGCTCCCATGAAGAAATGGGGCCAGAACTTCGTGGTCGACGCCGGCACCGTCCGGCGCATCGCGCGGATGTCTGCCGTGGGGCCGGGCGATCGGGTGGTCGAGGTGGGCCCGGGGCTCGGTTCCCTCACGCTCGCACTGCTGGAGACCGGCGCGGACGTCACCGCGGTGGAGATCGACCCAGTGCTGGCGGCTGCCCTGCCGGGCACGGTCGCTGAGCGGGCGCCCGAACACTCCGCACGGCTCGACGTCATCCAGGCGGACGCGCTCCATGTGGCCGAACTGCCCTCGGCGCCGCGCGCGCTGGTCGCGAATCTGCCGTACAACGTCTCCGTCCCGGTCATCCTGCACTTCCTGGAGACGTTCCCGTCGCTCGAGCGCGTGCTGGTGATGGTGCAGGCCGAGGTGGGCGCCCGCCTTGCCGCGCCGCCGGGGTCCCGCACCTATGGCATCCCGTCCGCGAAGGCCGCCTGGTACTGCTCGGTGCGGCACGCCGGCAACGTGGGCCGCGCGGTGTTCTGGCCCGTGCCCCGGGTGGACAGCTCGCTGGTCCTCATGGAACGGCGAGACCCCCCGGTCACCACCGCGTCCCGCGTCGAGGTGTTCGCTGTCATCGACGCGGCGTTCGCGCAGCGCCGCAAGGCCCTGCGCGGCGCGCTGGCGGGTGTCGCGGGCTCGCCCGCGCGGGCCGAGTCCGCGCTGCGCGACGCCGGCATCGAGCCCCTCACCCGCGGTGAGCAGCTGGCCGTCGGGGACTTCGCCCGGGTGGCGGAGTCCCTCGCCTCTGGCAGGCTGGGGACATGACCCGCACCGTCCGCGCGAAGGCGCCCGCGAAGGTGAACCTCCAACTCACCGTGGGTCCCGTGGGCGAGGACGGATACCACCCGCTGGTGACCGTGTTCCAGGCGGTGGACCTCTGGGAGCACGTCGAGGCGACGCCCCGCACGGACGGCACCATCTCGCTGCGCGTCGACGCGGCCGCGGGGGCACCGGTCGAGGCCGCGGGCGTGCCGCGCGACTCCACCAACCTGGCCTGGCGGGCCGCCGAGCTGCTCGCGCGCGAATACGGCATCGCGGACGGGGTCGACCTCCGCATCGTCAAGGCGGTGCCCGTGGCCGGTGGGATGGCCGGCGGCTCCGCCGACGCCGCGGCCGCGCTGGTCGCGTGCGCCGAGGCGTGGGACGTGGGCGCCACCCGCCGTGACCTCGCCCGCCTGGCCGCGCGTCTGGGCGCCGACGTCCCCTTCTGCCTTCACGGCCACACCGCCGTGGGCCTCGGCCGCGGCGACGAACTCACCCCCGCGATGTCGCACGGGCAGTTCCATTGGGTGTTCGCCACACAGTCGCAGGGCCTGTCGACGCCGGGCGTGTACGCAGAGCTCGACCGCCGCGTGTCCACCGGGGAGCAGGCGGCGTCGGACATGGCGATCGACGCGGGCGTGATGACCGCGCTCATGGCGGGGGATCCATTGATGCTGGGCGACGCGCTCACCAACGACCTCGAGGGTCCCGCGATCGCGCTGATGCCGCGACTCGAGCGGGTGCTCGACGCCGCGGAGGCCGCCGAGGCGTGCGCGGCGATAGTCTCCGG
>NZ_JAHEBP010000060.1 GCF_024642165.1 Demequina sp.
GCCGCGGCCCCACCCGCGCGCCTGCTCGACCTCAGCGCGGGCCCGAGCGAGCTGGGGCTCGGTGCGGGCGAGCACCACGGTGCCGCCCTTCGCGGCGCGAGCGTCGATGCCCTCGGCGGCCGCGGCCCGGATCACCTCGTCGATCGACGCGCGCATGGCGGCGTGCTGACGCAGCGCGGCCTCGCGCCCCGCGTCGGCGGCGAGCGTTGGGAGCGAGCTCGGGAACAGCGCGGACGCCCAGCCGCCGTTGCGACCTGAGGCCCCGAAGCCCGCGATCTCGCTCTCGACCATCGCGATCCGGAGGTCCGGGCGCGCGCCGGACAGGTAGTACGCGGTCCACAGCCCCGTGAAGCCGGCACCGACGATCGCGACGTCGACATCGCGGCCTCCGGCGAGCGGCGTGCGGGGCCCGAGATCCTCGCCGCAGGTGTCCAGCCAGAACGACACATCGGAATACGCGGTCACGGCGCCAGTGTGGCGCGCGGGCGCGGCCGGGCCGCTCACGGCGACCCGGATTCGTTTCCCCCTTGTTAAGTTTGCGCGACATTCCGTACAGAACGTCCGGGGGGCCGCGACAATCAATTGTGCTGGGCCCGCATTCGGTGCCACTATCGGCTCACCCGCTGTCATTCATCCGCCCGGGAGCTCCCGGAGTGAAGGAGGTCGACGTGTCTGAGGCCACGCCGCCGGAGGAAGTCAAGAAGAAGGGCATCTCGCGCCGAGGATTCGTCATCGGAGGCGCGGCCGGTGCGGCCGGCATCGCGGCGATCTACCTGCTCGGGAAGGGCGGTGGAGGAGGCGGCACCGCAGGGTGCATCACCACCGACCTCTCGGACACGGAGGCGACGCTCGCGGTCTCAAACTGGCCCGAGTACATCGACGAGGACGACGGCGACTACATCTCGACCCTCACCCAGTTCCAGCAGGACTCCGGGCTCAAGGTGACGTACACGCCCGACGTCAACGACAACATCGAGTTCTTCTCGAAGGTGCGCAACCAGCTGGGCTCCTGCCAGCCCACGGGCCGCGACCTCTTCGTGCTCACGGACTGGATGGCCGCACGCATGATCGACGCCGGCTGGATCCAGCAGCTCGACAAGGCCAACGTTCCCAACCTGGACAAGAACCTCATCTCCTCGCTGCAGGGCGTGGGCTGGGACCCCAACCGCGAGTATTCGGCGCCGTGGCAGTCGGGCTTCTCCGGCATCGCCTACAACAAGTCGCTCGTGGGCGAGGTCGGCAGCGTCAGCGAGCTGCTCACCCGTGCCGACCTCAAGGGCAAGGTCACGATGCTCACCGAGATGCGCGACACCATGGGTTTGCTGCTGCTCGCCGACGGTGCGAACCCGGCCGACTTCACGGACGACCAGTGGGGCACCGCGATCGAGAAGCTGTCGAAGGCCCGCGCGGACGGTCAGATCCGCGCCTTCACCGGCAACGAGTACATCAACGACCTCGCGGCCGGCAACATCGCGGCGTGCGTCGCGTGGTCCGGAGACGTCGCCGCGGCGGAGGACGAGAACCTGGTGTTCCTCCCGCCGGAGGAGGGCATGATGATCTGGTCGGACAACATGCTGGTGCCGGTCCAGGGCAACCACAAGGCGAACGCCGAGAAGTGGATCAACAACTACTACGACCCCGCGGTCGCCGCCAAGCTGGCCGCGTACGTCTGGTACGTCTGCCCCGTCGAGGGAGCTCAGGCGGAAATGGAGAAGATCGATCCTTCGCTGGTCGACAACCCGCTGATCTTCCCCACCGCCGACTACCTTGCCCAGACCCACTCCTTCATGGCGCTCGACGAGGCGAAGGCCTCGTCGTACGAGAAGGACTTCGCGGATGTCACTGGCTGATGGTGCGCGTGGGGACCTCCGCATGGCGGGGCTCCACAAGCGCTACCCGAACGGCTTCGTAGCCGTCGAGTCGCTGGATCTGGTGATCCCGCAGGGTTCCTTCTTTGCGCTGCTCGGCCCCTCCGGGTGCGGCAAGACCACCACCCTGCGGATGGTCGCCGGGCTCGAGGATGCCACCAAGGGCACGATCCACATCGGCGACCAGGACATCACGCACGCGCGGCCGTACAAGCGGCCCGTCAACACGGTGTTCCAGAACTATGCGCTCTTCCCGCATCTCACCATCGCGGAGAACGTCGAGTTCGGCCCCAAGCGCCGCGGTGTCAAGGACCCCAAGCAGGAGGTCAAGGACATCCTGGCGCTCACCGAGCTGACGGAGCAGGCGGCCAAGAAGCCGGCGCAGCTGTCCGGCGGTCAGCAGCAGCGCGTGGCGCTCGCCCGGGCGCTGATCAACCGTCCCGAGGTGCTGCTGCTCGATGAGCCCCTGGGCGCGCTCGACCTCAAGTTGCGCCGAGCCATGCAGGTCGAGCTCAAGCGCATCCAGGAGGAGGTGGGCCTCACGTTCGTCCACGTCACCCACGACCAGGAGGAGGCCATGACGATGGCCGACACCGTGGCCGTCATGAACGCGGGCGTCATCGAGCAGCTCGGCTCGCCGTACGAGCTCTACACCAACCCTCGCACCACGTTCGTGGCGAACTTCCTGGGCCGCTCCAACCTCATCAAGGGCACGGTCCTGGGCCGCGAGGGCTCGGGTGCCGACGAGGTGGTCAAGGTCGACATGTTCGGCACCGTGGTGTCCATCAATGCCAGCCGCGTGCACACGGACTCGAAGGAGGGGTGGATCGGCATCCGCCCCGAGAAGGTGCTGATCCAGCCCGAGGGCACGGCCATCGACGCTCCCGGCGACCACTTCTCCGGGGCCGTGGTGGTGAGCTCGAGCTACATCGGCGTCTCTACCGAGTACGTGCTGCGGATGCCGTGGGGCCAGGAGCTGATGTGCTTCGAGCAGAACACCGGCCGGCGCGGGGGCCTGCTCCAGGTGGGCGCCACCGTCGACGTCTCCTGGCGCCCCGACTTCGCGTTCCTGCTCGACTCGTCGCAGGACGCCGAGGCCGGGCTCGAGGAGGAGTGACGTGACCGCGCTCCAGCGGGCGTTCACCGGCAGGTCCGCGTACCTCCTGATCGCGCCGGCGGCGCTGTGGCTGGGGCTGTTCTTCCTGTTCCCGATGCTGTCGCTGCTGACCACGTCGCTGTCCGACCCCTCCGGGTCCCCGGTGTACGGCTACGAACTCACCTGGCGCCTGCAGAACTACGGCGAGGCGCTCGCGGACTATTGGCCGTACATGGTGCGATCGCTCTTCTACGCGGGCATCGCCACGGCGATCTGTCTGGTGCTCGGATTCATCATCGCGTACGCGATCGCGTTCAAGGCCGGCCGCTTCAAGACCATCATGCTGGTCCTCGTCATCGCGCCGTTCTTCACTTCCTTCCTGGTCCGCACGCTGTCCTGGAAGTTGATCCTTGCGGACAACGGCTGGGTGGTGGAGACGCTGAAGGCGCTCCACTTCATGCCCGATGACGGGCGCTTGCTCGCGACTCCGGTGGCCGTGGTCGCGGGGCTGACGTACAACTTCCTGCCCTTCATGATCCTGCCGCTGTACACCAGCCTCGAGAAGATCGATCCGAGGCTGAACGAGGCGGCGGCGGACCTGTACGCGAACCCGGCCCAACGGTTCGCCAAGGTGATCTGGCCGCTGGCCCTGCCCGGCGTGGTGGGCGGCACGCTGCTGACCTTCATTCCGGCCACCGGCGACTACATCAACGCCTCCCTTCTGGGCAGTCCGAACACCCAGATGGTCGGCAACAAGATCCAGGCGCTGTTCACCACCGCGGGCGACTATCCCCACGCGGCCGCGCTGTCGGTGATCCTCATGGTCCTCATCGTCGGCATGGTGCTGGTCTATGTGCGCCGGGCGGGAACGGAGGACCTGCTGTGATCAGCCGCATCGGCCGTTGGATCGGCAAGCACCTGATGCTCACGCTGGGCATCCTGGTCCTGCTCTACATGTACATCCCGAACTTCATCGTCGCGTTGATGTCCTTCAACGACGCGTCGCAGTCGCGCAACCTCTACCAGTTCCAATCCTTCACCTGGGACAACTGGCTGAATCCGTGCGACCCCCAGGGCATGTGCGAATCGCTCCGGGTGAGCATCAGCATCGGTCTGCTCGCGACGCTGGTCGCCACGATCATCGGCACCCTGGCCGCGTTCGCGCTGGTGCGCCATCGTTTCGAGGGCCGCTCCACGGCGAACCTGGTGATCTTCCTGCCGATGGCGACGCCGGAGATCGTGATGGGCTCCTCGCTGCTCGCGCTGTTCGTCGCCGCGGGCATGGGCGGCCAGCTCGGGTTCTGGACGGTGCTGATCGCGCACATCATGTTCTGCATCTCGTTCGTGGTGGTGACCGTGCGGTCCCGCCTGGCGGGCCTGGACTCGAACCTCGAGAAGGCCGCCATGGACCTCTACGCCAACGAGTGGCAGACGTTCTGGAAGATCACCTTCCCCCTGGTGTTCCCTGGCATCCTGGCGGCGGCGCTGCTGGCCTTCTCGCTGTCGTTCGACGACTTCATCATCACCAACCTCACCTCCGGCACCACGGTGACGTTCCCGATGTTCGTGTGGGGCTCGGCTCAGCGCGGGGTGCCCATGCAGGTCAACGTGATCGGAACCCTGATGTTCCTGATGGCACTCGCCATCGTGGTCGGCGGCGAGGTCGCGTCCCGCCGGCGCGCGCGAGGCAAGGCCGCGAAGCTCTAGACGCACGACGAGGGGGGACGATGCGCCGCATCGTCCCCCCTCGTCGTTCCCGCGGCCTACAGGAGCGCGTAGGCGCGGGTGATGACGTCGCGAAGGATCCGCTCCATCTCGTCGAACTCGGCCTGTCCCACGATGAGCGGGGGCGAGAGCTGGATCACCGGGTCGCCGCGGTCGTCGGCGCGGCAGTACAGGCCGGCCGCGAACAGCTCCTTGGACAGGAAGCCGTGCAGCACGCGCTCGCACTCGTCGTCGGTGAGCGTCTCCCGGGTGGCGCGGTCCTTGACCAGTTCGATCCCGTAGAAGAAGCCATCGCCGCGCACGTCGCCCACCATCGGCAGGTCGGTGAGCCGCTCCAGGGTGGCGCGGAAGGCGCCGGCGTTGTCGCGCACGTGGGCGAGCACGCCCTCGCTCTCGAAGATGTCGAGGTTCTTGAGCGCGACAGCGGCGGCCACCGGGTGGCCCGCGAACGTGTAGCCGTGCGCGAACATCTCGCCCTTCGCCAGGAACGGCTCCATGAGGCGATTCGACGCGATCATCGCGCCCATGGGCGCGTAGCCAGACGTGAGGCCCTTGGCGGACGTGATGATGTCCGGCTCGTAGCCGAATCGGGTGGACCCGAACATCTCGCCCAGGCGGCCGTACGCGCAGATGACCTCGTCGGAGACCAGCAGCACATCGTGGCGGTCGCAGATCTCGCGCACCCGCTGGAAGTATCCCGGCGGCGGCGGGAAGCAGCCGCCGGCGTTCTGGACGGGCTCGAGGAACACGGCCGCGACCGAGTCGGCGCCCTCGTTCAAGATGGCGACCTCGATCTGGTCCGCGGCCCAGCGCCCGAAGGCCTCCGGGTCCGAGCCGTCGAGGTAGCCGCCGGTGATCTCCGACGCGCGGTAGATGTTGGTGTTGGGCACGCGGAACGTCGACGGCACCAGCGGCTCGAACTGCTGCTTGAGCCCCGGCAGGCCCGTGATGGACAGGGCGCCGTGCGGCGTGCCGTGGTAGGCGACGTTGCGGCTGATGACCTTGTGCTTCATCGGCTTGCCGACCATCTTGAAGTAGTTCTTGGCAAGCTTCCACGCGGACTCGACGGCCTCGCCGCCGCCGCTGGTGAAGAACACGCGGTCGAGGTCCCCTGGCGCATGGTGGGCGAGGCGCTCGGCGAGCTCGATGGCGCGCGGGTGCGCGTAGGACCACAGCGGATGGAACGCGAGCTCCTTCGCCTGGGCCGCGCCGGCCTCGGCCAACTCCGTGCGTCCATGACCCAGCTGATTCACGAACAGCCCGGCGAGGCCGTCGAGGTAGCGGTTGCCGTCGGAGTCCCAGATGTACGCGCCCTCGCCGCGGACGATGATCGGCACGTCCTCGTCGGCGTATCGGCCGTGCTGCGTGAAGTGCATCCAGAGGTGGTCCTTGGCGGCCTGCTGCAGGCGTGCGTCATCCATGCCCTCCATGGTTTCCGACGCTTGCCTCACCCGCAAGGGACGGCTTGACGGGGAATCGCCTGGTGGGGAACGGTTCGTCCGGGCCGCGCGGCCCCCGGGAGCGTCTCGCGCTACGCCAGCGCGGCGATCGCCGCCCGCACCTGGGGAGCCAGATCCCCACGCGGTGCGACCTCGATGCGGTCCAGCCCCAGCCACTCCGCCATGACGCCCAGCTCCGCGCCGAGCGCCCGGGCCACCTCCGCATCGGCCCGCCGCCGCACACCCGGTGGCCGGCCCGGCTCCCGCCACGTCGCCTCCACCGCGAGCACGCCCTCCTTGCGAAGCGCCTTGAGGTCCACCCGCGCCTCGAATCGGTCTCCGAGGAGGAAGAGCAGGCAGTAGTAGCCGAACTCGCGCCGCTCGGCGGGCGTATAGATCTCGATGCGGTAGTCGACGCCGAACATCCGATGGAGGCGCGGCCGGTACCAGCACACCGGGTCGAACGGGCTCAGGAGGGCCGATGCGGTGGCTCGGCCGGGGTCCTCGGCGCCGGTGGCGAGCAGCGCCGGCTGCTTCCAGCCCTCCACGTCCACCCACGAGGCGAGACCGCGCTCGACCGCGGAGTCCGCCCAGGCGGCCGCGCCGGCCGACTCCCCCTGGCGATGGTCCTCCGCGCGGGCGGACCGGGGGAGCCGGAAGTGGTCGGCGAGGTCGGCGGGCGTGCCCACGCCCGTCGCCCGCAGCGCGTGGTCGAACAGCAGCTGATGCGCGGCCGGGGCCGGCACGCCCCACGAACCCTCGGGCGCCGGCGCGAGGCCCCAGGCGCGCATCGTCGCGTCGTAGGTGCGCGCGAAGTGCGGGCCGCGCGAGGCCGCCACCTCGCCCGTGAGGAACAGGTACTCGAGGGCGTCCTTGACGTGCGACGTGTCCCACCAGGTGCCGCGCGCGCCCTCGCGGGGCGCCAGGTGCTCGAGGCCACGCGCGGTCGATGGACCGGACCGTTCGACGGCCGCGCGTACCTGCGCGATGAGGCCGGGCCGCTCGCGCTCGAGCCTGGCGCGGGCCTTCCCCTGCCACGAGGCGTCCTCGGTCATGCGGTGGTGCATCGCCGGCAGCAGGTCCCGCGGCATCACCGAGGCCTCGTGTCCCCAGTGCTCGAAGGCCTCGCCCGACCCCCACAGCCAGCGGTCGAAGCGTGCGCGGTCGTACGGCCCGTGCCGCGAGTACAGCGGAAGGTGGTGCGCGCGCGCGAGCACGTTGACCGAGTCGAGCTGCAGCACTCCCTGCATCTCGAGGTAGTCGCGGAAGCGCGCGGGACCGGGGCGCGCCGCGGGCCGTCTGCGGGCCAGGGACTGCGCCGATAGGTGGATGCGGCGGGCCTCCGAGGCGCCGAGCGATGCGGTCACGGTCGCCACTCTAGGGGCGACATCGGACACCCTCGGAGCGGGGTCCGAGCCGATTTCCCATTTGCATCACGCGACGTGTACCCTGTTCCGGCTGGCCCCGATAGCTCAGTCGGCAGAGCGTTTCCATGGTAAGGAAAAGGTCCAGGGTTCGATTCCCTGTCGGGGCTCTCAGTCCGCCGCCTCTCACGGGCGACGGGCCGTGGCGGGGTAGCTCAGCTGGTTAGAGCGCACGACTCATAATCGTGAGGTCGCGGGTTCGAGCCCCGCCCTCGCTACGAAGCAGGCGATCCGCCTGCCCACACGCCTTCGCGGGCGTGTCACGACAAGGCTGGGAGAGAACCACCATGGCCAAGAACGACGTCCGTCCCAAGGTGACGCTGGCTTGCACCGAGTGCAAGGAGCGCAACTACATCACGCGCAAGAACCGTCGCAACACCCCCGACCGGGTGGAGCTCTCCAAGTTCTGCCGTCGGTGCGGCAAGCACACGTCGCACCGCGAGACGCGCTAGCAGCAGATTCACCACGAAGGCTCGCCACCCCAGCAGGGGAGGCGGGCCTTCGTGCGTGCCCGATAGGGTGGGAACGTGCCAGTGAACACTGATGCGGTCGGCCGCGCGTACGGCCCCCACGAGCCCTACGAGGTGACGCGGGTCAAGATCCGCGAATTCGCCGATGCGGTGGACGCCAGGTCCTTCGCCCACCTGAGCGAGGAGGCGGCGAGGGCCGAGGGCTACCCCGACGTGGTCGCCCCCACCACCTTCGCCGTGGTGATCGCGCAGCGCGCGGAGTTCCACGTGGTGGTGGACCCCGAGGTGGGAGTCGACTTCTCCAAGGTGGTCCACGCGGACGAGCGCTTCACCCACCACCGGCCCATCGTGGCGGGCGACCTGATCTCGAGCATCGTGCACATCGACTCGATCGCGCAGCGCGGCGGCATCTCGATGGTGACCACCCGCACGGAGCTGGTCGACGAGGACGGCGCGCCCGTGTCCACCGTGGTGAGCACCCTCGCGGTGCGCGAGGAGGCCTGATGACCGCCGAGAACCGTCCCGCGTTCGATGGCCTCGAGGTGGGCCAGGTGGTCGCCGAGCGTGACGTCGAACTCACCCGAGACACGCTGGTGCGCTACGCCGGGGCCTCGGGGGACTTCAACCCGATCCACTACAACGACGTGATCGCCGAGTCCGTGGGCCTCCCTGGCGTGATCGCGCACGGCATGCTCACCATGGGCACGGCCGCCTCGGTGGTCGAGGAGTGGGCCGGGCCCGGAAACGTGAGGGACCTGCAGGCGCGGTTCACGCGCCCGATCCCGGTGCCCAACCCCGGCGCCGCGCACGTGCAGTTCACCGCCAAAGTTGGCGCGCTCGACGCCGAGGCGCGGACCGCCCGCATCGACGTGACGGTGGAGTTCGACGGCCAGAAGGTGCTGGGCAAGGCCCAGGCGCTGGTTCCCTGCAGCTGATCGCTAGGACCGCACCCGTGCCGTGGTGGTGCCGATCCTGAGCTCCAGCGGCACCGTCACCGGCGCGGGCGTCTCGCCGCGCAGCAGCGCCGCCACCTCCGCGGCGAGCACGTGGCCCTTGGCCTCGGCGTCCTGAACCTGCGTGGTGATCTCGAGCGGCGCGATCCACGGGAGGTCGATCCCGTCGAAGCCGGTGATGGAGAGGTGCTGCGGCACCGGGATGCCGAGCTCGCGCGCCGCCAGGATCGCGCCGCCCGCGAGCAGATCCGACTGACACACGAGCGCCGTGGGCCGCGACTCGTCGGAGAGGGCCAGGTGCGCGGCCGCAACGCCCTCCGCCGCGGTCGAGGAGCGCGCCTCCACCACCACGCACGGGGCGATCCCCACGTCCGCGAACGCCTCGAGCCGCCGGTGCACGGGTGTCCACGCCGTCTGAGTCAGCGCCTCGTCGAGGCCGAGCACCCGGGTGTCGCCGTCGAGCCCGGCGGGCAGGGTGATGGTGCCGATGCGCTCGTGACCCAGGTCGAGGAGGTGTCGGATCAGCTCGGCGGTGGCCGTCCGGTCATCGATGCCCACCACGCCGGCGCCGGCCGGGGGCTCGCCCTCCATGACCACGGTGGGCAGCCCGCGCCGGCGCAGGATGTCGAGCGCGGGCTCGTCGTCGTGATCGCGCACGCGCAGCAGCACGGCCGCGTCCATCGAGGCCGTCGCGAGCAGGCTGCGCTCTCCGGGCTCGCCCGTGGGCGTGGGGATGAGCAGCACGCCCAGCCCCATCTGCCCCAGGTCGCCCACCAGGCTGTCCATGATGCGCAGCATCATCGGGTCGCGGAAGGACAGCTGCAGGCGCTCGTGGATCACCAGCCCCACCACCCCGGTGCGGCCGGAGCGCAACGCCTGCGCGTGCGGCGCCGGCCCGGAGTATTCGAGCTCCTCCGCGGCCCTCTCCACCTTGGCGCGCGTGTCCGCGGACAGCGGTCCGGCGCCGGAGTACGTCAGGGATACAGTGGACAGCGAGACGCCGGCCCTGGCGGCGACATCGGCCATCGTCGGTCGGCGTGTGCGCGTCACCCGGTTCTCCCTCGGCTCGGTTCGAGCGTCCTCGAATCGTTCTCAGGGTAGTGGCGCGCCCCGATAGCCTGAGCGCATGAATCTCGCGGACCTCACCACGCTGCGCGTCGGGGGACCGGCGCGCGAGGTCCACGAGGCGGGCTCCGAGGCGGAGCTCATCGACGCGGTGCGGTCTGCGGACGACGCGGGTATCCCCCTGCTGGTGGTGGGCGGCGGCTCCAACCTGCTGGTCTCGGACGCGGGCTTCGATGGCGTGGTGGTGCGCGATGGGCGCGAGGACGTGAGCCTGGTCAACGACGGCGCATGCGGCGGAGTCTCCATCACCGCGACCGCGGGCACGCGGTGGGATGCGTTGGTCGAGCAGGCGGTCGCGTCGAGGTGGGTGGGCTTCGAGGCGCTGTCCGGCATCCCGGGCTCCACCGGTGCCACGCCCATCCAGAACGTGGGGGCCTACGGCGCGGAGGTGGCCGACGTGGTCGCGCTCGTCCGCACGTGGGACCGCGCCGAGTCCGAGCTCCGCTCGCTGCCCCTGGTCAAGGCCGAGTTCGGCTACCGGGACTCGATGCTCAAGCGCTCCATGACGCACGGGCCGTGGGGTCCCACCCCGCGCTTCGTGGTGCTCGATGTCACCTTTCACACGCGCATGGCGAGCCTGTCCGCGCCGGTCCGCTATGCCCAGCTGGCCGCGGCGCTCGACGTGGAGCAGGGCGAGCGCGTGCCCATCACGGACGTGCGCGAGGCCGTGCTGGCGCTGCGCGCCTCCAAGGGCATGGTCCTCGATCCCGCGGACCACGACACCTGGAGCGCCGGCTCTTTCTTCACCAACCCGGTGATCCCGGACGATGCGGTGCCCGAGGGGGCGCCCAGGTTCCCGTCGGGACGGGACGGACTGGTCAAGACCTCGGCCGCATGGCTCATCGAGCACGCGGGCTTCGGCCGCGGCTTCGCCATCGCCCCGGGAGCGCCGGCGTCGCTGTCCACCAAGCACACGCTCGCGGTCACCAACCGTGGCGGCGCGACCGCGGCGGACCTGGTGGCGCTGGCCCGCGCGGTGCGGGACGGCGTACGGGACGCCTTCGGCATCGAGCTGGTGCCCGAGCCCGTCACCGTGGGCGTCACCATCTAGCCCCGGTCACACACGAGGACCCCGAGGGCGCGCGCCCCCGGGGTCCGTCGCATCGTCCCGTCAGCCGTCGGCCGCGATCGCCTGCAGGATGTCGAGCTTGGACGCCCGCCGCGCGGGCCAGACGGCGGCGAGCACGCCCGCCAGCGCCGCGCCCACGGTGTAGACGGCGAGCCACGCCCACGGCACCGCCACGCTGGAGAAGCCGAACTCCTGAAGCGCCAGCACCAGCGCCGCACCCAACGAGACGCCCAGGATCATGCCGAGGATGGTGCCGAAGATCGCCATCACCATGGACTCGACGGTGATCATGCGCCAGATCGACCGTCGCTTCACGCCCACCGCCCGCAGCAG
>NZ_JAHEBP010000061.1 GCF_024642165.1 Demequina sp.
GGTCACGTCACCCGGCTTGGGAGAGTACGTACGCACTGTAAGGCCTTGCTTTCTCGTTCTGGTGGACGGTGAGGAATCACCGTGAAGCATTTCGGTCGGCGGGTCCTGCGGAGGCGAGTGGAAGGCACCGTCCAACGGGAACGCACAACGACGCACCATCATACGCGAGCGAAAGCGCGCCGGTCAATCCAGGGTCCGGCGCCCCCGGGTGGCCTCCGCCCGCTCGCCCAGCAGCGCATCGTCCGGGTAGGCGACGGCCTCGAGCGTAAGGCCGTGCGCGGGCGCCACGGCGACCGCCTGCGACCGCTCCTGGGACGCGGCGACGGCCACCAGCCAGTCCAGTTCCCGGCGGCCCTGGCCCACCGCGAGCAGCGCGCCCACCAGGGAACGCACCATCGAGTGGCAGAAGGCGTCGGCCCGCACGGTCGCGACCACCAGCCCCACGTCGGGCCCGTCCTCGACCCGCTCCCACGACAGCTCGAGCAGATCCCGGATGGTCGTGGCGCCCTCGCGACCGCGGCAGAACGCCGCGAAGTCGCGCAGCCCGGTCAGGGTGGACGATGCGGCGTTAAGGGCGGCCACGTCGAGCGGGCGGTCGACGCGCAGCACGTGGCGGCGGGTGAGCACGTCGGGAACCCCGTCGCACACCCGGTAGGCGTAGCGCCGCTCGGTGGCGGAGAAGCGGGCGTCGAATCCCGGGGGCGCGACGCTCACGCGGCGCACCACCACATCGTCCGGCAGCACCCCGTCGAGTCGCGCCCGCAGGCCCTCCGCGGGCGAGCGCTCGGCGCGCCCCGGCATCCGCTCCCATGCCCCGGCGTCCACGTCGACGTGTGCCACCTGGCCGCGGGCGTGGACCCCGGCATCGGTGCGGCCGGCGACCGTGACGCGCGGGCGCTTCTCCTGGCGGACGATGCGCGCCAGCGCGTCCTCGAGGACTCCCTGGACCGTGCGGAGGCCCGGCTGGGCGGCCCACCCGGAGAAGTCGGTCCCGTCGTAGGAAAGGTCGAGGCGGGCCCTCACGATCGATGTGTGCTCGATCATGCGGACCCGCCTCGTGTGCGCCGTCCGTGGACGGCAGTGACTACTTGGTCTCGGCCTCGTCGGCGCCCTCGGCCGGAGCCTCGGCGTGCTCCGCGTCGATCGCCTCGGGGGCGTCGACGGTCTCCGGGCCCTCGGCGGGCTCCGCCGCGTGCACGGCGTCGATCGCCTCGTCCTCGACGGTCTCGTCGACCACGGGGGCCGCCTCGACCTTCGCGGCCTTCTTGGGGGCGGCCTTCTTGGTGGCCTTCTCGGCCTCCTTGGAGACGGCCTTCTTGGCGGGCGTGCCGAACTCGACCAGCTCGATCACCGCGAGGGGCGCGTTGTCGCCCTTGCGGAAGCCGACCTTGGTGATGCGGGTGTAGCCGCCATCACGCTCGGCGAAACCGGGGCCGATCTCGGCGAAGAGCTTGTGGACCACGCCCTTGTCCGGGATGATCCCGAGGACCTTGCGGCGCGAGGCGAGGTCGCCGCGCTTCGCGAAGGTGATGAGGCGCTCGGCGTGCGGGCGAAGGCGCTTGGCCTTGGTCACCGTGGTGGTGATGCGGCCGTGCTCGAACAGGCTCTGCGAGAGGTTCGCCAGCATCTGACGCTCGTGCGCGGGGCCGCCGCCCAGGCGGGCGCCCTTGGTGGGGGTAGGCATGATTGAAGATTCTCCTTGTTACTCGTCGCTGCCCGAGAAGTACACGGACGAGGCGCTGTCGTACTCGACCGCGCTGTCCTTCAGGGAGAAGCCCAGCTCCGCGAGCTTCTCCTTGACCTCGGTGATCGACTTCTGGCCGAAGTTGCGGATGTCCATGAGGTCCGCCTCGGACCGCGCGGTGAGCTCGCCCACCGTGTGGATGCCCTCGCGCTTGAGGCAGTTGTAGGACCGCTGCGTGAGGTTGAGCTCCTCGATCGGCTGGTTGTAGTCCTCCTCGAGCGACTCCTCGGTATCCGACGGGCCGATCTCGATGCCCTCGGCGGCCTCGTTGAGGCCGCGAGCGAGCGAGAACAGCTCGACCAGCGTCGAACCGGCGGACGCGAGCGAGTCACGGGGCGACATGGACGACTTGGTCTCGACGTCGATGATCAGCTCGTCGAAGTCCGTGCGCTGGGCGACACGGGTGGCCTCGACCTTGTAGGTCACCTTGAGGACGGGCGAGTAGATCGAGTCGACCGGGATCTGACCGATCTCGGCGTCGTAGCTCTTGTTGAGGGCGGCCGGCACGTAGCCACGGCCGCGCTCGACGGTCAGCTCGACCTCGAACCGCGCCTTGGCGTTGAGCGTCGCGATGTGCAGGTCCGGGTTGTGGACCTCGACACCGGCCGGCGGCGCGATGTCGGCGCCGGTGACGGCGCCCGCGCCCGACTTGCGCAGGTACATCACCACGGGCTCGTCGTGCTCGGACGAGACCACCAGGTTCTTGAGGTTGAGCAGGATCTCGGTCACGTCCTCCTTCACCCCGTCGATGGTGGTGAATTCGTGGAGGACGCCCTCGAACCGCACCGACGTGATGGCCGCGCCCGGGATGGACGAGAGCAGGGTACGACGGAGGGAGTTGCCGAGCGTGTAGCCGAAGCCAGGCTCGAGCGGCTTGAGGGAGAACTGCGAACGGTTCTCCGCGATGACCTTCTCGGTCAACGTGGGACGCTGTGCGATCAGCACGTTTCTTTCCTTTCCGAGCATCCGCTATCTGATGCTCGCGGTTCCCTGCCGGGTTCGGTCCGGCAGGGGCCAGGGGCTGAGGTGGAGCGGTCACGGGCCTGTGCCAGGCAGGCGGGCCCGTGACCTGGAGCGCGTGGAGACACGCGCGGGAGTGCTAGTTGCGGCGACGCTTGGGCGGGCGGCAGCCGTTGTGAGCCTGCGGGGTGACGTCCTTGATGGAGGTCACCTCGAGGCCGGCGGCCGTCAGCGAGCGGATCGCGGTGTCGCGGCCGGAGCCCGGACCCTTGACGAACACGTCCACCTTGCTCATGCCGGCGTCCTGCGCGCGGCGAGCGGCGGCCTCGGCGGCCATCTGCGCGGCGTAGGGCGTCGACTTGCGCGATCCCTTGAAGCCCACCTGACCGGAGGACGACCACGACACGACGGCTCCCGAGGGGTCCGTGATGGAGATGATCGTGTTGTTGAAGGTCGACTTGATGTGAGCCTGACCGTGAGCGACGGTCTTCTTGATCTTCTTGCGCGGCTTGCGCGTGGGTGCGGCCATGGCTTACTTCTTCTTTCCGGCGACGGTCTTCTTGCGGCCCTTGCGGGTGCGGGCGTTGGTCTTGGTGCGCTGTCCGCGGACGGGCATGCCACGACGGTGGCGCAGACCCTGGTAGTTGCCGATCTCCACCTTGCGGCGGATGTCGGCGGCGACCTCGCGGCGAAGGTCGCCCTCGACGGTGAAGTTGCCCTCGATGTAGTCACGGATGGCGACCAGCTGGTCGTCCGTCGCGTCCTTGACGCGCAGGTCCGGGCTGATGCCGGTGGCGGCGAGGATCTGCTGGGCGCGGGTGCGCCCGACGCCGTAGATGTAGGTGAGTGCGACCTCCATGCGCTTGTCGCGCGGGATGTCGACACCGACGATGCGTGCCATTTTCTTGTCTACTCCATCAGTAGTCGGAGGTCTGTCGCTCGACCGCCCCGCGTGGTGTCGCGGGCCCCGGCCTCCGAGCCGGGGGTTTCATGCCTGTGGTCGAACGAGGATCGTTGTGTGTCTAGCCCTGACGCTGCTTGTGGCGCAGGTTCTCGCAGATGACCATCACTCGGCCATTGCGTCGAATGACCTTGCACTTGTCGCAGATCGGCTTGACGCTGGGCTTAACCTTCATGGTTCTTTCCTGCGTCGACGTCGCGCACGGATGCGCTCGGACGACGGCTCACTTGTAGCGGTAGACGATGCGGCCGCGAGACAGGTCATAGGGGCTGAGCTCCACCACTACACGGTCCTCGGGGAGGATCCTGATGTAGTGCTGTCGCATCTTTCCGGAGATGTGCGCGAGCACCAGGTGCCCGTTCGTCAACTCCACGCGGAACGATGCGTTCGGCAGTGCTTCCACCACCGTGCCTTCGACCTCGATGACGCCGTCCTTCTTGGCCATGAACTCCGCTAACGTTGATTGACAGGGATGCGGGCGCGCAAAAACGCCCAACGGAAAACTATACTGCATCCGCGCGCGCCTCTCAACCACGTGGCGCCCGTGTGAGGGGCGCTCCGGCGGGTCAGCGGAAGGCGTTGCGGAGACGCTGGACCGCGAGGTCCGAGATGCGCGGGTCGCGGTGGTCCGCGAGGCGCCGCACCACCGATGAGGGCGTGTGCGGGTTCGCGAGCAGGGCGCTCAGCACCTCGAGGCTCGAGTCGTGGCCCAGGGAGACGAGCGCACCCATCGGGCAATCCTCTCGGGAGGCGACCGAGGCGCGCACCGAGGGCTCGCGATGGACCGCGAAGGGCAGCAGGTCCGCGCCGGTGACCTCAGGATCCAGCGCTCGCTTGACGTCTTCCGACGCCCCGCTGGCAGGAACGACCATGCCACACCTCCCCCTTCGGGCTATACCGAGTATCCTCCGGATTCACCATATTCGCGGTCAAATCGCTGTGGTGAATCCAACATTCGACAATCGTGCCGACAACCGCGGAACGTCCGCTCGCCGAGGTGACGGGACGGCGAACTCCCGGTGTGGTCAGACGTCGACCGGCGGCCGGAAGCCGCGCACGGGGGCCGTGCGGGTGGGTCGGCTCGGCAGCACGGATGCCTCCGCGAGCGGCTCCGCGGACTCCATGGCCTCATCGGCGGCGGCACGATCCTGCTCGGCCACGGCCGCGAGCATCGCGTCTCGCCGGGCCCGCGACTCCTCGAACACCCGGTCGCGCAGCTCGGGCGTGTGCGCATCGTCGATGTTCCTGGCCGCCCCACCGGACTCGTGCGCCGCGATCGCGCCGTCTCGCACCTCGCGGCGTCGGTGGCTGGCGAGTTGATCGACGATGTCCGGGGTGACCGCGGGGTTCGCGAGCACGGCGAGCAGCACCTCCACCTGCCGGTCGCGGGACAGGTACTCGATCACCGAGTGCAGGACCCGGGGGTTCGCCGCGACCGCGGTGCGCACCGCGGTGACGTGATCGTGCGCGAGGGTGACCATGATCCCGAACGGGCAGTCCTCGCGGCGCGCGACCGCCTCCCGCACCACGGCGTTCTTCGAGCTGCCCAGTTGCGTGAGCCGTTCCTTGGCCAGACCGGGAAGCGCGGCCTCGTCCACCTCCGCGCTCGCTCCCGGCGCGTAGTTGAACCCTCGCGCCATGGCGCCCTCCTCAGCCGCCCGGCGTGGGGGTTCGCCGGATGATGACCACCCTAGACGGCGGGTTTTGCCCGCGCGTGGCTCCTGCGTAACGATCTGGTGAACTGCTGAGGCATGCGACACACCCTGGGGAGCGCGTTCGGCCCCAACCCCTCTCCTACGGAGCCGCGGGGACGATGCCGTGGGCGGCCAGGCGCGCGGCCCCGCCGTCGGCCGCGGTCAGCACCCAGATGCCGTCCTCGTGCACCGCGATCGAGTGCTCGCAGTGGGCGGCGCGCGAGCCGTCGAGCGACACCACGGTCCACTGATCGTTGAGCGTCGCGGATTCCGGGGTACCGATCACGAGCATGGGCTCGATCGCCAGGCACATCCCCGGACGCACGCGCGGGCTGCGGCCCCGCGTGCGGTAGTTGGGTACGTCCGGCGCCATGTGCATAGCGGTGCCGATGCCGTGGCCCACGTAGCCGTCGAGGGCGTGCAGGCCTGCCGCGTCGGTCACGTCCTCGACCGCGGCGGAGACGTCGGACACGTGGTCCGCGGTCGCCAGCGCAGCGATCCCGGCCCAGAGGGCGCGCTCGGTCGCGTCGACCAGCGCCGCGTCTGCGGGAGCTGCGTGGTCGCCCACGATGAAGCTGATCGCGCTGTCGCCATGCCATCCGCGCACCACGGCTCCGCAGTCGATCGAGACCACGTCGCCCTCGGCCAGGCGCCGATCGCTTGGGATGCCGTGCACCACCTGGTCGTTGACGGAGATGCAGACGGTCGCCGGGTAGCCGTGGTACCCGAGGAAGTTCGAGGTGGCCCCGGCCTCGGCGATCACGCCGGCCGCCGCGGCGTCCGCGGCGAGCGTGGGGGCGCCGGGAACGCACGCCGCCCGAGCGGCCGCCAGCGCGCGCTCGACGATCACGCCAGCCTGCGCCATGACCCGCATCTGCTCGCGGGTCTTGAGCTCGATCCGCCCGGCCATGATGGGGGTCAGGCGGCGACCGCGGCCACGAGGCGATCCGTGACCTCGTCGATCCCACCCAGCCCGTCGACCTGCACCAGCAGGCCGCGACCGGCATAGAAGGCGGTGAGCGGCGCGGTTGAGTTCGCGTACACGTCGAGCCGCTTGCGGATCACCGGCTCGGTGTCATCCGCGCGGCCCTCGACCTGGGCACGCTTGAGGAGGCGATCCGTGACCACGTCGAAGTTCGCCGTGATCTCGATCGCGACGTCGAGGCCGGAACCCAGCTCGGCGAGCATCGAGTCGAGCTCCACCGCCTGCTCGGGGTTGCGGGGGTAGCCGTCGAGCAGGAAGCCCTCCGCCGCATCGTCCTGGGCGAGCCGATCCCGCACCATCGCATTGGTGACCTCGTCGGGGACCAGGTGGCCCGCGTCCATGAACTCCCGCGCCGTGAGACCCAGGGCCGTGCCGCCCTTGACGTTGACGCGGAAGATGTCGCCGGTGGAGATCGCCGGGACACCCAAGCGCACCGAGAGGCGGGCGGCCTGGGTGCCCTTGCCGGCACCGGGGGGCCCGAGGAGGACTGCTCGCATTACTTGAGGAACCCTTCGTAGTGGCGCTGCTCGAGCTGCGACTGGATCCGCTTGACGGTGTCCAGACCCACACCCACGAGGATCAGGATGGACGTGCCGCCGAACGGGATGTTGGTCGCGAGACCCAGCGCCACGAACAGCAGCGTGGGGACCAGCGCGACGATCGCCAGGTAGAGCGAGCCCGCCGCGGTGATGCGCGAGAGCACGTAGTCGAGGAACTCCGCCGTGGGAGTGCCCGGCCGGATGCCCGGGATGAATCCGCCGTACTTCTTCATGTTGTCCGCGACCTCGGTCGGGTTGAACGTGATCGCGGTGTAGAAGTACGCGAAGAAGACGATCAGCAGGATGTAGAGAATGATGTGCAGCGGTGCGCTCGGACTCGCCAGGTTGTTGTCCAGCCACAGCATCCAGTCCGACGGATCGTTGCCCTGGAACTGCCGGATCACCTGCGGGATCGTCAGCAGCGACGAGGCGAAGATGACGGGGATGATGCCCGCCATGTTGATCTTCAACGGGATGTAGGTGGAGGAGCCGCCCAGCATCTTCCTGCCCACCATGCGCTTCGCGTACTGAACCGGGATACGCCGCTGCGACTGCTCGACGAACACGACTGCCGCGATGACCACGAGCAGTGCGAGTGCCACCAGCAGCGTGTTGGTCGGGCCGTTCGACGAGTTCCAGATCGTGGACACGGCGCCCGGGAAGGACGCGGCCACGGACGTGAAGATGAGCAGCGACATGCCGTTGCCGACGCCGCGCTCGGTGATGCGCTCGCCCAGCCACATGATGAACACCGTGCCGGCTGTCATGGTCAGCACCATGATCGCGATCATGGTCCACGAGTCGTTGGGGATCACGGGGACCGAGCAGCCCGGGAAGAACACGCCGTTGCGGGCCATCGTGATGTAGGACGCGGACTGGATGGCCGCGAAGCCCACGGTGATGTAGCGCGTGTACTGGGTGAGCGTGGCCTGGCCCTCGGCGCCCTCCTTGTAGAGGGTCTCGAAGCGCGGGATGAGCACCCGCAGCAGCTGCACCATGATCGACGCGGTGATGTAGGGCATGATGCCCAGCGCGAAGATCGACAACTGCAGGAGCGCGCCGCCCGAGAACAGGTTGAGGATCTGGAACGCGCTGTTGGTGCTCGTCTGATTGAGGCACTGCTGCACGTTGCCGAAGTCGACGCCCGGCGTAGGGATCGCGACGCCCAGGCGGTAGATCGCGAGGATGCCGATGGTGAAGAGGAGCTTTTTCCGCAGATCCGGCGTGCGGAACGCACTCATGAAGCCACTCAGCATTGATCCTCCAGTGCGGGTTGTGAGAAACCGAGGGACACGCGGCCGGGCCCGTCAGAGGACGGGCCCGGCGCGACGTCAGCCCTCGTTGACCGAGCCGCCCGCGGCCTCGATCTTGGTCTTCGCCGACTGCGACACCTTGTCGGCATCCACCAGCGTGACCTTGACGGAGATCTCGCCGTCGCCCAGCACCTTGACGGGCTGGTTCTTGCGCACGGCGCCCTTGTCCACGAGATCGGCCTTGGTCACCTGACCGCCGGCGGGGAACAGCTCGCCGAGCTGGCCCACGTTGACAACCTGGTAATAGACCTTGAACGGGCTCCTGAACCCACGCAGCTTCGGGATGCGCATGTGGATCGGCGTCTGGCCGCCCTCGAAACGCTCCGGAACCTGGTAGCGGGCACCCGTGCCCTTGGTGCCGCGGCCCGCGGTCTTGCCCTTCGCGCCACCCTCACCGCGACCCACGCGGGTCTTCTTGGTGTGGGCGCCCGGCGCCGGACGAAGGTGGTGGACCTTGAGGGTCGCCACCTTGTCCGCGGACTGCTCGACCGTCGGCTCAGCCTTGGCGGCCGGCTTCTTGGCAGGAGCGGCCTTCTCGGCCGGGGCGGCCTTCGCGGCCGCCTCGGTCTTCTTGGCGGCCGGCTTCTTGGCAGGCGCGGCCTTCTCGGCCGGGGCGGCCTTGTCGGCAGCCGGCTTCTTGGCGGCCGCCTTCTTGGCAGGCGCAGCCTCGTCGGCAGCCGGCTTCTTGGCGGCCGGCTTCTTGGCAGGCGCTGCCTTCTCGGCGGACTCGTCCGCCGGCTTCTTGGCGTCAGCCATCAGTCAACCTCCTCCACGGCGACCAGGTGGTCCACCGCCTTGACCATCCCGCGGATCTCGGGACGGTCCTCCTTGACGACGATGTCGCCGATGCGCTTCAGACCGAGCGACCGGAGGGTCTCACGGTGCTGCGGCTTCGTGCCGATCGCCGACTTCTTCTGAACGACCTTGAGTCGTGCCATGACTACTTCACCCCCGCTGCCTGGGCGCGGAGCATCGCGGCCGGGGCCACGTCCTCCACGGCCTTGCCACGGCGAGCGGCGACGGCCTCGGGGCGCTCGAGGCGCTTGAGGGCGTCCACGGTCGCGTGCACGATGTTGATCGCGTTGGACGAGCCGAGCGACTTGCTCAGCACGTCGTGGATGCCGGCGCACTCGAGCACCGCACGCACGGGGCCACCGGCGATCACGCCGGTACCGGGCGACGCGGGACGCAGGAACACGACGCCTGCGGCCGCCTCACCCTGCACGACGTGCGGGATGGTGCCCTGGATGCGCGGCACGCGGAAGAAGTTGCGCTTGGCCTCCTCGACACCCTTCGAGATCGCGGCCGGCACCTCCTTCGCCTTGCCGTAACCGATGCCCACGTTGCCCTCGCCGTCGCCGACGACCACGAGCGCGGTGAAGCTGAAGCGTCGACCGCCCTTCACCACCTTGGACACGCGGTTGATGGTGACGACGCGCTCGAGGAACTTGTTCTCCGGCTCGTTGTCGCGACGGTTGCCGCGACGGCCGCTGTTGTTGTCAGCCATAAGTCTTCCTCACTCCTGGCCGCGCCCTAGAGGGCGAGGCCCGCCTCTCGGGCTCCGTCGGCCACGGCAGCGACACGGCCGTGGTACTTGTTGCCACCGCGGTCGAAGACCACGGTGTCGATGCCCGCGGCCTTGGCGCGCTCGGCGACCAGCTGGCCCACCTTCGCGGCCCTGGCCGTCTTGTCGCCGTCGATCGCACGGACGTCGGCCTCGAGGGTCGACGCCGACGCGAGGGTCTTGCCCACGGTGTCGTCCACGATCTGCGCCATCATGTGGCGCGAGGACCTGGTGACCACGAGGCGGGGACGGACGCTGGTGCCGGAGATCTTCTTGCGCAGGCGGAAGTGGCGACGCTTGCGCTGAATCGCCTTGCCCTTGCCCTTGATTGCGATGCCCATGTCTTACTTACCCGTCTTTCCGGCCTTGCGGCGAACCTGCTCGCCTGCGTAGCGGACGCCCTTGCCCTTGTACGGCTCGGGCTTGCGAATCTTGCGGATGTTGGCCGCGACCTCGCCCACCTGCTGCTTGCTGATGCCGGCAACGGTGAAGCGGGTCGGGCTCTCGACCGTGAAGGTGATGCCCTCGGGCGGCGTCACCACGACGGGGTGCGAGAAGCCGAGCGCGAACTCGAGATCCGAGCCCTTGAGCGCGACGCGGTAACCCGTGCCGACGATCTCGAGCTTCTTCTCGTAGCCCGACGTCACGCCGGTCACCATGTTGGCGATCAGCGTGCGGGTGAGGCCGTGCAGCGACTTCGAGACACGCTCGTCGTCGGGGCGGTGAACCTGGAGGCTGGCGTCGCCCTTCTCCACGGTGATGGGGGCAGCGACGGTGTGGGACAGGGCGCCCTTGGGGCCCTTGACCGTGACGTCGGCGCCGTCGATCGTGATGTCCACTCCGGAGGGAACCGGAACAGGGATCTTGCCAATGCGTGACATAGCTGAGGTCTCCTTTCCGGTTACCAGACGAACGCGACGACTTCGCCGCCGACGCCCTTCTTCTCGGCCTCACGGTCGGTCAGCAGACCGGAGGAGGTGGACAGGATGGCCACGCCCAGGCCGCCGAGAACCCTCGGCAGGTTGCTGGACTTGGCGTACACGCGAAGGCCGGGCTTCGACACACGGCGCACACCGGCGAGCGAACGCTCGCGGTTGGGGCCGTACTTCAGCGTCAGGGTGAGGGTCTTGCCCACCTCGGCGTCCGCCACCGCGGAGCCGGAGATGTAGCCCTCGGCCTCCAGGATCTTGGCGATGTTCGCCTTGAGCTTGGAGTGAGGCATCGCCACGGTCTCGTGGTATGCCGCGTTTGCATTGCGCAGACGCGTGAGCATGTCTGCGATCGGGTCAGTCATCGTCATGAGTGTTGAACTCTTCCTCGCCGTGGTTTCCCGGTTGGGGACCTGTGGCGTCGTTGTTTACCAGCTGCTCTTGGTGATGCCGGGAAGCTCACCGCGGTGAGCCATCTCCCGGAAGCACACGCGGCAGAGGCCGAACTTGCGGTACACGGAGTGCGGACGTCCACACCGCTGGC
>NZ_JAHEBP010000166.1 GCF_024642165.1 Demequina sp.
AGCTGGGGATGATGACGGTGATCCGCTTCGCGGACGCGCGCTTCATCGCGTCGACCATGAGCAGGTGCTCCATGATCGCCTCGTTGATGGGCGCCGCATGGGACTGCAGCACGAAGGCGTCCGCGCCGCGCACCGACTCCCCGAACCGGACGTAGAGCTCGCCGTTGGCGAAGGTGTACGCCGTGGTGGGCAGCAGGTCGATCCCCAGGCTCTCCGCGACCGCGTCCGCGAGATCCGGATGCGCGCGACCCCCCGCCAGCACCAGCCGACGCTCGCTCGGATTCGAGATCACGGCGTTCATGCTTCTCCCTTGTGCTCGGCGGCCGCTGCCGCACGCTCCTCCTGCGCCCCCGACGATAGTGCGCCGTCGACGGTCACGTCCTGTGCTGCCCGTGCCGCGGCCGCGGACGGGGTACCCGGCCTGCGACGCTCGACCCATCCCTCGACCACCTGCTGCGGCACCGAGTTCAGCGCGAGCGCCCCGGCGGGCACGTCGTGGCGGATGATCGCGCCGGCACCGGTGTACGCACCGTCGCCGATCTCCACCGGCGCGATGAGCGTGTTGTCCGAGCCGATGCGCACGTGCGATCCCACGGTCGAGCGGTTCTTCGAGACGCCGTCGTAGTTGACGAAGATGGTGCCGGCGCCCACGTTGGAGTGGTGGCCCACCGTGGCGTCGCCCACATAGCTGAGGTGCGGCACCTTGGAGTGGTCGCCGATCACCGCGTTCTTGGTCTCGACGAAGGCGCCGATCTTTCCCTCGACTCCCAGCACGGTGCCGGGGCGCAGGAACGTGAACGGCCCCACGGTAGCGCCGGCGCCGATCCGAGAACCCGAGCCGTGCACGCGGGTGACGGTGGCGGCCTCGCCCACCTCGACATCGGTGAGCGTCGAGTCCGGGCCCACCGTGGCGTGCGCCCGCACCACCGTCGAGCCGTAGAGCTGCGTTCCCGGCAGGAGGGTCACGTCCGGCTCGAGCGTGACGTCCGCGTCGATCCAGGTGGTCGACGGATCGACCACGGTCACGCCGGCACGCATCCACGCCTCGACGATGCGGCGGTTGAGGGCCGCCCCGGCGGAGGCCAGCTGGACGCGGTCGTTGACGCCCTCGACCGCCGCCGCGTCGGGCGCCACGAGCGCGCCCACCCGGCCGCCGGCGTCGCGCGCGAGCGCCAGGACGTCGGTGAGGTAGAGCTCGCCCTGCGAGTTGTCGGTCGTGAGCCGCGCCAGCGCGTCTCGCAGCTGCGTGGCGTCGAACACGTAGATGCCGGCGTTGATCTCGGCGATCTCGTGCTCGTCCTGGTTCGCGTCCTTGTGCTCGACGATGCGGAGCACCACGCCCTCGGTGTCGCGGACGATGCGACCGTATCCGGTCGCGTCGGCCACCTCGGCGGTGAGGACCGTGACGGCGTTGCCGTCCGCCTCGTGCGCCTCGACCAGCGCGGCGAGCAGCGCGCCGTCGACCAGGGGCACGTCGCCGCTGGTCACCACCACCGCGCCATGCACCTGCGCGTCGAGCACGGCGCGGTCGCCCACGCTGCCGCCGGCGACGGCGGCGGCCACGGCGGTCGCATCGAGGATCGACAGCCCACATCGGACGGCGCTGCCGGTGCCCGGGACGTCGTCCTGGTCCGCGATCAGCGCGTGCGGCGCGGCCTCATGGATGTGGCCCACCACCGCGTCACGCTCGTGCCTGACCACCACCACGGTGCGGCCCGGGTCGAGCTCGGCGGCGGCGGCGAGGGCGTGAGCCACCAGCGTCCGCCCGGCGATCCGGTGCAACACCTTGGGGGTCGCGGACCGCATACGGGTCCCCGCTCCGGCGGCCAAGATCATCACGGCTGCGGGTGGAGTAGGGGGCACCTGCACTCCTCACGTAGCGGACCCCGGCTGGGGCGGCAGTCACGGACGCCTCAGTCTAGCCCGCGCGCCGCATCGTGCCGTCGCCGTCGGGACGGTCGCCGCAGCCGCAATTCGGTACGTCAGTGCGCGATTCGGGGTCGAATCGTGCCCTCATGCACCGAACTGGCGCCGGAGACCGCGCCGAGGCTCCGCCCACAGGATTCGAACCTGTACCGCAAGGCTCCAAAGGCCTGCATGCTGCCGTTACACCAGGGCGGAACGGGGGCTCGCCGCCCCCGGGCGACCAGTCTGCCAGGATTCGCGGCACACTTGACTCCGTGACCATCGAGCCCCGCCGCCCCCCGCGGTCCCGCATGACCGCCCGCGAGCGCCGGGAGCAGCTGCTGACGGTGGGCCGCGCGCTGTTCGCGGAGAAGGGCTTCGAGGGGACGTCGGTCGAGGAGATCGCGTCCCGCGCGGACGTCTCCAAGCCGGTGGTGTACGAGCACTTCGGCGGCAAGGAGGGCATGTACGCGGTGATCGTCGACCGTGAGGTCGAGGCCCTGCTGGGCGCCCTCACCGGCGCACTTGCGCAGCGCGCCCACCCGCGCCAGCTCGTGGAGCGGGCCGCATTGGCGCTGCTGGGCTACATCGAGGACTCGCCGGACGGCTTCCGGATCCTCGCGCGCGACTCCCCGGTGGCGCAGGCCTCCGGCACGTTCTCCTCGCTGCTCGGAGACGTCGCAGCGCAGGTCGAGGGGCTGCTGGGCGACCAGTTCAGCAAGCGCGGCCTGGACCCCACCGTGGCGCCCGTGTACTCGCAGATGCTGGTGGGCATGGTCGCACTGGCGGGTCAGCACTGGGCCGAGGTGCGCGAACCGTCCAAGCAGGTGGTCGCGGCGCACCTGGTGAACCTCGCCTGGAACGGACTGTCCTCGCTCGAACGACGCCCGGACCTGCCCTCCGCCTGACGCCGCGCATCTTCCCTCGCACGATGCGCGGGCGCAGTTGTAGATTGCCCCTGGGTGCCGCACGGGCGCCCTCGTAGTCTTCAGGGGGATCCACCATGATCAAGGGCTTCAAGGACTTCATCATGCGCGGCAACGTGGTCGATCTGGCCGTCGCCGTCGTCATCGGCGCGGCGTTCGGCGCCGTCGTCACGTC
>NZ_JAHEBP010000062.1 GCF_024642165.1 Demequina sp.
TACGCGCCGTCGAATCGAGCGCGGCCTGGCTCCGGTTGAAGGCTGCGGCGACAGCGCTGCAGCCGATGCAGGTCAAGAACGGCTCGATCCCGGACACCGCCGACCACGCCGCGGCACGCGTCCACGTCGACACGATCGTCGCCTCCATCGACGCCCTCGCGCCGTTGTTTCCGCACGATGCGGCCTACCTGAGCGCTCTCCCGGTCGACTTCGCGCGTTGGGTCGACGGCGGCTTCTGCGAGCCGGACTTCCTCGACTCGCTGGTCGCGTTCCAGCCCCAGCGTCACAGGGTCGACGGCATGCGCCACCTGATCGTGTTCCCCATGTACACGCAGAACGGCTCGTCGAACCGTCACGTCGAGGCCCTCCTGGTCGAGGCGATCTGGCCCGACTTCGTCGCCGAGCTCGAGGCGGGTGACTACGGCAATGCGCTGTTCGTGTCGCTGCGCCTGATCGACTTCACGCCCGGCTACGACACCAACTCGGCCGTGCTGTTCCCCGAGACCATCGCGATGCGGGAGATCCCGCGGTTCACGTGGGGAGCGATCTTCCAGGATCGCGAGGCCGCGCGCTACCGTCGCGTGGTCGCGGCGGCCGCCGACGTGACCAAGCTGGCCATGCCCGCCGAGGCCGCGGAGATGCTCGCGGATCAGGAGCTGGCCGAGCGCACCTTCGTCATGTGGGACATCATCCATGACCGCACCCACATGCGCGGCGACCTTCCCTTCGATCCGTTCATGATCAAGCAGCGGATGCCGTTCTTCCTCTACACGCTCGAGGAGCTGCGGTGCGACCTCACGGCGTTCCGTGAGTCGGTCGCCATCCAACGCGGCCTCGACTCCCGCATCGCCGCCGGCGAGGAGCTCGCCGCGATCGAGCGCGACACCCGCAAGCACGCGACGCTGGTCCAGTACGCGATCATCTTCGATCGCATCTTCCGGTTCCCGATCACCGGGTCGCGAGTGCGCAACTACGACGGACTGGGCGGGCAGTTGCTCTTCGCGTGGCTGCACCAGAAGCACGTCCTGGAATGGCGAGACGTCGAGCTCAGCGTCGACTGGGACAGGCTCCCGGCCGCGGTGATCGAGCTCAGCGACGCGATCAACCAGCTGTACTGGGAGTCCATCGACCGCCCTAAGACAGTCCACTGGCTCAAGGCATACGCGCTGGTGTCTCAGGTCCTCACTCCGCATCCCGCGTCCGTGTGGGCGCAGGGTCTGCCGCGCGACGTGCTCGAGGGCCCCCCGAAGGGCTACACCGATCTGGTCATGGACGACGAGTTCCCGCTGTCCATGTTCTTCGAGGCGCTCGACAAGAAGATGCGGGCCGTCATCGAATCGACGGCCGGCATCCGGGCGACTTCAGGCTGACGATGCCGGACCCACGGGGCGGACGGTCCGCGCCGCGCGACCACTGCACGGCGCGGCGCATGCACCCGGGGGACGAGACGGGGCCGCGGGGACCCCGCCCTAGAACGACGAAAGGCCCGGTCCATTCGGACCGGGCCTTCGCGTGAAGTACGCCCCCGGGGACTCGAACCCCGAACCCGCTGATTAAGAGTCAGCTGCTCTGCCAGTTGAGCTAGAGGCGCATCGGTCGCATCGCGACGCGAGAAGCAACATTAGCAGGCGGGCGCCGGTGATGTGAAATCCGGCGGAGCCGGAATGAGCGGGCCACCGGGGGGCGTTAGGAGCATCATGAGCGACACTCGACTGAGCGTGGGCGACACCGCCCCGGACTTCACCGCCCCCACCGACTCCGGCACCTTCAGCCTCGCCGACCTACGCGGCAAGAAGGTGGTGCTGTACTTCTACCCGGCGGCGATGACGCCCGGCTGCACCACGCAGGCGTGCGACTTCCGCGACTCGCTGGACGCGCTCAACGGCGCCGGCTACGAGGTCGTGGGCGTCTCCAAGGACTCCCCCGCCAAGCTCGCCCAGTTCCGCGAGGAGGAGGGGCTGACCTTCACCCTCGTCTCCGACCCGGACCTCGCGGTGCAGAACGCGTATGGCGCGTGGGGCATGAAGAAGCTCTACGGCAAGGAGATCGAGGGCACGCTGCGCTCGACCCTGGTGATCGACGAGGACGGCAAGGTGGCCCTCGCCCAGTACAACGTCAAGGCGACGGGACACGTGGCGAAGCTGCGCCGCGACCTCGGCCTGGACTGACGCATCGTCCCAGCGGACCCGCCCCCGCCGGACCCGCCGCCGCCTCCCGCCACTCCCATTCGCCGCGGGGACCTGAGCGTCGGTTGGGCGAGATCTCGGCCCGCTGGGGGGAACTGAGCGCCGCGCGCGTCTATCCTTGAGCCGCGCGCGAGTGGCGGAATTGGCAGACGCGCTGGATTTAGGTTCCAGTGTCTTCGGACGTGGGGGTTCGAGTCCCCCCTCGCGCACCAGTCGCCCCGCACCGGATCACCGGAGCGGGGCGCTCGCGTCTCCGCCCTGCACCGATCAATCCGGTACACGAGTGCACGGTCCGGCCGCAGACCGTGCCGCGATGTACCGAATTGCGGTCGGCGCGTAGCGGCGAGCCCCGGCCGCAGCACGAAGGCCCGGCCCCCGAATCGATCGGGAACCGGGCCTCGTGGACTGCGTGTGACGTCTAGTGCTGGGCGTCCTCGTGCTCGGCGATCTTGGCACGGACCTCGTCCATGTCGAGCCCCTCGACGGCGCCGACGAGCTGCTGCAGCGCCGGGCCGGGCAGGGCGCCCGCCTGGTTGAAGACCATGATGCCGTCGCGGAAGGCCATCAGCGTGGGGATCGCGGTCACGCCGAACTTCATGCCGAGCTCCTGCTGAGCCTCGGTGTCGACCTTGGCGTGAACGATCTCGGGCTTGGCCTCGGAGGACTGCTCGAAGATCGGCGCGAAGCGCTTGCATGGGCCGCACCACTCCGCCCAGAAGTCGACGAGGACGATGCCGTCCTTGGTGACGGTCTCGTCGAATGTCTCGTTGGTCAGTTCGATCGTTGCCATGGATTCCTCTCCTGCAGTGGATACCCCCCGGGGGTATATTACCACTGCCCTCTGCTCGGTGTCATTGCGATGTTCAGGTTGTCACGCCTCGGCGCGGATGGCGGTCCACACGCGGCGAGGCGGTAGAAAAGAGTCATGACCGACATGGCCGAGCTTCCCGACGAACCCACCGGCTGGCTGTCCGACCGCGAACTCGACCACGTACGGAGCGAACTCCCGCTGGTGTACGTCAACGTGATCCCCGTCCGGATTAATCCCATGGGCGAGGTGACGGAGGTGGGCCTGCTGCTGCGCGCCTACGACGGCGTCATCAGCCGCGCGGTGGTCGCCGGCCGCGTCCTCTATCACGAGCGGATTCGCGACGCGATCGTGCGCAACATGGAGAAGGATCTGGGGCTCGCGGCCATGCCGCAGGTGCCGCTGTCCCCCACCCCGCTCGCCGTCGCCGAGTACTTCCCCACCACCGGCGTGACACCGTTCCACGACTCACGGCAGCACGCCGTCGCGCTCGTCTATGTGGTTCCCGTCGCGGGGACGTGCGAGCCCCAGCAGGACGCGCTGGACCTCACGTGGCTGAGCCCCGAGGAGGCGGCCAGCGACGAGGTGGCCGAGGAGATGGCCGGCGGCCAGCACGTGCTGCTGCGGCAGGCGCTCGCCCACTGCGGCGCCCTCACCTGAGCGGGCCTCACGCCAGCAGGGAGCCCAGCTCCGCCCACCATTCCAGCCGCGTCGCGCGCCCGTCATACGAGGCACGCCCCTGATTGCGACCGCTCGGGCTGGGCAGCACGAACACCCGCGCGCCCTCGAGCCTCCACTCCTGCACGCCGAGCGCCGGGCGCGCCCGCCCCAGCCAGCGCGCGCAGGCGCCGCCGGCCTCCTTGGAGGTGAAGGCCACCCAGGCGGGACGATGCACGGCCACCTTCGCGGCCAACGCCGGGACGTCGTACGGCAGGCCGCGGTCGTGGCTCTGCGCCATGGTCTTCACCAGGTCCGTGAGGCCGATGCCGAACTCGCCCACCCGCGCATCGTCCCCGGGCTCGAGTGGGACGGGCACGATGCCGGCGTCGCGAAGGAAAGCCCAGAACCGGTTGCCCGGGCCGGCGTAGTAGTGGCCGCGCGCGGCCGAGGCGAGCCCCGGCGCGGTGCCGCAGAACACCGCGCGCAGGCCGGGCCCGAGGATGTCCGGCAGCACGGGTGCGACGCCCATGTCAGGACCGGAGCACCTCGGCCACATGCGGCGCCAGGTCGCGGAAGGCCTTGCCCCGATGCGAGATCTGGTTCTTGCGCTCGGGCGAGAGCTCCGCGTTGGTGACCGTCTCGCCGCCCGCCACGAAGATCGGGTCGTAGCCGAATCCCCCCGCGCCGGCGGGCTCCGTCGCGAGGCTACCGAGCATCTCGCCGATCACCACGTGCTCGTCGCCTGCGGGCGTCACCACCACCGCGGCGCACACGAATCTGGCGGTGCGCAGCGGCGCGGGAATGTCCGCCATCTGGGCGAGCAGCAGCTCGAGGTTCTCGCGGTCCGCGCCGTGACGTCCCGACCACAGCGCGGAGAAGATCCCCGGCGCCCCGCCCATGATGTCGACCGCGATGCCCGAGTCGTCGGCGATCGCGGGCAGCCCGGACGATGCGGCCAGGGCCCGCGCCTTGATGAGCGCGTTCTCCGCGAACGACGCCCCGTCCTCGACCGGCGACGGCGCGCCCAGCTCGCCCGCGGACGCGACGTCCCCGCGCGTCAGGCCCGGCACCAGCGGCGCGAGGATGTCCCAGATCTCGCCCACCTTGTGGGCGTTGTGCGTGGCGATCGCGAGGCGCGCCACGGGTCAGCCCTCGAGCGCGGCGGCCTGCAGGCGGGTCAGCTCCGCATTGCCGGCGGTGGCGAGCGCGAGCAGCTCGTCGAGCTCGGTCTTCGAGAACGGGACGCCCTCGGCCGTGCCCTGCACCTCGACGAACCCGCCGGCGCCCGTCATCACCACGTTCATGTCCGTCTCCGCCCGCACGTCCTCGACGTACGGGAGGTCGAGCATCGGCACGCCGTCGATGATGCCCACGGAGATGGCGGACACTGATCCGGTCAGCGGCATCGCCCCGGGCTTGATCGCCCCCCCGGCCTGGCCCCACGCCACCGCGTCCGCGAGCGCGACGTAGGCGCCGGTGATGGCGGCGGTGCGGGTGCCGCCGTCCGCGTCGAGGACGTCGCAGTCGAGCACGATGGTGTTCTCGCCCAGCGCCTTGACGTCGATGATCGCGCGCAGCGAGCGGCCGATCAGCCGCGAGATCTCCATGGTGCGCCCGCCGATCTTGCCGCGGACGCTCTCGCGATCGTTGCGGGTGTTGGTGGCGCGTGGCAGCATCGCGTACTCGGCGGTGACCCAGCCGGCGCCCGAGCCCTTCTTCCAGCGCGGCACGCCCGGCGTGAACGATGCGGAGCACAGCACGCGCGTGTCGCCGAAGGTCACCAGGCACGAGCCTTCGGCGCTGCGCTGGAATCCGCGCTCGAAGGAGATCGGGCGGAGCTGGTCGGGGGTGCGGCCGTCGGCGCGGGTGATCGTCATGCCCCGAGCCTAACGGGGCCTCCTCGCCCGACAGTCCGCACGGAGTTGAGGCCGACGCGCGGGTCCGGGCCACCGGATCGGCCGTTCGCGCCCGCGTGTCCCGTCCAACTCCGTGCGCAGTGTCAAGCGGAGGGCGCCAGGCGGGAGCGCGTTCAGAGCACGTACGTCTCGCCGGGCGCCGCGAGTGCGACCGGCGCTCCGTAGGCGACCGCCGCGAGCTCGAGCGTGCCCTTCGGGTCCACCCACGAGGCGACGTGCGTGACCACCAGCTCCCCGGCGCCGGCGTCCCGGGCGAGCGTGCCCGCCTGCGTGCCGTTCATGTGAACACCCTCAGGGTTCACGCGGGAGTGGGCCCACCCGGCCTCGGCGAGCAGCAGGTCGCAGTCCCGGGCCAGCTCGAGCACCTCGTCGCAGCGATCGGTGTCGCCGGTGAACACCAGCGTCGAGTCGCCTCCCCGGGCCGAGGGCCCCGTCACCCTGACCGCGACCGCCGGTACGGGATGCCACGCCCGCGCGAACTCGAGCGCGAACGGGCCCACCTGCGCGCGGTCGCCGTCGCCAACGGGGGTGAAGGCGAACGGGTCCAGGTCGTGCTCATCCTCGGAGCCCGCGATCTGGACGATGCGCCGGTCCAGTCCGGCGGGACCGTACAGCGGCAGCGGGGACAGGTCGAGCTCCTTGGTGGGGCCGTAGCGGCGCAGCACGGACAGCGCCGCGAGATCCGCGCAGTGATCGGGATGGCCGTGAGAGACCACCACGGCGTCGACGGTGGCGGGGTCGCAGTACCGCTGGAGCGGCCCCACGGCCCCCGAGCCAAGGTCGAGGACGATGCGCCAGGTGCGTCCCGCATCGTCCGCCTCGAGGAGGTAGCAGGAGGCGGGAGAGTCGGGGCCGGCGGTGGACCCGGCGCACCCCACCACGGTGAGCCTCACGGCGCGGCCTCGATCACGCCGATCGACTCGACCCGGGTGACCACGGGGCCCAGGAAGCGCTGGGCGAGCGCCTCGAATCGGTCGCGGGGGCCGGTGGCGGAGAACCGATGCACCGGCGGCCGCTCCCCCGGATTCTCGAGGCCGTTGGCGGCCAGCACCCGGTAGACGTCGCGGGCGGTCTCGGACGCGGAGTCGACGAGCGTGACGTCGGGTCCCATCACGTAGCCGATCGCGCCGGCCAGCAGCGGGTAGTGCGTGCATCCCAGGATCAGCGTGTCGACGCCGGCCTCCTGGAGCGGCGCCAGGTACTCGCGGGCCACCTGCTCGACGCGGGGGCCGTAGGTGATCCCGTCCTCGACCAGCTCGACGAACCGTGGGCACGCCTGCGAGGTGACCTCGATGTCCGGGGCGGCCGCGAGCGCGTCCGAGTAGGCGCCCGAGGTGACGGTGGCGACCGTGCCGATCACGCCCACGTGGCGCGAATGGGACAGCGCGGCGGCGCGGCGGGCCGCCGGCAGGATCACCTCGACCACCGGGATGCCACGCTCCTGGGAGAAGCGCTCGCGCGCGTCCCGGAGCACCGCCGCGGACGCGGTGTTGCAGGCGATGACCAGCGTCTTCACCCCGTCCTCGACCAGCGCGTCCATGATGTCGAGCGCGTGGCGCCGCACCTGCGCGATGGGGAGCGGCCCGTACGGTCCGTGCGCGGTGTCGCCCACGTAGTGGACGGACTCCGCGGGCATCGTGTCCATGATCGCCCGGGCGACGGTGAGCCCGCCCACGCCCGAGTCGAACACCCCGATGGGCGCCTCGTTCATTCCGTTCCTCCCAGCGTGAGGGAAACCAGCGACTCCTGCAGCCAGGTGAGGGCGTCGTAGAGCATCCCGAGCCACAGCCGCTCGGGGTCGATGCCCGTCTCTGCGGCCGAGGCGTGCTTCAGCGTCACGCTGGCGGCGGCGATGTCGCGATGCAGCGCCTCCGCGTCCTCGTCGGAGTCCAGGCCCAGCCGCGAGGCGACCACCAGCCGCACGTCGGTGAGCGCCGCGGCGGTGGCCATCACCTGGTCCGCCGGGACCACCCAGTCGTCGCCCTCGGCGCTCAGGTCCTCCCACAGCCGCCGCAGCCGCTCGAGCTTGGTGGCACGCAGGTCCTCCTGGGTGAGGCGCCGGAACTCCTCGGCGACCTCGCGGTCCGTCGGCGACGCGTTCGGCAGGAGCCTCAGCAGCGCCGGATCGTCCGGCTCGACCAGGGCATCTCCGATGCCGTCGAGGAAGCGCAGCGCCTCCGCCAGGTCCTCGCGTTGCGGGCGCCGCTCGCGCTCATCCACGCCGAAGGCCTCGCCGCCCAGCAACAGCCCCACGTCCGCGACGATGCGGGCGATCACCAGGCGCTCGTCCTCGTCGAGGCCGGCGACGGCCTCGCCGTCGCGCGCGGCGAATCCCCTCACTCGCCGCTCCTCTGAAGGGTCGCCCACAGGCCGAAGCCGTGCATCGCCTGCACGTCGACCTCCATCTTCTCGCGGGAGCCGGCGCTCAGCACCGAGCGCCCCTGCTCGTGGACCTCGCGCATGCGGGCCTCGGCCTCCGGTCGCGGCAGCCCGAAGTACTCCTGGAACACGCGCGTCACGTAGGTCATGAGGTTGACCGGGTCGTTCCACACGATGGTCACCCACGGGTCACCCAGGCGCGTGTCCGTCGCCGCATCGGTCTGGAGCTGGTCCTGGGTGCCCACGGGTCCAGCGTACGGGGAGGCACCCTGGAAACCGCGGTTGACGAGCCCCGGTCCGGGGTGCGCCGCGGATCAGTCGTCGTCGTCGGAGCCGAAGGCGCCGTCGATGATCTCCTTGCAGGCCGGGCACACCGGGAAGCGATTCGGGTCTCGCCCGGGCACCCACACCTTGCCGCACAGCGCGATCACTGGTTCGCCGGACATCGCCGATTCGAGGATCTTCTCCTTGCGCACGTAGTGCGCGAAGCGCTCGGCATCGCCGGGCTCGACCAGTTCACGGGTCTCGGTGCGCTCGATCGTGCTGGTGCCGCCCTGCGGCTGGGTCATGGGCTCGAGGGTCTCGCTCATGGGGGCCATGGTACGCGGCGAGCGGCCGTCGCGGCAGGGTCAGGCGACGGCCGCGAGCAGCCTGCCCGACCGCCGGTCGTAGACGATGCCGCCGAGGCGCACACCTCCTACATACGCGCCCACGCCGATGGCGATGCCCAGCGCGCAGGCGAGCCACCCCCACAGCGGCGACACGGTGAGCGACAGCACGAACGGGATCACCACCAACGGAAGCAGCCCGATCGCCACCGCCGATGAGGCGAGCTGAGCGACGAATCCGGCGCCCACCGTGCCGGTCTCCGCGCCGAACGGGTTCTGGCCCGGGGCCGGCGCGCGATACGGGACCAGCACGGAGCTGACCGCGGCGACCCCGAGACTGACGCCGAGCACGCCCACGGCCGCACCGATGAGCCCCGGCGCATCCTGCCAGCTGCGCGTCCAGACCAGGGTGGCGAGCGCCACGGCGATCACGACCGGCAGGGCCCACGCCGCGGTCGCGGAGATCCGGCCCCGCATGACGGCGCGACCGAGCCTGCCCGAGACCACGTCGAGCCACAGGGCGGTCGAGTCGAACGCGACGTCGTTGTGCCGGCCCCAGCCCACGGTCGCCGCGAGCAGCAGGGCCACCGCGTAGGACCACCGCGGGTCGAGGTCGAACACCGGGACCACGAGGACGAAGAACGCCGAGGGGAGCAGCAGCACCCCGGCCAGGGAGGCGAGGTACCGCGGATCCGACAGCCACGCGCGGCGCAGGCGTGCGTGCACGGCCGCCGCCGGGCCGTCGGCGGGGACCGCGAACCCGGGCCTCGCATCCAGCACCTGATCGTCGCGGCGGCGGGATCCGCCGCCCCGGGCGAGCGGGACCACCAGGGAGCGCGCCACGTTGGCGCGCCACGCGGCATGGAGCACCACGGCCCACAGCGCCTGCAGCGCGAGCCGCCACCCCGCGCCCCACCAGTCGCCGTCCGCGGCCGCCAGGGGCGCCGCGGCTCCCGCGCCAAGAGGCGTGAGCGCCAGCTGGCTCAGCAGCAGGTCGAAGTCCGTCTCCAGCACGGTGCTGAGGCCCTGCGAGAACAGCAGGTACGCGAGCGGCACCAGCGCGCCCAGCCCGAGCAGCATCGCCGCCGCCGTCGCCGCCTTGGCGCGGCGCGAAGCGAGCACGCGCGTGCCCCACAGGGCGGCCACGCGCGCGCCGAACACCAGGCCCACCAGGGTCAGGCCCATCCCCAGCAGGGCGACCAGTACGGCAGCCGAGCCGTCCGGCCGCCACGAGAAGCCGATCAGCCCGAACGCGAGCGCGAAGTACAGGACGGGCAGCGTGAGCAGCGCGGCGGCCGTCAGGCCGGGCATGATGCGGCGCGCGTCCGCCCCCACGGAACGGAACCGCGCGGGATCCAGGGTGTCGTCGAGACCGGACACCAGCAGCGGCACCAGGACCCACCCCAACCCGGCGATCACCGCGATCACCACCGCCGCATCGGCTCGCACATCGGCCGGCTGGCGCGCGAGCGCCGACTGGATCCAGAGCAGAGAGGGGATGAAGACCAGCGCCCACAGCACGCCGAAGCCGATCAGCACCGCGCGCCACCAATCGCGGCGCATGAGGTGCAGCGCCGTCCGCAGGCGGATCCCTAGGACTGTCGCAACCACGTCAGGTCCCGATGCTCGCGCACGTCGCCCACCAGCTCGACGAACCGCTGCTCGAGGTCCGCGCCGCCGCGCACCTCCATCACCGAGCCGTCCGCAAGGATGCGGCCCGCGCCCACCACCGCGACGCGATCGCACAGCCGCTCGACCAGCGCCATCACGTGCGAGGACATGACCACCGTGCCGCCGGACTCGACGAACGAGGTGAGGATGCGACGGATCGCGCCGGCGGACACCGGGTCGACGGCCTCGAAGGGCTCGTCGAGGACGAGCACGCGCGGGGCGTGGACCAGCGCGCACGCCAGCCCGATCTTCTTGGTCATGCCGGCGGAGTAGTCCATGACCAGGGTGCGGCCGGCACCCTCGAGGTCGAGCGCCGCAAGTAGATCGTCCCGGCGCCGGCGCGTGGTCTCCCGGTCGAGGCCGCGCAGCCGCGCCGCGTAGGAGATGAGCTCCGCGCCCGTGAGGCGATCGAAGGTGTGGAGCCCGTCGGGCAGAACCCCGAGCATGGGCTTGGCGACCTCGGGCGCGGCCCAGAGGTCGACGCCCAGCACGTGCACGGTGCCCGCATCGGGCTGCAGCAGCCCGGTCGCCATCGACAGCGTGGTGGTCTTGCCGGCTCCGTTGGGACCCACGACCCCGTAGAAGGACCCGGCCGGGATGTCGAGATCCACCCGGTCGACGGCGAGCGTGTCGCCGAATCTCTTGGTGAGCGCGCGCAGCGACAGCGCGGGCGCGAGGGCACTGGTCACCACCTCAGAGTAGTGCGGCTGCCGTGCGCGGGATAGGAAGCCGGGCCTCTCACGTCCGCGCCCCGGCGCGGGGTCCGGCCTCGTCCTGACGCCTTCCGGCGCGCTGCGCGTGACACTTAACCTACGGTCGCGTAGGGTTGTCGCATCCGCATCACGAGCGACCCGCTCACCACCCGACTGAGAAGTCACCACGAGCCCAGGAGAGGCATGTCCGCTTCGCCGTTCGCCGCACCGTCCCTGCCCGTCAACCACGTCACGCGCACCTTTGCGCCGCTCGCGAGCACGGTCCG
>NZ_JAHEBP010000167.1 GCF_024642165.1 Demequina sp.
GTGGCCCCATGACCACGAGCCCGCGCCGCCGCATCGGCCGCGCCGCCGTGCGTTTCTTTAGCTAGGCCCGGGGAGAACCGCCGGGCCTGACAGCGACCCTCGCTCCCGCATCGTCCCTCCTGGCGTGCCCCGCGCGAACGGTAGACTTCCGAAGGTTTCGAACGAGGCTGCGAAGGGCCACTCCATGACTTCTCTCTCACCCCTGGACCCTGCCGGCGTGGACGCCGCGGTCGAGGCTGCGCTCGCCGCGTACGCAGCGGCGACCACGCTCGACGACCTCAAGGAGGCGCGGCTCGCGCACTCCGGCGACAAGGCTCCGCTCTCGCTCGCCAATCGCGAGATCAAGGAGCTCGCGCCCTCTGACAAGGCCGCGGCGGGCAAGACGATGGGCGCCGCGCGCGGTCGCCTGGGCGCCGCTCTGGCGGCCCGTACCGCGGAGCTCGAGGCCGAGCGGGACGCGCGGGTGCTGGTCGAGGAGGCCGTGGACATCACGCTCCCCGTCGAGCGCGGCGCGGTGGGCGCCCGCCACCCCCTGGAGTCGCTGCAGGAGCGCATGTGCGACGTGTTCGTGTCCATGGGCTGGGAGGTGGCCGAGGGCCCCGAGATGGAGGCGGAGTGGTTCAACTTCGACGCCCTCAACTTCGACCCCGATCACCCGGCGCGCGAGATGCAGGACACGTTCTTCATCGAGCCGCCGTCCTCGGGACTGCTGCTGCGCACCCACACGTCGCCGGTGCAGGTGCGCGCCGCCCTCGAGCGCCGTGACGCGCTGGTCCACCAGGGTCGCGGCATCTACGTGGTGTGCCCGGGCAAGACGTTCCGCACCGACGAGCTCGACGCCACCCACACCCCGGTGTTCCACCAGATCGAGGGCCTGGCGATCGACAAGGGCCTGACGATGGCCCACCTCAAGGGCACGCTCGATCACTTCGCGCGCGCCATGTTCGGGCCCGATGCGGTCACCCGCCTGCGCCCGTCGTTCTTCCCGTTCACCGAGCCCAGTGCGGAGATGGACCTGCGCTGCTTCGTGTGCGGAGGAGACGATGCGGAGTGCCGCACGTGTCGCGGCACGGGCTGGATCGAGTGGGGCGGGTGCGGGATGACCCACCCCAACGTGCTGGTCGCCGCGGGGATCGACCCTGAGCTCTACACCGCCTTCGCGTTCGGCATGGGGATCGAGCGCACCCTGATGTTCCGCCACGGCGTCGCCGACATGCGCGACATGGTCGAAGGCGACGTGCGCTTCTCGCAGCAGTTCGGGATGGAGATCTGATGCCCAAGATTCCGCTGTCGTGGCTCGCGGAGTACGTGGACCTGGTCCCCGGCACGTCCGCTGGCGACGTCTCGGTCGCGCTCGCGCGCGTCGGGCTCGAGGAGGAGGGCGTCTACGGCCCGCCGGTGAAGGGCCCCCTGGTGGTGGGCCGCGTGCTGTCCGTGGTCAAGGAGCCGCAGTCCAACGGCAAGACGATCAACTACTGCCGCGTCGACGTGGGCGAGCACAACGACCCGGCGGGTCCCGGCCACAGGCCCGACGACGCGGTGGACTACCCGTCCAGCCGTGGCATCGTCTGCGGCGCGCACAACTTCGAGGCGGGGGACTACGTGGTGGTGGTGCTGCCCGGCGCCGAGCTGCCCGGCCCCTTCCCCATCTCGGGACGCAAGACCTACGGCCACTGGTCCGACGGCATGATCTGCTCCGCGCGCGAGCTGGGGCTGGGAGACGACCACGACGGCATCATCGTGCTCACCACGATCGGGTTCGACGCCGCCGATCTGACGCCCGGCCAGGACGCCATCGCGCTGCTCGGGCTCGACCAGAGCACCGTCGAGATCAACGTCACCCCCGACCGCGGCTACTCGTTCTCGATCCGCGGCGTCGCCCGGGAGTACTCGCACGCGACGGGTCAGCCGTTCCGCGACCCGGCCTCCCTGGAGGTCACGGGCGCTGCGGGCGACGCCTTCCCCGTCCTCATCGAGGACGGTGCTCCCGTGCGGGGCACCGTGGGCTGCGACCGGTTCGTGGCTCGCGTGCTGCGCGGCTTCGACCCCACCGCGCCGTCGCCGGCGTGGATGAAGGCGCGCCTCACGGCGTCTGGGATGCGGTCCATCTCCCTCGCGGTGGACGTCACCAACTACGTGATGCTCGAACTGGGTCAGCCGCTGCACGCGTACGACCTCGCCGCGGTGACCGCGCCCATCGTGGTGCGGCGCGCAGCGGCGGGGGAGAGCATCGTCACCTTGGACGATGCCGAGCGTGCCCTGGACGTGGAGGACCTGCTGATCACCGACTCCGAGGGCGGGCACGGCGCGCGGCCCATCGGCATCGCGGGCGTCATGGGCGGGGCGACCACCGAGGTCTCCGCGACCACCACAGACATCCTTCTGGAGGGCGCGCACTTCGACCCGATCACCATCGCGAGGTCCGCGCGACGCCACAAGCTGGGCTCCGAGGCCTCGCGGCGCTTCGAGCGGGCGGTCGACACGTCCCTGCCACCCGTCTCGGTGCAGCGTGCCCTCGACCTGTTGGTCGAGTTCGGCGGCGGCACCGTCGAGGACGTCTACACCGACGTCGACGACGTGCCGGCGGTGAGCGAAATCGAGATGGACTGGGCCTACCCGTCCCAACTGGTGGGGGTTCCCTACACCGCCGAGGACGTCATCGACGCACTCGAGCAGGTGGGCTGCGCCGTCGAGCGCGACGGCGAGGTGCTCGTCGTCACCCCGCCCACCTGGCGCGCGGACCTCGAGGGGCCGGTGAACCTGGTCGAGGAGGTGGCGCGACTTCGTGGCTACGAGGCGCTGCCGTCCGTGCTGCCCACCGCTCCGCCCGGGCGCGGCTACACGCATTCGCAGATCGTGAGGAAGTCGGTCGCCCGCTCCCTCGCCGAGGCGGGCCTCACCCAGGTGCTGACGTACCCGTTCATCTCCGAGAAGCGGCTGGACGATCTGCTGCTGCCGGCGGACGATCAGCGGCGCGACGTGGTGCGACTGGCGAA
>NZ_JAHEBP010000063.1 GCF_024642165.1 Demequina sp.
CGCTCGCGTCGAGGCTGCTGTGGGGCGTGACCGCCACCGGAGTGGGCGCCGCCACCTTCGTGCTCGCGCCCACCATGCTGTGGCTCGGCGCCCTGATGTTCCTCACCGGCCTCGCGATCGCTCCCACGATGGCGGTGGGCGACGGCGTTGTCCATGCGCTGATCCCGCGCTCACGCATGACCGAGGGCATGACATGGACCCGCACCGGCATGGACGTGGGCATCGCGGCCGGCGCGTGGCTCGCCGGCTGGATCATCGACCGCCACGGGTCGCATGGCGGATTCCTGGTCACCACGGTCGCCGGACTCATAGGCGTCGCCATCGCCGCATCGTCGTGGCGCTATCTGCGCGGTAGGCGAGCCTACGAGGAGCGCATCGAACGCGATGAGCCGTTGACGGTCGCCACCTGAGCTCGGACGTGCACGGGCGTCGTTGCCCGCTCGCTCACCGTACGTGCGGGCCCTGGCGCCCGCGCTGCGAGCGCAGATAATGGGCACGTGATCAGAGAAGCCGTCCCCGCCACCGATGCGGCACGCATCGCCCAGATCTACGGCCACTACGTGGCGCACGACACGGCGACGTTCGAGATCGAGCCCGTCTCCGCCGACGAGATGTGGGCGCGCATCGAGGGGGTTCAGGAGCGCGGCCTCCCGTGGACCGTGGTCGAGCTCGGCGGCGAGATCGTCGGCTACGCCTACGCCGCCCCGTTCCGTGACCGCATCGCCTACCGACACACGTTGGAGGCGACCGTGTACCTGGACGCCGGGGTCCGGCGCGGGGGCCTCGGCACCGCGATCTACTCCGATCTGCTCGACCGCCTGCGCGGTCTCGAGGGGTCGGTGCACGCGCCGGTCCGGTCCGTGATGGCCGTGATTGCGCTTCCCCACGAGGGCTCGGTCGCGCTGCACGAGCGACTGGGGTTCCGCCACGTGGGAACCGTGGTCGACGCCGGATTCAAGCTCGACCGTTGGATCGACGTGGGGTACTGGCAGCTCGCGCTGTGACGCATGTCACACCCCAGGCTTGCCACGACGCGCCACCGCACGCAGACTGGGGACCACGAGCCTTGAGGGGGGCGGACTCATGACACACCCGCAGCGTCGCGATGATCGCGGCTTCACGTTGGTCGAGTTGCTGGTGGTCATCATCATCATCGGTGTTCTCGCCGCCATCGCGATACCGCTGTACCTCAATCAGCAGGCGAAGGCCAGGGACTCCGCGGCCCAGTCCGACGCGATGAACCTGGGAATCACGATTCGTGTCGCCTACGACGAGGCGCCGGTCAGCAGCGTCACGATGAACGCCGACAGGAACTATGTGATCGACGGCAAGGTGGTGCTGGGCGCGTCTCCGGGCGTCGAGCTCGTGTCCTGGCAGGGCACCGCCGTCGACGACTGGTGCGTCCAACTCAGAAATCCCGGCGGCGACGTCTCGTCGAGCCCGGGTGTGCGCTTCGACTCGAAGAACGGCTACGTCGAGAACGCCGCCTGCTAGCCGGGCCCGGTCAGCCAGCAGCGCGCCTCACGAGTTCGCGGATCTGCGCCTCCTCGGCGTCGCCGATCTCCGTGATCGCGAACGACGTCACCCACATCGTGCCCTCGTCCAGCTGCGCCGCCTCCTCGAAGCCCAGCGTCGCGTAGCGCGACGTGAACTTGCCCGCGTCCTTGAAGAAGCACACGACCTTGCCGTCGCGCGCATACGCCGGCATGCCATACCAGGTCTTAGGCGCCAACCCCGGCGCGACCTCCGTGACGATCGCATGGACGCGCTCCGCAAGGGCGCGATCCGCATCGTCCATCGCCGCGATCTTGGCCAGCACATCGGCGAGATCGGCGGCCGCCTTCTCCTCGCCCTTGCCGCGCTTGGCCGCGGCGCGGCGCTCGGCCGCGGTCTCCTTCATCGCCGCGCGCTCCTCAGCGGTGAAGCCGTCGTTGTTCGCCATGGGTGAGTCCTCTCTGGTCACCTCCGATGGTGCCACGCGGCGCGGCCGGGCGGGCGACGACGACGGCCCGGCCCCCGAGGGAGCCGGGCCGTGCCAGAGACCGAGGGACGCTAGGCGCGGACGGCCCTGGTCGCCTCCATCATGTGCTCCAGGGTCGCGGTGGTCTCCGCGTAGGCGCGGGTCTTGAGGCCGCAGTCGGGGTTGACCCACAGCTGCGTGCCGGGGATCGACTCCTTCGCCAACGTGAGGAGCTCGGTGATCTCCTCGGTCGACGGAACGCGCGGCGAGTGGATGTCCCACACGCCCGGGCCGATCTGACGCTCGTAGCCGTGGCCCTTGATCGCGGGTAGCACCTCCATGCGCGAGCGCGCGGCCTCGATCGACGTCACGTCGGCGTTCAGGCCGTCGATCGCGTCGATGATCTCGCCGAACTCCGAGTAGCACAGGTGGGTGTGCACCTGGGTGTCGTCGTGCGCGCCCGAGGTCGCGAGCCGGAACGAGTTGACCGACCACTCGAGGTACGCCGCCTGGTCCCTCTTCTTCAGCGGGAGCAGCTCGCGCAGCGCGGGCTCGTCGACCTGGATGATGCCGATGCCGGCCGCCTCGAGGTCGCGGATCTCGTCTCGGAGCGCGAGGCCCACCTGGTTGGCGGTGACGCCCAGCGGCTGGTCGTCGCGCACGAACGACCACGCGAGGATGGTGACCGGCCCCGTGAGCATGCCCTTGACCGGCTTGTCCGACAGCGACTGCGCGTACGCGGCCCACCGGACCGTCATGGGTGCGGGACGCGTGACGTCGCCCCACAGGATCGACGGGCGGGTGCAGCGCGAGCCGTACGACTGGACCCAGCCGTTGACGGTGACGTCGAAGCCGTCGAGCAGTTCGGCGAAGTACTGCACCATGTCGTTGCGCTCGGCCTCGCCGTGGACCAGGACGTCCAGCCCAAGGCCCTCCTGCATCGACACCACGGAGGCGATCTCCGCCTTCATGGCGTCCTCGTAGGCGGCGTCGTCGATCTGACCCTTGGCCCACGCGGCACGCGCCTTGCGGATCTCCGGGGTCTGCGGGAACGAGCCGATGGTGGTGGTCGCGAGCTCCGGGAGGTGGAAGCGGGCTGCCTGCGCCGCAACACGCACCGAGTAAGCCGACCTCTCGAGCTCCGCGGGCGTGACGGCCGCGAGGGCCGCACGCACGTCCGCCTTGTTGGTGCCCGGGTGCGCCTTGCGCGAGGCGAGCGCGGACCGCGCGGCCGCCAGGGCGTCCGCGACCTGCTCCGAGCCGCCGGCTCGGGCGCCCGCGAGGGTGACGATCTCCGCCACCTTCTCATCGGCGAAGGCGAGCCAGCTGATCAGCTCCTCGCCCAGGTGCTCCTCGCCCGTGAGGGTGTGGGGCACGTGGAACAGCGAGGTCGAGGAGGACACGGCGACCGTTGCGCCGAGCGCCTCGATCTCCGCCGCCTTGCGCAGCGCCGCGTCGAGGTCGGTGCGCCAGATGTTGTGGCCGTCCACCACGCCGGCGACGACGGTGACCCCGGACAGGTCGGTGCCCGACGGCACCGCGCCGCGCACCAGGTCCAGGCCGATCGCCTCGACGCCCGAGTCGACCAGCACCGGCAGCGCATCGTCGAGCGAGTTGTAGGGCGCGGCCACGAACAGCTCGGGGCGGTTGGCGAGCGCGGCGAGCGAGCCATAGACCTTCGCGGCGTTCGCCAGGACCTCGGAGCGGTCGGCGTCGATGTCGGCAACCAGGATGGGCTCGTCGATCTGGACCCACTCGGCTCCGGCTGCCTTGAACGCCTCCAGCAGGTTGCCGTACACCTCGAGGACGTCCTCGAGGCGCGAGATCGGGCGGAAGCCCTCGGGGGCCTCGTCGCTGGGCTTCGACAGGTACAGGAAGGTGAGCGGGCCGGTGATGACCGGACGGGTCAGATAGCCAGCCTCCTTGGCCTCGACGAACTGGTCGACCCAGCGGGTGCTGGACACCGCGAATTCCGTGTCGGGCCCGATCTCGGGCACCAGGTAGTGGTAGTTCGAGTCGAACCACTTGGTCATCTCGAGCGGCGCCTTGTCGTCCACGCCACGGGCGATGGTCGAGTATCCGGCGAGGTCCACGGAGCCATCGGCGGCGCGCAGGTCCGCGAAACGGCTCGGGACCGCACCCAGGGTGACGGCCGCGTCGAGCACGTGGTCGTAGAACGAGAAGTTGCTGGGGATGGCGCTCGCGTCCTTCGCGAGGCCCAGTTCCGCAAGGCGCGCCAGGTTCGCGAGGCGCAGGTCCTTGGCGGCGGCTTCGAGGTCCTCCGCGGTGGTCGCGCCCTTCCAGAACGACTCGAGCGCCTTCTTCAGCTCACGCATGCGGCCGATGCGCGGGTAACCGAGGATCGTGCCGCCGGGGAAGGCGGGCGCAGGGGCGTGGGCGGTGTTCTGCTCAGTCATGGTTCCTCATGGAGGTTGGTGCGCGGCGGGCTCGCCATTGCGCTTGGTCGACGCTCGGGCGCCGAGTTGCGCCGCGATTCTATCTCGCCGCGCCGTTCCTCGCCAGGCGCGGTGTCCAACAGGTGGACGCATCGTCCCGAAGGGCGGACCGCCGGCGTGGGCCTCCCGGCGCCCGCGGGCACGGCGCTGCGCACCGGCGTGGGAGGATCGAAGGCATGGAAGAATCCTCGCCCCGCACCGTCACCCTCCGCCGCGAGGCCGAGGGTGTGTACATCGCCACCAACGAGGCCGGCGACGAGCTCCGCTTCGGCCACAACGCCGAGGGCGGGTTCGGGAACGTCGAACTGCTGCTCGCGGCCGTCGCCGGATGCTCGGGGACCGATCTGGATGTGATGACGTCGCGACGTGCCGAGCCCACCGCATGGCAGGCGACGGTCACCGCGGACAAGGTCACCGGCGACGGCGGCAACATCCTGCGCGACATCGTGGTGACCTTCCACGTCGAGTTCCCCGAGGGCGCCGACGGCGACAAGGCCCGCGCCCGCGTGGAGCCCGCCCTGCGCGCGGCGCACGAGCGCACGTGCACCGTGTCCCGCACCATCGAGCACGGCGCGAAGGTCACGCTCCAGGCAGGGTAGGGCGCGCGGCTGCTACCGACCCAGCCCCAACGACTCGACCAGCTCCAGCGCCGCCTGGTGCCGGTTGAACGTGATGATGTGGATGCCCGGCGCGCCCGCCTCCAGCAGGTCCCGCGACAGCCGTGCGGCGTGCGCGACCCCGGCGGCCCGCGCTCCATCGTCGTCCTGGGCCGCCTCGAGCGCACTGAACAGCTCCGCAGGCGTCTCGACACCCGTGAGCTCGGCGGCGCGGACGGCGCGGCGCACACTCACCAGCGGCATGACCTCAGGGATCACGGGCAGGTCGATACCCTGCGCCGCCGCGCCCTCGACCAACGCCGAGTACTGGTCGACCTCGTAGAAGACCTGCGTGATCGCAAAGTCCGCGCCGGCCTCCTGCTTGGCCTTGAGCACGTCGAGGCCCAGCTGCCGGAAGCGCTCGATGGCGTGCTGAGCGGGGAACGCCGTGACGCCCACGCTGAGGTTGTCGACGCCGTGAGCGTGCGCGACCTCGCGCAGCAGCTGCACCAGCTCGGAGGCGTAGAGCAGGCCATCCGGGTGGGGTCGCCAGTCCGCCTGACCCTTGGGCGGATCGCCGCGCAGCGCGAGAAAGTCGCGGACGCCCTCGGCGAGATACTCCTCGATCACCTGGGTGAGCTCCGCGCGCGATTGGTCCACGCAGGTGAGGTGCGCCAGCGGCGGGATCGTGTGCTGGAGGGCGAGGCGATGGACCACGTCGCGTGAGGTGCTGCGCGTGGTGCCGGAGGCGCCGTAGGTGATCGACATGAAGTCCGGGTGGGTGCCCACCAACATGGCCATGGTCTCCAGGAGGGTCGACTCGGCGGCGGGCGTGCGCGGCGGGAAGAGCTCGTAGGAGAGCGTGGGGCGGCGCGCGGCGAGAAGGTCACGGATGGTCATGGCGGGCCTTACTGTACGCGGCGCCGATGCGCCGGGCCAGGGGCTCGGGTCGCAGGAGGGGCACTCGTACTCGAGATGATTAACACGTTAACGAGTTCGGAAGAGGGCACCGCTTGCGCGCCGTCGACCGAGGGCGCCCGGACGGGACCCACCGATGTCCCCGACCCCGCGCAGGGGCCGGGTCGCTCTGTGGACGCCAGGCCGGTGCCGCGACCGTCGCATCGTCCCGCCACACTGGACCCATGATCACGGAGACCAATGACCTGGTGCGCTGCTTCGGCGGCGGGGACCCGCTGTACGAGGCGTATCACGACCACGAGTGGGGACGGCCGGTGCGCGGCGACTCGGAACTGCTCGAGCGGATCGTGCTCGAGGGCGCGCAGTCCGGGCTGTCCTGGCTCACCATCCTCCGCAAGCGGGCGGGCTACCGCGAGGCGTTCGCGGGCTTCGATCCCGCGGCGGTGGCCGCGTTCGGTCCGGCGCGGGTCGAGGAGCTGATGGCGGACGCCAGGATCGTCCGGAACCGTCGCAAGATCGAGTCCGCCATCACCAATGCCGGCGCGGTGGTGGGGCTGTGGGATGAGGGCACCACGCTCACCGAACTGTTCTGGTCCTTCGCCCCCGCCCCTCGGGACGCCGCGCCTCCATCGTGGGCGGACGTGCCGGCGTCGACGCCGGAGTCGGTCGCGCTGGCGAAGGCGTTGAAGAAGGCGGGGTTCGTGTTCGTGGGACCCACCACGATGTACGCGGCGATGCAGGCGTGCGGCCTCGTCGACGACCACATCGCCGGCTGCGTGGCGGCACGGCACTAGGCACCTACTGATGTCCCCCGGCACGCACAGCGCCAGTTCTCCACATTTGCGTCCACTTGATGTGGATATGTCCCACTTGTCGGCTGTGGGGCCGCCGGCGACGCCTCAGCAGTAGGCGCGGCGGTGGCGCGCTACCGCGTCGAGCACCAGCGCCTCGACGATGCGCTTGTCCGCCGGCAGCCAGGGGACGTCGCGCCAGCCTCCGGGCTCAAGCCACCGCAGTTCGTCGTGGTCCTCGAGCGGCCGCGGCTCCACCGGCGTACCGTCCGCACCGGGCAGGATGCGGGCCCACCACACGCGCATCACCAGGCGCTCGACGTCGGCGTCGCCGGGACGCAGCATCCACACCGGGTCGTCGCCGCACGCGGCCTCCACGCCATGGCCGTCGTCGGGGCCCACCACCTCCTCGCCGATCTCGACCTCGACGCCCAGCTCTTCACGCAGCTCGCGTCGCAGCGCATGCTCGGCGGTCTCGCCGCGCTCGACCTTGCCCCCGGCGAACTCCCACAGGCCGGCCAAGGCCGACGGGGCGCTGCGGCGCGCGGCGAGCAGCCGGCGGGGGGCCTCCAGGGAGTCGGTGATCGCGGCCGCGACCACCAGCCGGGTGTTCACAGGCATGGCGGCGTCGAAGCCTCAGGCGATCGTCGCCGCATATGCCTCGGCGTCGAGCAGGTCCGGGGCGTCCTCCGAGAGCTCGACCTTGAAGATCCAGCCCTCGCCGTACGCGTCCGCGTTGATGGTCTCGGGGGAGGACTCGAGCGCCTCGTTGACGGCCGTCACCGTCCCCGACACCGGCGAATACATCTCGCTCACGGCCTTGGTGGACTCCAGCTCACCGCACACCTCGCCCGCGATCACGGTGTCACCCACGCGCGGCGCCTCGACGTACACGATGTCGCCCAGCGCCTCGGCGGCGTGCTCCGTGATGCCCACGGTGACTTCGACGCCCTCGTCGGTGTCACCCGACACCCACTCGTGCTCGGCCGAATAGGCCAGGTCCTCGGGAACGATCGACATCGGCAACCCCTCTCAGAACGGCAGCTGCGGCGGGAGGCGGGAGCCCCGGGCCATGAGACGAGCCTACGAGGCCCGCGAGTAGAACGGTAGCGCCACCACGGTCATCTCCTCGCGGCGCCCGCGCACGTCGATCCCCACCGTGGTGCCCGGCTCCGCCAGCGTCGGCGGCACGTATGCCATCGCGATCGGCCTGCCGAGCGTGGGTGATGGCGCGCCGGACGTCACCACGCCTACCGGAGCGCCGTCCGCGTCCACCACCGCGTAGCCGGACCGCGCGGCCCTGCGCCCGTCGCCGGTCAGGCCCACGAGCACGCGCGCCGAGCCCTCGACCTTCGCGCGCAGCAGCGCCTCTCGGCCCACGAAGTCACCCCGCGGGTTCGCCGCCGTCCCGAACGCGACGATGCGCCCGAGGCCGGCATCGAACGGGGTGGTCTCGCGCGTCAGCTCCTGGCCGTAGAGCGGCATCCCCGCCTCGAGTCGCAGGGTGTCGCGCGAGGACAGCCCGCAGGGGATCAGCCCGTCCTCTTCTCCCGTCGCCAGCGCGAGCCCCCAGACCGCCGCCGCATCGGCCGCGTTGACGAAGAGCTCGAAGCCGTCCTCGCCGGTGTACCCCGTGCGCGCGGCGAAGGCATGGATGTCGCCGTCGAGCAGCACGTTCGCCGCTGTGTAGTACCGCATCGCCACGATGTCGTCCGCGCCGCGGGTGCACATCCGCGCCACGATGCCCTCCGCCCGCGGACCCTGCACGGCGATCAGCGCGATGTCGCTCGAGATGTCCTCCAGCGCCGCGTCGAAGCCCCCGAGCCGCGAGGCCAGCTCGGCGACCACCACATCCTTGTTGGCGGCATTCGCGACGATGACGAAGTGGTCCCAGTCCCGCCGGTAGACGATCAGGTCGTCGATCACCCCGCCCTCGGGCGTGCACAGCATCGTGTACTTGGCTCCCCACAGCGCGACGGCCGAGATCCTCCCCACCAGCGCGAAGTCGAGGAACGCCGCCGCATCGTCCCCGCGCACCGCGATCTCGCCCATGTGGGAGAGGTCGAACAGGCCCGCGGCCGTGCGCACCGCGGAGTGCTCCGCAATGTCGCCGGTGTACCGCACCGGCATCTCCCAACCCGCGAACGGGACGATCGTGGCGCCGAGCGCGACGTGTTGGGCATGGAGGGGGGAGTGGAGGGGGGCGTCGGCCATGGGCCAAGCCTAATCGTGGGCACCTCGCGGAAGAGGCTGCCGCGGAACCCTCACAGGATCGCGACGATCGCCGCCGCCGCGGCACCGGCGGCGAGCAGGCCCGCCGCCACGGCCGCCATGCGCATGGCGCGCCCGCGCCGCGAGCGCGTGTCGCGGGCCGCCCGGTCCTCGGGAGCGAGCACCTCGGGGGAAGGCCGAGGATCGGCTGCGGACGCGGGCCAGATCCCGGATGGATGCGGTGCCTGCGTGTGGCGCGCGCGCGGGTAGTAGTGCTGCGGATCGTCGCCGAAACCGCCTCGACGGGTGGGGGAGACGCGGAGGCCCTCCGGCGGGCGGAACGCGTCCGCCTTCGCGGGCGCGGCGCCGGGCGTGCGGGACGCGGGCCGGGTCGGCTCGTCCGTCTCCGGCGCGGGCTGGGTCTCACCCTCGGCGACGCGCCGACGCGATGCCTGCGTGCGATCGCCGCGGCTTGACACGCGGGTCGCGTCGTCGACGGCCGGGGCAGCCGCATCGTCCCCGCGGCGTCGCCGCGAGAATCGGGTGGGCTCGTCGGTCACTCCTCGCTCCGCCGGCGGAAGCTGGGAGTCGTGTCGTTCACCGCGGACACTCCCCAGAGCGGCCACGGCGCCGGATCGGCGCCTGCGGGCGTCACCGCGGTCGCGTCCACGACCACGACCGTGACGTTGTCGCGCGCGCCGCGCTGCACGGCGGCGTCGACCAGAGCCTCGGCGGCCGCGGCGGGGTCCCCCACGAGCGCCGCGATCTGGCCGATCGTGAGGTCGTCGACCTCCTTCATGAGTCCGTCGCTGGCGATCACCAGCCGCCGTCCGGGCACCTGCGGGACCAGCCACGCGTCCATCGCCAGCACGCCGTCGCCGATCGCGCGTGTGAGGAGGTTCCGATCCGGGTGGATGAGCGCCTCCGCGGGCGTGATCCGCCCCTGGGCCACCAGCTCCTGCACGTGCGAATGATCGACGCTGACCTGGTGGAGCCGGTCGCCATCGAGGGCGTAAGTGCGTGAGTCGCCCACGTTGACCACCATCCACCAGGGCGCGCCCGCGTGCAGGACGGCGACGGCGCCGGTGAGGGTGGTCCCGCTGTCGCCCCCCACATCCTCCTGCACCTCGGCGACGAGCCGCCGCGCCTCGAGATGCGCCATCTCGACGTCCTCGGGGGCGACCGCGTCGCCCGTCACGAGCGCCTGGAAGGCGGCGACGGCCGCACGGGCGGCCTCCGCGCCGGCGAGGTGGCCGCCCATGCCGTCGGCGACCACGTACACCGGCGACTCGGCGACGTAGGCGTCCTCGTTGCGGGCGCGGCCGCCCACCGCGGTGGCGCCGGCGCCGTTCACTCCGTGGTCGCCGATCGGGGCGTGAGCCGTCATGCGTCCGCCCCGCGTCGCCGGAGCTCGACCTCAACGTCGCCCAGCAGCAGCCGTCCCGCCACCGGAGTGGGGGTGTCCGCCGCGACCTGCACCTCGAGGCCCGCGGCGTCCACCAGGTACGTGCCGTTGGTCGATCCGAGGTCCTCCACCAGCCACGTCCCGCGCTTCAGGGTCAGGCGCACATGGGACTTCGACACGGTGCGCGTCGAGTCCGCGATGTCGACACGCGGGGTGCCGTCGGTGGGCGGCAGGCCGCCGGAGCGCCCCAGCAGCACCGTCGCGGAGTCGATGCGGTAGATGTCACCCTCGGAGGTGGCGAGCTCCCATGACTCGCGCACGCGCGCCGAGACTTGGGTCCTGTCGTCGGCCGGTAGCGGCACGGATGGCGAGGGTGTCGACGATGCGCCGGACGATGGCTCGGGCAGGGCTGCGGGCGAGGCCGCGGGCGGCACGGCGCGCCGTGGCGCCACGATGGGGATCTCGAACGTGGGGACCGCCGTCGGGGCGGGCGGCGGCGCCGCCGCTCCGCCCCGCATGTAGGGGCTCACGGGGAGGGTGGGCGTGGGCTCGACGTACACGGGGCGCGCGGCGGATGCGGCGGGTGGTCCCGCATCGGCGTCCGGAAGAGGTCCCGGGGCCGCCGCGGACTCCGGCACCGCCTCGTCCTCGTCGTCGAGCGGCGCCCTCTCAGGCGTCGCGATCTCCTCGGTGGGGGGTGCGGGCGGCTCAGGCGCGGGCGGCTCGGGCGCGGGCGGCTCAGGCGCGGGTGCGGGTACGGGCGGCTCGGGC
>NZ_JAHEBP010000064.1 GCF_024642165.1 Demequina sp.
GAGTGCCCGCGCCGCGGATCTGGGTGAGCTCGGACTCGAGCCGCTCCCTCATGGTGCCGTACATGGAATCTCCCGTCGTGATCGCGTCAGGGTGCGTCGGTCCAGTCGAGCACCACCTTGCCCGCCGATGCGGTGGCCGCGGTGGCGAACCCCTCGCGCCACTCGCGTGCGGGCAACCGGTGGGTGATGACGGTGTCGATGGCTGCACGCAGCTCTGCGCTGGTCTGCAGCATGGCGCTCATGGCGTTCCAGGTCTCGAACATCTCGCGCCCGTAGATGCCCGAGACGGTCAGCATGTGGGTGACCACCTTGGCCCAGTCGACGTCGATGGGGCCGGTGGGCAGCCCGAGCATCGCGACCCTGCCACCGTGGGTGAGGTTGTCGATCATTTCGGGGAGGGCGGAGGGCTGCCCGCACATCTCGAAGCCCACGTCGAACCCCTCGCGCATCCCGAGCCGGCGTTGCGCGTCCGCGATCCGCTCGTGCGCCACGTTCACTGCCAGGTCCGCCCCCACGCGGCGTGCGAGCTCGAGTCGAGGCTCCGAGACGTCCGTGACCACTATGAACCGCGCGCCCACGTGGCGAGCGACGGCGGCGGCCATGAGGCCGATCGGACCGGCTCCGGTGATGAGGACGTCCTCGCCCACGATCGGAAACTTGAGGGCGGTATGGACGGCGTTGCCCAACGGATCGAAGACGGCGGCGAGGTCGACGTCCATGCCGGGCGGGTGGACCCAGACGTTCGACTCGGGAACCACCACCGTCTGGGCGAAGGCGCCATCGCGATGCACGCCGATCCCGGACGCGTGGATGCACATGTGCCGGCGGCCGGCGCGGCAGTTGCGACAGACGCCGCACACGATATGCCCCTCGGCGGAGACGATGGCGCCCACGCGAACATCCCGCACCCCGGAGCCGACGGCGACCACCTCGCCGCTGAACTCGTGGCCGGGAATCAGGGGCGGCACGATCACGGACGCGGCCCACGGATCCCAGCCGTCGATGTGGAGGTCGGTGCCGCAGATGCCGGTACGCAGCACCCGGATGGTGACGTCCGCGTCGCCCGCGACGGGCTCGGGAACGTCGACGGCACGCAAACCGGGACCGGGTGCGTCCTTGATCAACGCGCGCACGGCGCTCCTCTCCCTGTCCGCGGCGACGATGCCGAGGCCGCCATCCCAGTATGGCCCGGACCGGGTACGCGACCCGGCCGGCCCCACCGGCGTGCGGCGGCGGATCTGGGCGCCGGGGTCACGCCGAACGCTGGGACGTCGCAGCGAGCGCCGTTGCCTCGTGCGATTCGTGCGGCGGCGCCGCCCGGAACACCAGGGTGCGCTGGACGCCGTACGAGAGCAGCCACAGGGTCAGATCGGTGGCAACCTTCGCGAGCAGCAGGGGCACCCCCAGTCTCGTGAGGAGGTCGAGGGCAAGGAAGCTGAGCGCTACGAGCGCCAGCGCCAGCATCGCGTAGCGGACCGCCTGGCGGACGACGTGGTCCTTCGAGCCGAACACGGCCCGCCGATTCATCGCGAAGTTGGTGCTGGCGCTGATGAGCCTCGCCCCGCTCACGGAGAGCGCGAGGGAGCCCGTCAGCGCGGACAGCACGAGCAGGGCGACGGTGTCGACCGCGAATGCGATGAGCGAAGAGGCCGCGAACAGCGCGAGCGGCCACATCACGCGGGCCGAGTCGACCAGGGGACGGAAGTGCGAGGAGGCGTTTCCCTCGAGGTAGACCGTCGAGGCGGGGACCTCGACCACCGGGATGCCGGAGCGGCACGCCTCCAGCAACAACTGAAGCTCGTAGGCGAAGCGCTCTCCCTTGACGGCGAGCGCCCACGGCAGCAGTTCTGCCGGATACCCGCGCAGGCCGGTCTGCGTGTCGACGATTCGCCGGCCCGTCGCCGCGGCCATCAACGCCGTGGTGACGCGGTTGCCCACGCGCGAGCGACGTGGAACCTCGCCTGCGAACGCGCGGGCGCCCAGCACGATGGCGGCGGGCTCGCGGCGGGCCGCGCGGCTCTCGATCGTCGCCGCGACCAGGGCGACGTCTCCGGGACGATGCTGACCGTCGCTGTCAGCGCACACCACGCCCTCGCCCGTGGCGTGCGTTGTCAGCCACGCGAATCCGGTGCGCAGCGCCGCCGCCTTTCCGCGATTCACCGGGTGGTGGAGCACCACCGCTCCCGCCGCATCGGCCGCCTCGAATATGGCTGCGTAGGCGCGGCCCGAGCCGTCGTCGACCACCAGCACAGGACACGTGAGGCACAGCTGTCGAACCAGGTCGGGCAGCAGCTCGTCGGGCTCGTAGGCCGGCACCAGGATCCACATGGTCAGCCCACCCACAAGATGTCGGAGGTGCCGCGCTCCTGGGCCTTGCCGAGCGGGTTGTTCACGAGCGATCCGCCGCTCACCATCGTCGACGAGCCTCCGCCGTCCAGGTTGTACGCCTCGGTAGCGCCCAGGCCGGCCATGATCTCCGCCAGCTCCGGGAGCGTCACGCCGGCGCTCTCGCTCGAGCGCCCGTCGACCACCACGAACACGTAGTGGTTCGCGGAGATCATCCCGATCGCGGTGCGCGGCTGGTCGCCCTGGATGGAATGGTTGCCGAAGTTGGTGTCCACCTCGACCTGATCGATGCCCGCCACGATCTCGCCGTCGTCGATCAGCGCTGGGCCGAAGGACAGGGTCTGCCAGGCGCCGGCGTCGAGCAGCTCCTGCGCCGTGGTCGTGGTCTCGTCGTAGACGTCCATGGTGCCGTCGCTGTAGATGACGGCGCCCTCGCGCGCGGGCTCATCCCGGTAGATCACGCCGTTGCGGATCTCGATGCCGGTGGACCGGAAGCCGTAGTAGTCCCCGTTGATCGCCAGCGCGGCGCCTACATCCGCGGCGATGTCGGACGGATTCTCCGTGATGTTCTCGCCGAACGCGTCTTGGGCGAACGCGGATCGCAGCTGCGTGATGTCGCTCACCACCACGTCGGCGACGTAGTAGGTGGCCTGGTCCGCACCCGAGCCGTAGGTGGAGGACGTGATGGCGATCTGCGGATCGTCGGCGCCGGCGGTCTCGGTGGTGGCGGTGGTGGCGGTGGTGGCCGTCTCGGTCGCGGTGGCCGTCTCGGTGGCGGAGCCCGCATCGGCCAGCGACGCCTCGTAGGCCGAGGCGTTGGCCACCTCCACGTGGTCGAACACGTAGCGGTCGAGCGCCCACCCGGCGGGGACGCCCAGCAACAGCAGGGCCGAGGCGACGGAGAGAAGGATCCGGCGGCGGAGGCGCCGGCGCGGCGCGGATGTCGAAGTCGTCATGCGAGGACCGTAGGGACGGCACCCGGGCGATTGGCTGGGACCCGGCTCCAGGTTCGCCGAGAGTCACACGGCGCCTACTGCGCGGCTATGCCGGCCATCCGAGCGAGCGCCGCCATGCCCGCCGGCGCGGCGCGTGAGATCCTGGCGCGCGCTTGGTCCAGTGCGGCCGACGCGTACCCCTCCGGGACGCCCGCGGGGTTGAGCGCGACGCTGTCCGCCCACGCGCGGATGTCGGCGTCGGCGAGGAAGGCCGCGGACGCGCGAGCGCCGAGCACGGTCATCCGGGCCCACTCGGCGAGGGTGTTGCCATACGGCGAGGGCGGGCAGAGCGCGTTCTTGGCGGCGTCGCCTTCGCGAGTCGCCTCGACGTATCCCACGAGCGCCGCGCCGAAGCACGGGAATCCGCTGCGCACCGGCTGCAGCGTGATGGTCTCGGGCGCCCAGATGGGCACGAGGGCGGGCAGCGGCAGGCCGTCGGCGGCGCAGTGGACCACCACCGCGTCCGCGGGCACGGTGACGGTGCCGTCGTCGAGCCGCAGCACGCCGCGACCCGCCTCGCGCAGGTGGCCGCGGCGCACCACGTTCTCGACCGTCCGCAGCGCGTCGAGCTCCCACAGGCCCAGCGTGGGTGTCCGCGCCATGGTGGGTGTCACCCCTGCGTCGATGCGGATCATCACGCCGGCGTGCTCGAGATCGAGGAACATTCGGTCGATCGACCCCGCGGTGGCCGCAGCGTCCATGACGTCCGCCACCATCCCCTGGAAGATCGCCGGCTCGGGCTGGACCACGGCGCGGTTGAGCATCCACGGGTCGCGCGGGCGAACCCACGTGATGTCGCCGGGATCCGTGCCCCGTCCCAGGAGCCACACGATCGCGTCGGTCGCGGTCTTGCCCGAACCGACGATTACGAATCGCTCCGCGTCGGCGACCTGCGGCAGTCGCCCGATCGGCATCACGGTGACGCCCTCCGACGCGACGAACGGCGGCGGCGTGTCCGCCGGGACCGCGGGGGAGAGGTGGTGTGCGTCGACGATCCGGCACCCGGGCCGAACCGCGCGCTCCTCGCCCGTGACCAGCGATCGCACCCGCTCGCCATCGAACTCCGACTCGCCCAAGAACTCGACGCGGCCCGTCGCGACCAGCGAGTCCAGCACGCCGTCGTAGTAGTCGCAGACCTCGGCGCCGGTGGCCCGGCTGTGCAGGCCGGACTCCGGACCCTCCTTCTGAAGGCCGCCGTCTCCGAGCATTCTCGACGCCACGCCATAGAACTGGGAGGCCTGGTGCAGGCGCACGAACGGGTAGGCGGACCGCCAGTGGCCACCGGGAGCGCCCCTCCGGTCCACCAGCGCGACGCGCGCGTCGGAGTGCGCCACGAGCGCGTCTGCGAACGCAAGTCCGGCGGCGCCCGCGCCCACCACCAGGTAGTCGGCATCGATGACGGCGGTCATGTGCTCAGCCAAGCACTCGCGGCGGGCGGAGGCGTGGGCGGAGCCCCGGACGCCGACCCGCGACAACCTCGGTGGGGGTCAGGGTGACGGCCGGGCGCATCGTCGATCAGCTCTGGCGTGGCGGGCGGGAGCCCCGGTCGCCCCGGTAGCCCTTGTCGCTGCGGGGGCCTCGCGACCCGCCCGGTCCCGTGTCGATCTTGAGGTCGATGAGCCTGCCGCTGATACGGGTGCCGCTCAGCTTGCGGAAGGTGTCGGGTGAGAGGTTCGAAGGCAGCTCGACCAGGGAGAAATCCGGAAGGATCTTGATGGCACCGAAGTCCCGCCGATCGAGCCCGCCCTCGTTCGCGAGCGCCCCCACGATCTGGCGCGGCTCGACCTTGTGGCGCTTGCCCACGGCGATCCGATACGTGGCGAAGCCCGCCGCCGGGGCGCGGTGGCCGCGGTCCGCTCGCGCATCGTCCCGGCCACCCGCGGCCGGGCCACGGGCCTCACGGTCGAACGTCGCGCGCTTGGGCTCGGCCTGCGCGTCCAGCAGCAGGGGCGTCTCACCTTGGGCGACCACCGCGAGCGCCGCGGCGACGTCGCTCTCGGGGACGTCGTGATGCTCGACGTAGTGCGCGATGATGTCGCGGAAACGACTGATCCTGTCCTCCTGGCTCAGCGCCTGGGTGATGGACTCGTCAAAGCGGGCGAGGCGAGTGGCGTTGACGTCGTCAACGCTGGGCCAGTGCATCTCCGTGAGCGGCTGCCGCGTGGCCTTCTCGATCGCGCCCAGCATGCGGCGCTCGCGCGGGGTGACGAAGCTGATCGCGTCGCCGGTGCGCCCCGCGCGGCCTGTACGTCCCACGCGGTGCACGTAGGACTCCGTGTCGATGGGGATGTCGTAGTTGACCACGTGGCTGATGCGGTCGACATCGAGGCCGCGCGCGGCCACGTCAGTCGCGACCAGGATGTCCAGCTTGCCGTCCTTGAGCTGTTTGATGGTGCGCTCGCGCTGCACCTGCGCGACGTCGCCGTTGATCGCGGCGGCGGCGAGGCCACGGGCGCGCAGCTTCTCCGCGACCACCTCGGTGTCGTTCTTGGTGCGGGTGAAGACGATCATGGCCTCGAAGTTCTCGACCTCGAGGATCCGGGTGAGGGCGTCGATCTTCTGGGGGAAGCTCACGATCAGGTAGCGCTGACTGATGGTCGACGAGGTGGTGGTCTTGCGCTTGACCGTGATCTCCACCGGATCGGACAGGTACTTGGCGGAGAGGCGACGGATCTGCGCCGGCATCGTGGCGGAGAACAGCGCCACCTGCTTGTTGTCGGGCGTGGACGCGAGGATGGTCTCGACGTCCTCGGCGAAGCCCATCTTGAGCATCTCGTCCGCCTCATCGAGCACGAGGTACTTGAGTTCCGACAGGTCGAGCGTGCCCTTGTCGAGGTGATCCATGATGCGGCCCGGGGTGCCGACCACGACGTGGACGCCGCGGCGAAGCGCGGACAGCTGCACGCCGTAGCCCTGACCCCCGTAGACAGGCAGCACGTGCACGCCCTTGAGGTGGGAGCCATAGCGCTCGAACGCCTCACAGACCTGGAGCGCGAGCTCGCGCGTGGGCGCGAGCACCAGCGCCTGCGGCTGCTTCTGGGCGAGGTCGAGCCGCGCCAGGATGGGGAGCGCGAAGGCGGCCGTCTTGCCGGTACCGGTCTGGGCGAGCCCCACCACGTCGCTCCCGGCCAGCAGGGGTGGGATGGTCTCGGCTTGGATGGCGGAGGGGGTCTCGTATCCGACGTCCTGGAGCGCCCTCAGGATCGGACCGTCGAGCCCGAGGTCGACGAACGTGAGGGAGGGGGCGTCGGTGGCGACATCGGGTTCGCCGTTCTCAAAGTTCATGACACCACCGTAGGTGCCAGGCGGCCCCCGTGGGGGCGTTCGGCGCAAGCCTTCAGCGGCTTCGCTATCGAGTCGCCGTCGCGAGGGCACGCGACGGCACGAGCGGCCGCAGCAGCGCGAGGCCGTGCAGGATCGCCGCGACGGCGATGCCGACGGCCGCTATCGCAGCCAGGGTCACCGCGATGGCGAGCGCGCCGCGCGCCGGATCCAGGAACGGGTAGGGGACCCACCCGTCCACGTGGGCGCGGGCCAGGAGGTAGGCGACCCAGGCGGCGGGAAGCACCAGCACGCTCCACAGCGCGCTGGTGGGAAGGCGTCGTCGACGCCCGACCAGCATCCAGTCCGCGGCGAGCAGGACACCGGCGCCGCCGTGGAGAACCGCGTTGGCCCACGGGAACATGGGCGTCGAGTACGGCGCCAGCATGAGCCAATAGACGGCGCCCACGACCAGGAGGTAGGTGGCGGAGTTGACCCGCAGCAACTCCACCCAGCGCGGCTCGCGGGGACCCACGGCGGCGGCGGCCATGAGCGCGACGATGCCGGCCAGGTTGGCCAGCGGCGTGAAGTACCCCGGAAGCTCCGCCCAGGTGAACGTGCCGAAGGTGAGGTCCGCCCACGCCTGGATTCCCAGCGCGATGGCGATCACTGCGGCGCCCGCGAGACGCAGGCCGGCGATCGTGGCGTCTTTGCTCACGGGAACAAACGTTACCAAAAATTTACACAAACCGGGGGAGAGGCATGCCCGTCAGTGGCGCGGTCCTGCCTGTCAGCGGGTGTCGCCGCCTCCCGTGACCACCGCGGCGCGCCCGGCCTCGAGGCGAGCGACCGGGATGCGGAATGGCGAGCACGAGACGTAGTCGAGGCCCACGTCGTGGAAGAAGTGGATGGACTCGGGGTCCCCGCCGTGCTCGCCGCAGACCCCCAGCCGAAGGTCCGGCCGGGTCGCCCGGCCCTCCTCCGCCGCGATGCGCACCAGCCTGCCCACGCCCTGCCGGTCGATCGACTCGAACGGCGACACGTTGAACACGCCCTTCTCGGTGTACTCGTGGAAGAACGCGCCCTCCACGTCGTCGCGCGAGAAGCCCCACGTGGTCTGAGTGAGGTCGTTGGTGCCGAACGAGAAGAACTCGGCGACGGACGCCATGCGATCCGCGGTGAGCGCCGCGCGGGGTAGCTCGATCATCGCGCCCACGGGGATGTCGAGCGTGAGACCGTGCTGCGCGCCCACCTCGGCGATGATGCGATCCGCCTCGTCACGCACCAGGTGCAGCTCCATGATGGAGGCCGCCAGCGGAATCATGATCTCCGCGCGCGGGTCGCCGCCCGCGGCAAGGCGCGCCGCGTGGGCCTCCGCGATCGCGCGCATCTGCAGCGCGAACAGGCCGGGGATGACGATCCCGAGTCGCACGCCCCGCAGTCCGAGCATGGGGTTCGCCTCGTGCATGCGGCGCACGGCCGCCAGCAGGTGCTCGTCGCGGTCGACGTCCGGACCGGTCTCGCCGCGTTCCTCGGCGAGCGCCACCTTCACGGAGAGGTCCGTGAGGTCGGGGAGGAACTCGTGCAGGGGCGGGTCGATGAGCCTGATGGTGACCGGCAGCCCGTCCATCGCGGTCAGCAGGTCCGTGAAGTCCGCGCGTTGCAGGGGGAGCAGCGCCGCGAGTGCGGCCTCCCGCTCCGCATCCTCGGTCGCCAGGATGAGCCGTTCGATGAGAACCCGCCGCTCGCCCAGGAACATGTGCTCCGTGCGGCACAGGCCGATGCCCTGCGCACCCCAGGCGCGCGCCCGCACCGCATCGTCCGCCGTGTCGGCGTTGGCCTGGACGCCCAGCCGGCGGGCGGAGTCGGCATGGGTGAGGATCGCGTCCACCGCGGCGACCAGCTCGCGCGTCTCGTCGTCCTCGACAGGCAGCTCGGCGAGCGCCGCGTCGAGGCCGTCCTCGAGATAGCGCACCACCGGGGAGGGCATCACCGGGATGTCGCCCAGGAAGATCTCTCCGGTGGTGCCGTCTATGGCGATCGTGTCGCCCTCGGCGACCACGGTGTCCCCGACGGCGAAGCGGCGCTCCGCCGCGTCGACCACGACGGCCTCGGCTCCCACGACGCATGTGGTGCCCATCCCGCGCGCCACCACCGCGGCGTGCGACGTCTTGCCACCCCGCGAGGTGAGGACACCCACCGCGGCGATCATGCCGCCCAGATCGTCCGGGTTGGTCTCGCGACGCACCAGGATCACGTCGCGTCCGTCGGCAGCCCACGCCTGCGCCGTCGCGGAGTCGAAGACCGCGGCGCCCACCGCGGCGCCCGGTGACGCCGCCATTCCCGTGGCCAACGGCGCCGGCTCGGCGGCCGCGTCGAACTGAGGAAACATCAGCTTCGCGAGTTGGGCGCCGGTGACCCTCTCGAGAGCCTCGTCCATGGTGATGAGGTGCTCGTCCACCAGCTGCTGGGCGATCCGGAAGGCCGCCGCGGCCGTGCGCTTGCCCACGCGGGTCTGCAGCATCCAGAGCTTGCCGCGCTCGATGGTGAACTCGATGTCGCACAGGTCGCGGTAGTGGTTCTCGAGGGTCCGCATCGCCTGGCGGAGCTCCGCGAAGGCGGCCGGGTCCAGGCGCTCGAGGTCCGCGAGCGACAGCGTGTTGCGGATGCCGGACACCACATCCTCGCCCTGCGCGTTGGGCAGGTAGTCGCCGTAGTCACCACTGCGGCCCGTCGCAGGGTCGCGAGTGAAGCACACCCCGGTTCCGGAGTCCTCGCCCAGGTTGCCGAACACCATGGCCACGACGTTGACGGCGGTGCCCAGGTCGTCCGAGATGCGCTCACGGCGGCGGTACAGGCGTGCCCGCTCGGTGTTCCACGAGCCGAAGACGGCCTCGACCGCGAGGTCGAGCTGCTCGCGGGGCTTCTGCGGGAAGTCCTTCCCGGTGTGCTCCCGCACGATCTCCTTGAAGTCCAGCACCAGATCGTGCAGGTCCTCGGCCGTCAACCCGGTATCCGAGTCCGCGCCGCGTGCACGCTTGTGGGCGTCGAGCGCCTGCGCGAACAGGTCGCCGTCGATCCCCAGCACCGTCTTCCCGAACATCTGGATGAGCCGTCGGTACGAGTCCCACGCGAAGCGCTCGTCGCCGGCGAAGGCGGCCAGTCCATGCACCGACTCGTCGTTGAGCCCGACGTTGAGGACCGTCTCCATCATCCCCGGCATGGAGAACTTGGCTCCGGACCGCACCGACACGAGCAGCGGATGCCGGGGGTCGCCGAGCGACCGTCCCATCTGATCCTCGAGCCGTCTCACCGCCATCGTCACCTCGACGCGCAACTCGGGTGGGAGGACTCCGTTCGCCATGTAGGCGCGACACGCCTCGGTGGTGATGGTGAAGCCCGGGGGGACAGGCAGTCCGATCCGGGTCATCTCGGCAAGGTTCGCCCCCTTGCCGCCCAGCAGGTCCTTCTGATCCTTGTTGCCCTCGCTGAAGTCGAAGACGTACGTGGCCATGTTGCGCACCTCCATGTCGGCGCCGTTGCCGTCCCGACCAGTCTCGCCCGCTCCGGCGCATGCGCGCGGGGACCAATGTCCCGCCCGCCCTCGACGCAGGGCCTGTGGGACGATGCTGGAGCGGGCGCGTGTTCCGGCGCGCCGTGTGAGAGGGGAACAGCAATGGAGCTGTCGACCAGGGCGCAGGCGTCACAATCCTCGATCGGCGAGGTCACGCGGTACTTCGCGACGATCGGCGCGACGGCCGACCAGCCCGGAGCCATGGACTTCACGTTTGGGAACCCCCACGAGATGCCCTTGCCGGGGCTGGTGGACGCAATGCGCGCTCAGGTTGAGCCGCATTCCGAGAGTTGGTTCGCCTACAAGTCGAGCGAACCCTCCGCTCAGCGCGCCATCGCGGCCGGGTTGAGCGCGGAGATGGGCCTTGAGGTCGACGCGGACGACATCGCGCTGACCCAGGGCGCGTTCGGAGCCATCGAGCTCGCCTTCCACCTGCTGACCGACGTCGGGGACGAGGTGATCGTGCCGGTCCCGGGGTGGTTCTGCTACGCCCCCATGCTGGATGCGGCCGCGCTCGTGACCGTGGGCGTGCCTCTCGACCAGACCACGTTCGACCTCGACCTCGATGCGATCGCGGGTGCGATCACGCCGCGGACCCGCATCGTCGTGGTCAACTCGCCGGCGAACCCCACCGGTCGCGTCTACCCGCGGGAACAGCTCGAGGCGCTCGCCACCGTCCTCGACGAGGCGTCGGCGCGGCACGGCCGCAGGATCTGGATCCTCTCGGACGAGCCGTACCGACGCATCCGCTTCGACGGCATCGGGTTCACGAGCCCGGCGGCCGTCTACCCCTGGACGCTCATCGACTACAGCTACGGGAAG
>NZ_JAHEBP010000065.1 GCF_024642165.1 Demequina sp.
GCGCCGGCGCCTGAGGCCGCCCGGCGCGCTCCGCGCCATGCCCCGACGGGGCGCGCCTAGGGTGGACCGCATGGCTCGACCCCGCATGCGCCCGTCCGATGCGTTCCTCGCGTTGTGGCCCGCCGCGGTCCTCATCGGACTCGGCGTCGCCGGCTTCCTGGGCCTCCTCGACTGGGTGGTCGAGCAGGAGGACCTGTTCCGCCTGGACGAGCCCCTGGTCGAATGGCTCGCGGCCCACCGCACGCCCACCCTGACCACGATCCTCACCGTGGTCACCACGGTGTTCGGACCGGTGGTGCTGCCGATCATCGTGGCGGCGATCGCGCTGGTGTGGTGGCGGGTGACCAAGTCGTGGTGGCACCCCATGCTGCTGGTGGGGGCCATGGTGCTGTCCACGACGCTGACCGTGGTCCTCAAGGCCGTGGTCGGGCGAGCGCGGCCGGGCGAGGACTTCATGTCGGTTCCCGGCTTCGAGACCTCGGGTTCGTTCCCGTCGGGTCACACCATCGGCGCGTCCACGCTGGTGCTGGTGCTGGGCTACCTGCTGTGGCACGAGGACGCGGACGCCTCCTGGAGGCTGACGGCATGGGCGGTGCTGTCCTTCGCGATCATCGGCATCGTCGCCGTGAGCCGCATGTACCTGGGCTATCACTTCCTCACGGACGTGCTGGCGGGCGCGTGCGTGGGCGTCGCCGTGCTCGGCGTGGTGGTGGGCATCGAGCGGTGGCGGGATCTCTCTCTCGAGCGCCGGGACCCGCCCGAGCGGCTGCTGACCTTCGCCGAGGCCGATGCGCAGGAGGCTGCCGTGATGGGTCAGGAGGGCGGGGACGCACCGGGCGGGGACGATGCGTCCGCCGAGCCGCTGCCGTGGGCCGCCCAGAACGTGGACTCCTCCGACGGGGACGAGCGTCCGTCGAGCGAGTGAGAGGCGAGGGCTCCGAACAGACAGGTGCCCCGGGAGGGCAACCGCGCTGGGGGGCACCGTGGTCGCCCCTCCCGGGGACGTCTGGAGCGTCGGGACCGGTGATCCGAGCCTCGTCGCCACTGTGAAGTCTAGAGCCTGGATTCTGCCGCTGCAATGATGCCTTGCAGGGTGTCGCGGTGCCAGGGTGAACGCTCCGATTCCGACGCCCTAGGAGACCGTGATCTCAATCTCCATGCCCATCGCGCGGTGATTCCCGATCGAGCAGTAGAGCACGTACGTGCCGGGCTCGAGGGTGACCGTGAGGGTCGCGGTCTCCGTGGGGCCGATGATGGCCGTGGAGCCGCCCGGGCCTCCCTCGAGCACCAGGTCGTGAGAGGTGCCGCCGTCGTTGCGGAGCTCGAAGGTGACCTCGCCGGCCGCGATCTCCGTGGAGGACATCGTGTACCCGTACTCGAAGGCGCTGACCTCGACGGTGGCCGCCGCCGGCACCGGAGTCCTCGGCTCGGCGGTCGATGTTGGGCTCGGGGTCGCTTCCGACGACGGACTCGTGGACGTGCCCTCGTCGGATGTGCCGCCGCAGGCCGTGAGAGCGAGCGCGGCGACCGCCGCCATGACGGCGACCCTCAACCGCGCACGGGTGGCGCGAGCGGGCGTGTGTGATGCGGACATGTGACCTCCCGCGTTCCACGGTACGCCGTCCGGGCGCGAGCGTTGGCTCGGATCGGCGCTCGCATGCCACCGCGTCACACCAGCCTCCGCATTTTGGTGACTGGCGTGTCACGTAATTCGAGGATAGTCTCCGGGCGTACCGATCCACCGTCCGCCGCCTCTCTCGGGAGTACCGCTCATGGCCCTGCGCCGCGCCCTTGCCGCCTTCTCGCTGCCCGTCCTCGCCCTTGCTGTCGCCGGTTGCTCGCCGGAGTCGCCCGCTCCCGCATCGTCCGCGCCACAGGCCTCCTCCGACGCCGTCGCGGACGGCACCTTCACCCTGTACTCCGGACGGGAGGAGGAGTTGGTGCAGCCGCTGATCGACCAGTTCACCGTTGACACCGGCATCGCCGTCGAGGTGCGCTATGCGGGGACCACGGAGCTGGCGGCGCTGCTCCAGGAGGAGGGCGACGCCTCGCCGGCGGACGTGTTCCTGTCCCAGGACGCGGGTGCGCTGGGCGCCGTGGCAAAGGCGGGCCTGTTCGCGCTGCTCCCCGAGGCCGTCTCGGCGGCCGTGGACCCGGGCTTCACCTCCACCGATGGGTCCTGGGTGGGCGTGACCGGCCGCGCGCGTGTGCTGGCATACGACAGCGAGGCGCTCGACGCGGACGAGGTGCCTGCCTCGGTGCTCGACCTCACCGACCCCGCCTGGAACGGCCAGGTGGGAATCGCCCCCACGAACGCCTCCTTCCAGTCGTTCGTCACCGCGCTGCGCGTGCTCGAGGGTGAGGATGTGGCGCGCGAGTGGCTCGACGGGATGGTCGCGAACGACGTCCAGACCTACCCCAAGAACACCGCGATCCTCGAGGCCGTGCAGGCCGGCGAGATTCAGATCGGCCTCATCAACCACTACTACTGGTACCAGGCCCTGGCCGAGCTGGGCGAGGACGGCATGCGTGCCCGGCTGTCCTTTCCCGAGGCCGGCGACGCAGGCGCGATCGTCAACGTGACCGGGGCCGGCCTGCTCGCCGGCGCGAGCGACGACGCGGACGCGCTCGCGTTCATCGAGTACCTGGTGTCGGACGCCGGGCAGCGGTACTTCGTGGACACCACGTACGAGTACCCGCTGGTCGCGGGACTCGACGTGCCCGACGGGCTGCCTGCGCTCGCCGACCTCACCAATACCGAGCTGGACCTCTCCGATCTCGACACGCTGGGCGACACCACCGCGCTGCTCACCGAGGTCGGGCTGCTGTAGCGTCCCGAGCCATGCGCATCACGGCGAGCCGCACCTCGCGGTCCCCGCGCGTTCGCGCGGTGAGCCTTGGGGAGGCTCGCCGCCCGCCAGCGCCACTCGCGCGCCTGGTGCTGACCGCATCCGCGGTGGTCGCGGCGGGACTGGCCGCCATTCCGCTGGTCTATCTGCTGGTGCGCGTGGTGGGCGCGGACGGCGGCGAGGTGCTCGCCGCGTTGGTACGGCCGCGCACGCTCGAGCTCGCGATCAACACCGTAGGTCTCACCGTCGCCGTCGCCACGGCCTGCCTGGTGCTCGGGGTGGGCTCCGCGTGGCTGTTGGGCCAGACCCGGCTGCCGGGCCGGCGCGCCTGGGTGGTGGTCTCGACTCTCCCGCTCGCGGTGCCGTCGTATGTGGCGGCGTTCGGCTGGGTGGCGCTCACGCCGGTGCGGGGATTCTGGGGTGCGTTCGTGGTGCTGACGGTGTGCAACGTGCCGCTGGTCACGCTGCCCACACTGGCCGCGCTACGCCTTGCAAACCCCGCCCACGAAGATGTGGCCCGCACGCTGGGTCGCTCGCGCGCCCGCGCGTTCCTCGAGTCCACGTGGCCCCAGGTGCGCCCCGCCGCGCTCGCCGGCGTGCTGCTGGTGGCGTTGTACGTGCTGAGCGACTTCGGCGCGGTGGCGATCATGAGGTTCGAGGTCTTCACCTGGGCCATCCACTCCGCGTACACCAGCCAGTTCGATCGCACTCTCGCGGCCGCGCTGTCCACGGTGCTCGCCGCGATGGGCGTCGCGCTGGTGTGGGCGGAGCGCCGGCTGCGGGGCGCGCAGGCCCGGCATGGCTCCACCGTGGCGGCGCGGGTGGTGCGCGCACCGGTGCGGCTCGGTGCCTGGTCCTGGGCCGCGGGCGCGGGGCTCACCCTCGTTCCGCTGGCCGCCGTGGGCGTGCCGCTCGCGGCGCTGCTGCGCTACCTCACTGCGCGGGCGAGCACCGGCACGCGCGTCCCGGCGAGCGAGGTGGCGGCCGATGCGCTGTCGACGGTCGCGCTGGCCGCCGGGGGAGCGCTGGTCGCCCTGGCGCTCGCGCTGCCGATCGGTCTGCTGGCCGCTCGCTTCCGGTCGCGCCTGAGTGCCGCGCTCGAGTCCGCAAGCTACGTGGGACTCGCGCTGCCCGGGATCGTGGTGGGCCTCTCTCTGGTGTTCTTCTCGCTGGCGGTGGTGCCGGCGCTCTACCAGTCGGTGTGGATGCTGGCGTTCGCCTACGGCGTCCTGTTCTTGCCGAAGGCGGTGGGCGCCGTGCGAGCGAGCGTGGAGCAGGTCGAGCCGGGGCTCGAGGATGTGGCGCGATCGCTGGGCGCGACCCGCGCCCGCGTGTGGGCGCGCGTGACGGCCCGGATCGCGTGGCCAGGAATCGGCGCCGGCGTGCTGCTCGTGGCGCTCACGGCCATGAAGGAGCTGCCGGCGACGCTGCTGCTGCGCCCCACCGGGACGGATACGCTGGCGACGTCGCTGTGGCGCCTCACGGAGTCCGCGGCCTATGGCGCCGCAGCCCCGTATGCCCTGGTGTTGGTGGCGGTGGCGGTGGGTCCCGCGGTGCTGCTCACACGTGACGCGGTGGCCACGGTGCGCGAGCGGAGGGACGGCGCATGAGCGAGTTGCAGGTGCGCAAGGTGGTGGCCGCGTACGACGGCGCGCCCGTGCTGCACGGCGTCACCTTCACCGTGCCCTCGGGCGAGCTCGCCGCAGTGCTGGGTCCGTCGGGCTCCGGGAAGTCCACGCTGCTCCGCGTCATCGCCGGGCTTCACCTGCCCCTCGAGGGCGCCATCGTGGTGGGCGGGCGCGTGCTCACGGGCCCGCGACTCGCGGTGCCGCCCGAACGCCGCCGCATCGGCCTGGTGCCCCAGGACGCGGCGCTGTTCCCGCATCTCGACGTCCGCGCCAACGTCGCGTTCGGGCTCGCGCGCGCCGACCGCGCGGGCGCCCGGCCCGAGCAGCTGCTCGCCATGGTGGGGCTGGCCGAGCTGGCGCATCGCATGCCCGGCGAGTTGTCCGGAGGGCAGCGACACCGCGTCGCGCTGGCGCGGGCGCTCGCGCCGGAGCCTGATGTCATCCTCCTCGACGAGCCCTTCTCCGCGCTCGATGCGTCGCTCCGCGCGGAGGTCCGCGCGCAGGTCCGCCAGGTGCTGCGGGCGACCCGCACCACCGCTGTGCTCGTCACCCACGACCAGGACGAGGCCCTGTCCATGGCGGATCTGGTCGCGGTGCTCGACCGGGGCCGGCTGGTCCAGGCGGGCAGCCCCGCGCAGATCTACGACGCGCCGCGCTCGCGGTGGCTCGCTCAATTCGTGGGGGGAGCCGTGGTGGTCCCGGGCAGGTGGACCGGCAACGCCGTCGCCTGCGCGTTGGGCGAGGTGCCGGCCCAGCTAGGCGCGGGCGAGGTGGTGCGGCCCGGCGACGCGGTCGAGCTGGCGCTGCGTCCGGAGCATCTGGTGCTCGAGCCCGCGGACTCGCCGGGCGTCGGCACGGTGGCGCTCGTACGGCACGTGGCGTTCTTCGGGCACGATGCGGTGGTCACCCTGGACCTGCCCGGCGTCGCGGACCCGATCGAGGCGCGCGTGCTGGGGTCGAGCGCCACCACACCCGACACGGAGGTCCGCGTGCGCGCCGACCGGCCGGGCATCGCCTTCGCCGCGTCGGCTGGGTCCTGACGAAGCCGAGCCGGGCCGTTCCGTTCGCGAGGTCGTCGGCGGCGCGTCAGTCGCCCGTGCCGGCCTCGAGGCCGACGCGGATCGCCGTCATCACCGACGAGTCGGCGAGCGTGGTGACGTCGCCCACCTCCCGGTTCTCGGCGACGTCCCGCAGCAGCCGGCGCATGATCTTGCCGGACCGGGTCTTGGGCAGCTCGGACACCACCAGGATGGTGCGCGGCTTCGCGAGCGCGCCGATCTGCTTGCGCACGTGCTTGCGCAGCGTCGCGGCGATCTCCTCCCCGGCGTCGGGGATGTCGTGGGCGTCCCCGCGCACGATCACGAAGGCCACCACGGCCTGACCCGTGACCTCGTCCTTGGCGCCCACCACGGCGGCCTCGGCCACCCACGGGTGCGACACCAGCGCGTGCTCGATCTCGGTGGTGGTGAGGCGGTGGCCGGAGACGTTCATGACGTCATCCACGCGGCCCAGCAGCCAGAGGTCGCCATCGACGTCCTTCTTGGCGCCGTCGCCCGCGAAGTACAGGCCGTCGAAGTGGTTCCAGTAGGTCGAGACGTAGCGGAGGCGGTTGCCCCAGATCCCGCGGAGCATCGACGGCCACGGCTCGGTGATGACCAGGTACCCGCCCTCGCCGTTGGCCACCGGGCGTCCCGCATCGTCCACTACGTCGACCTCGACGCCCGGCACGGCCGTCATCGCCGATCCGGGCTTGGTGGCCGTGACGCCGGGCAGGGGCGAGATCATGATCGCGCCGGTCTCGGTCTGCCACCACGTGTCGACGATGGGGCACTTGTTGCCGCCGATGACCCGGCGGTACCACATCCAGGCCTCCGGGTTGATGGGCTCTCCCACCGAGCCGAGCAGCCGCAGCGACCTCAGGTCGTATCGGGCGGGCGTCGCCTCGCCCCACTTCATGAACGTGCGGATCGCGGTGGGCGCCGTGTACAGGATGGTGACGCCGTACTCCTGCACGATCTCCCACCACCGGCCCTCGTGCGGGGTGTTCGGGGTGCCCTCGTAGAGCACCTGGGTGGCGCCGTTGATCATCGGCCCGTAGACGATGTAGCTGTGGCCCGTGATCCAGCCCACGTCGGCCGTGCACCAGTAGACGTCCGTCTCGGGCTTGAGGTCGAAGACCAGCCGATGCGTGTGGGCCGCGCCCGTGAGGTAGCCGCCGGTGGTGTGGAACAGGCCCTTCGGGGTCCCGGTGGTGCCGGACGTGTAGAGGATGAAGAGCGGATGCTCGGCCTCCACCCATACGGGCTCGTGCTCGGCGGGCTGCGGGTCCACCGCATCGTGCCACCACACGTCCCGGCCGGAGAACCACTCCGTCTTCTGGCCCGTGCGTCGCACCACGAGCACGTGGTCCACCGAGGCGCACGGCTCCGGGTGGTGCTCGCTGGCGGCGAGCGCCTCGTCCACCAGGGGCTTGAGCGCCAGGTGCTCGCCGCGCCGGTTGCCGCCGTCCGCGGTGATCACCAGCTTCGCCTCCGCATCGTCGATGCGCTGGCGCAGGCTCTCCGCGCTGAAGCCGCCGAACACCACCGAGTGGATGGCGCCCACCCGTGCGCACGCCAGCATCGCCACCACGGCCTCGGGGATCTGCGGCAGGTAGATGGCGACGCGGTCGCCCTTGCCGACGCCGAGCGACTCGAGCCCGCGTGCGGCCTTCTGGACCCGCTCGTGCATGTCCGAGTAGGTCAGCGTCTGCGTGTCGCCGGGCTCGCCCACGAAGTGGAACGCGACGCGGTCGCCGCGGCCCTCCCGCACATGCCGGTCCACGGCGTTGTCGCACGCGTTGAGCGTGCCGTCGTGGAACCAACGCGCCACCGGGGCGTCGGACCAGTCGAGGATCTCCGTGAACGTCTCGTGCCAGGCGAGGCGCAGCGCTGCCTCCCGCCAGTACTCCAGCCGGTCCACCCCGGCCTTCTTGTACTCGTACGCGGTGGCGTTCGCGTGCGCCGCGAACGACGCCTGCGGACGGAAGGACCGCGTCTCGGTGTGCAGGTTCTCGAGGGTGTGGGCAGCGTCGACCATGCTGGCCAGCCTAGGACGTTGGTCCCGGGTGCGGGAACGGTTTGTTAGGCGGCCTGGTAGAGCGTCGGATGGGGCGCGGGAGAGCCGATCCGGGGTCTCGGCGCGCGGATTCTGGGCCGCCGTGCGAGCCTGTGGTTATGAGCGCACCCGAGGGCTACGACTACCGCACCCGCACCGGCGGCGAGGTGCACATCTTCCATCACGGCAGGCTCGCCAAGATGTTGAAGGACCAGCCCGCCCAGGAGTTCCTCGCGGCGGTGAAGGACGGCGAGGCACAGGAGCTGATGGCCGCTGCCGTGGGCGGAGCGGGCAAGGGTGGTGGACTCGGCGGCTCGGCCGGGGGGCCTGGCACCCACCTGCACGGGAACGGCGCGGCCCACGGGCAGAAGGAGTTCCGGCGCAAGAGCGGCTGAGCGACAATCAGTCACCCGTGTGGACCGCGGACCTGCCGAAAGCGGCCACCATCTACCCGCTGCGGCTGATGGGCCGCCCGGTCACTCGACCGTGAACTCCGCCGCGACCGAGAACGCGACGGCGGGCGGGACGTCCGCGATGTACTCGACGGGCACGTCGCGCGTCAGCACCTCGGCCAGCACATCCTCCGGCACATCGCAGTTCCGCGAGAGCAGGTTGCCGTCCGCATCGCTCTGGTCCACGCAGTGCTCCTGGATGCGAGGGTCCTCGTAGAGCGCCGTGTAGCCCGCGCTGTACTGCAGCCCCGCGAGCCCGGTGATGCCCTCCTCGGCCAGCACCCGGGCGATGGCCGCGGGTTCGCCCAGGATGATGGGCGACCACTGGTACACCCTGTACGTGCCGGGCGAGAGCTCCCGGTGGCTCTCATTGAAGGCGTCCGTCTCCGCCTGCTTGGCCGCGATCTCCTCCTCGCTCGCCGCGCTCCAGTCGAAGCCGTCCCAGATGGCCGCCAGCTCCTCGGAGACGTCGCACAGCGTCGAGCCGGTGACGTCGACGTTGCTCTGCGTGAGAGTGGTCTCGCCGGGCATCGCGACGTAGTACTCCGGCACGAACTCGGCGCCCCAATCGGGCGACACCACCACATCGTCCCTGGTCACGATGAAGCTGCCCTCGGAGGCCAGGAATCCCAGGCCGGCGGTATCCGTGGTGTAGCCGGGCACCACCGTCACGGTGTCGACGCCGGAGGCCTGTCGCAGGGTCGCGTCGGCCTTGGGGCTCACGCCGTTCGCGGCGCCGGACGGCGGCGTCCAGACCGCGCCGCACTCGGGCGGCTCGAACAGGTTCGCGGCGGACGCATCGACCTCGGACAGCCGGAACGTGAGGGACACCGTCTCGCCAGTGGCAGGCACGGACGCGGAGGCGCTCGGCACGGGCGTGGGCTCGGGCTGCGAAGCCCTCCAGGCCTTCACCCCGAACCAGCCCGCGGCGGCGGATGCGAGGGCGATCGTCACCGCGGCGACGACGAGCAGGATCTTGCGCACTGGGCTTCCTCGAGGGGTGGGGTCATCCCGCCATCACTACCGGGGGATAGTGCAGAGGATACGTCATCGGGAGGGTCGTTTCGAGTCCCTGTGGCGAACCTCGCACGGTTCTTGGCGGGCTCGGAAGGCGCCCGCGCGGCCGTCCGTCAGGACGAGGCGTCGGCGGTGGGGGTGGTGGACGCCGCGGGGCTCTCCGCACCCGTGTCCGGCCCCTCGCCGCGCAGGTTCTCCCAGGCCCAGCCGGCTCCGAACCCGAGCGCCAGACCCAGCACCCCGACGAGCGCGGGGGCGAGCGCCTTGTTCATCTCGGTTGCCTCATTCCGGCCGGTGCCACGTTGCCTCGTCCGCGCCGATTTCACCCTACTGCAGCGGCGTCAACTCGCCGGGAGACGCGACGCGGGGCGGGTCAGTCGGAACCGTCGCGGCGCGAGCCGAGCGCCAGGAACACCACCGCCGCCACGGCCGCGATCGCTATCACCGCCACGAGCGCGGGGCGGACGCCGGAGCGCGCGCGCAGGCCCACGGGCCGGCGGAAGGTGAGCACTCCCCAGCCGTGGCGATGCGCGGTCTTGCGCATCGTCCGGTCAGGGTTGACGGCGAAGCCGTGGCCCACCGCGTCCAGCATGGGCATGTCGGTGATGGAGTCCGAGTAGGCGTAGCAGGCGTCGAGGTCGTAGCCGCGGGTGGCCGCGAGCTCCTCGACCGCGTGGGCCTTCGCCGGCCCGTAGCAGTAGAAGGAGATCTCCCCGGTGAAGCGGCCGTCGGCGACCTCCATGCGCGAGGCGATCACGGCATCGGCCCCCAGCAGCTCGGCGATCGGTTCGACCACCTCGAGGGCGGACGCGCTCACGATCACCACGTCACGGCCGTTGCCCTGATGCCGGCCGATCAGGTCGAGCGCCTCCTGGTAGACCACCGGATCGATGTGCTCGTGGAGGGTCTCGGCGACGATCGCCTCGACCTGCGCCACGTCCCACCCGGCGACGAGCTCGCTGAGCGCGTCGCGCAGGCGGGAGGTCTGGCGCTCGTCCGCGCCGCCCACCTCGAACAGGAACTGCGCGAACGCGGTACGGACCGCCTGCGTGCGCGTGAACAGCCCGCCCTCGATGAACGAGCGCGAGAACGCCATGGACGACGACGTCGCGATGATGGTCTTGTCCAGGTCGAAGAAGGCCGCGCTACGCCGTCCCGATGACTCCATGCCGTCAGCGTAACCTCCGGGCGATGTCCCCGGCCGTAGGCTTCCCGGGCTCGCTCCACGCCCTTGGCGGCGGGTGCGGCGGGCGTGGCGCCGTTCCGGAAGCCTCGAGGGGTGAGGGACGATGCCGCGGGTCCGTTGGGTGCGCTGCTCCGGCTGCCAGGGGTGACGGACGTGCTCGTGCAGTCTCCCGACGTGGCGTGGATCGACCGTGGCGCGGGCCTCGAGCCGCGTCCCCTGGCGCTGGGCGGCGCCGAGCAGGTGCGCGCGCTCGCGGTGCGGCTCGCGGAGAGCGCGGGGCGCCGGCTGGACGATGCGGAGCCCACCGTGGACGCGCGGCTCGCCGACGGCACCCGGCTGCACGCCGTCCTGCCGCCGGTCGCGCAGGGGTGCACGGCCATCTCGTTGCGGCGCGTCCGGGCGGCGCCGTTGGCGATCTCGGACCTCGTGACCAGCGGAGCCGTCCCACGCGACCTCGCGGAGCTGCTTCCCGGGCTCGTGCACGCGCGCACCCCGCTGCTGGTCTCGGGAGGCACCGGCGCCGGCAAGACCACGCTGCTCGCCTCGCTGCTGTCGCTCGTGGACCCCGGCGAGCGGATCGTGCTGATCGAGGAGGCCGGGGAGATCGTCACCGACCACCCTCACGTGGTCCGGCTGGTCGAGCGCCGCCCCAACGTCGAGGGCGCGGGCGGCGTGGGGCTC
>NZ_JAHEBP010000066.1 GCF_024642165.1 Demequina sp.
ACCCCGATGAGCGAGATCCCCACCAGCATCAGGATCATCGCGACGATGCGCCCCTCGGTCGTCACGGGATAGAAGTCGCCGTAGCCCACCGTGGTGACCGAGACCAGCGACCACCACAGCGCGTCGGGGAAGGTGACGATGTTGGCGCCCTCGGCGCCACGCTCGAAGCTGAGCGCGGAGACGGCTCCGATCCACATCAGCAGCACCGCGGAGACCAGCACCGCCTGAGACGTCTTCAAGGCGCGGCGCGCACCGCCGAGCAGCGCACCCTGCGTGAAGACCGTGAGGATCTTCAGCGGACGCGCGGGCGGCAGGAACACGGCGATGAGGTCGATCGGGTGCGTCCACAGCCAGCGCCACCGGTTACCCGACCACACCAGGCGAATCACGATGTCGGCGATGAAGGCCAGCCAGATCCACCCCTGGACCACGAACAGCGCGCGGCTCAATCCGGGATCCATGCCCGTCCAGATGGCGCGGAGGGACCACACCACAAGGAACACGAACGCAAGAACCAGCGTCGCCGGATCCGCTCTCCGCGCATACGCATCGTGCTTCTTCTGTCGGTCGTCCGCGTCCATGAAACCCACGTGGGCCCTACCGGACTCGAACCGATGACACCTGCGGTGTAAACGCAGTGCTCTAACCAACTGAGCTAAGGGCCCGTCGCCCATTCTGGCAGGACGATGCGGGGGTTGGGTTCGAGCGCCGCGCCGCCCGCGCCGCATTGCGGGCGTGAGATCGCGTGGGGCTCGCGCCGGTCAGCCCAGCAGGGCGTCGACGGCGCCGCGGTACTCGGCGAGGTCGCGCGCCTCGCCCTCGGGATTCACGATCGCCCACCGGCAGATGCCGTCGGCGTCGATGAGGAAGCTGCCGCGCGTGGCGAGACCCTTGTGGGGGTTGAAGACGCCGAACTGCCGCGCCACCTCGCCGTGGGGCCAGAAGTCGGACAGCAGCTCCGCCTTGTAACTGTGCGTGTCCGCCCAGGCCTTGAGCGTGTACACCGAGTCGCAGCTCACCACGATGACCGACAACCCATCGTGGGAGAGCAGGTCGTCCGCGCCGCGCAGGTCGATGAGCTCGTTGGTGCACGTGTCGGAGAACGCGAAGGGCACGAACACGAGCAGCACGGCGGATCCCCGCAGGCCCTCCGACGAGACGGCGCGACCGTGGGTATCGGTCATGCGGAAGGCGGGCGCGGTGCGCCCGACCAGGGCATGGGTCACTTGCTCCGACCCTTGTCGACCAGATGAGTCGCAGTCCAGGTTCCGCCGATCACGAACGTCGAGGTGCCGTTGAGGCCCGCCAGCGAGGCCGCCTCCTGCACGTCCCGCGGCTGCACGTGGCCCGGCACCCCCGCCTTGGGCACGCACACCACCACCGGCGCGCCGTCGTCGAGCAGGGTCTGAGCGTCCATGAGGAGGTCCGCGAGGTCGTCGTCGCCGTCGCGGAACCACACCAGCGACCCGTCGGTGACGTCTCCGAAGTCCTCGTCCACCAGGCTCTCCCCGGTCGCCGCCTCGATGGAGGCGCGAAGGGGTGCGTCCGCATCGGCGTCGTAGCCAAACTCCTGGATGATCTGCCCGGTCTTAAGACCGAGTCTCGCGACCACGGCTTCCACCGCGGCCTTCGCATCCTCCTGTGTCGCCACGGTGGCGGGACCCCTTTCGTAAGGTTCATCGCGCTGCTTCACGCGCCTGTCGACCACAGTAGAGGCACCGCGCATCAGGGTGCAATCGACGCCCCGTTGGCGCTGGCGTGACATTCCCTGGAGTTGTGACCAGAATGAGGGTCAAGGCGGTGCACACGCCGCGATCCCCATTCAATGGCGCGTGACTCGCGTGCCTGACAGGAAGGTCACCTGTGGCATACCACGGCGAGGTTGACAAGGACCCGAGCGAGACCGATGAGTGGCTCGAGTCACTGGATGGGCTGATCGAATCGGGCGGAGAGAGCCGCGCCGAGTACGTGATCGATCAGTTGGTCGAGCACGCCGCCAAGAAGCAGTTGAGCGTGCCGCTCAGCCTCAACACGCCCTACGTCAACACGATTCACGTGGACGACGAGCCGGACTTCCCCGGCGACGAGGCGATCGAGCGCCGGTACCGGGGCTGGATCCGGTGGAACGCCGCCGTGATGGTCACGCGTGCTCAGGCCGCCGGCAAGGGAGTCGGCGGTCACATCTCCTCGTACGCGTCCGTGGCGACGCTGTACGAGGTGGGCCTCAACCACTTCTTCCGCGGCAAGGACCACCCGGGCGGCGGCGACCAGATCTACTTCCAGGGCCACGCGGCCCCCGGTGTGTACGCCCGCGGCCTCGTCGAGGGCCGCTTCGCACCCGAGGATCTCGACTCGTTCCGCCAGGAGAAGTCCGGCCCGGGCCGAGGCCTCTCCTCTTACCCGCACCCCCGACTCATGCCCGACCTCTGGGAATTCCCCACCGTCTCCATGGGCCTGGGCCCCGCATCGGCGATCTACCAGGCGTGGACCAATAGGTATCTCCAGCTGCGCGGCATCAAGGACACATCGGAGCAGCACGTCTGGGCGTTCCTGGGCGACGGCGAGATGGACGAGCCGGAAAGCCGCGGCATGCTGCAGCTGGCCGCCACGCAAAATCTCGACAACCTGACGTTCGTGGTGAACTGCAACCTGCAACGCCTCGACGGCCCCGTGCGAGGCAACGGCAAGATCATTCAGGAGCTCGAGGCATACTTCCGCGGAGCGGGCTGGAACGTCATCAAGGTGGTCTGGGGCCGCAACTGGGACCCGCTGCTGGCGCGAGACGAGGACGGCGCTCTCGTCAACCTCATGAACACCGTCCCCGACGGCGACTTCCAGACGTACCGCGCCGAGTCCGGCGCGTTCATCCGCGACCAGTTCTTCGGCGGCGACCCGCGCGCCAAGGAGCTCGTCAAGGACATGACGGACGACGAGATCTGGGCGCTCAAGCGCGGCGGCCACGACTACCGCAAGCTGTACGCCGCCTACGCCCGTGCCACCACCGAGAAGAACGGCAAGCCCACCGTCATCCTCGCCAAGACCATCAAGGGCTACGGACTCGGCTCGAACTTCGCCGCGCGCAATGCGGCGCACCAGATGAAGAAGCTGGCGGCCGCGGACCTCAAGGTTCTGCGCGACACCTTCGACATCCCGTTCTCGGACGAGGACCTCGAGGCGGACCCGTACAACCCGCCGTACTTTCAACCCGGCATGGACGACCCCGCCATCCAGTACATGCTCGAGAGGCGCCGCGCCCTCGGGGGATTCGTGCCGGAGCGGCGCGACCCCGACAAGGCGATCACGCTGCCCGACAACAAGGCGTTCGACCTTCTCGCCAAGGGATCCGGCAAGCAGTCGGTTGCCACCACGATGGCGTTCGTGCGCCTGTTCAAGGATCTGGTCCGGGACAAGGAGTTCGGCCACCGGGTGGTGCCGATCATCCCCGACGAGGCACGCACGTTCGGCCTCGACGCGATCTTCCCGAGCGCCAAGATCTTCAACACCAACGGCCAGAACTACCTGCCGGTCGACCGCGAGCTCATGCTCTCCTACAAGGAGTCCGAGTCCGGCCAGATCATGCACACCGGGATCAACGAGGCCGGGTCAGCCGCGGCGTTCCAGGCCGTGGGCACCTCGTACGCCACGCACGGCGAGGCGCTGGTGCCGTTCTACATCTTCTACTCGATGTTCGGCTTCCAGCGCACGGGCGACCAGTTCTGGGCAGCGGGCGACCAGCTCACGCGCGGCTTCATCATCGGCGCCACGGCGGGTCGCACCACGCTGACGGGCGAGGGCCTGCAGCACGCGGACGGCCACTCGCCGCTGCTCGCGGGCACCAACACTGCGGTGATCCACTACGACCCGGCGTACGGCTACGAGATCCGCCACATCGTCAAGGACGGGCTCGAGCGCATGTACGGCCCTGACTCGGGCCGCGACAAGAACGTCATGTACTACCTGACGGTCTACAACGAGCCCTACCAGCAGCCGGCGGAGCCGGACGATGTGGACGTCGACGGCATCCTCAAGGGAATCCACCGCGTGGCGGCCGCACCGGCGGGTGGGGGCCCGGAGGCGCAGATCCTCGCGTCCGGCGTCGCGGTGCCCTGGGCCTTCGAGGCTCAGGAGATGCTGCTGCGTGACTACGGCGTCCGCGCCGCGGTGTGGTCCGTCACCTCGTGGAACGAGCTGCGCCGCGAGGCGCTCGCCGTCGAGCGCGATGCGTTCCTGTTCCCCGAGAACGGCACGCGCGTCCCCTTCGTCACCCAGAAGCTCCAGGGTTCCGCGGGTCCGTTCATCGCCACGTCGGACTACGACCACCTGGTGGTCGACCAGATTCGCGCGTGGGTTCCCGGCGATTACGCGACGCTGGGCGCGGACGGCTATGGCTTCTCGGACACCCGCGCCGCCGCGCGTCGGTTCTTCCACATCGACGGCGCCTCGACGGCGGTGCGCGTGCTCCAGCAGCTCGAGCGGCGCGGCGAGGTGCCCGAGGGCACGTTCGCGCACGCCATCCAGCGCTACGAGCTCCACGACGTGCGCAAGGGCACGTCCGGCAACGCGGGCGGAGACGCCTAGCCGCTCAGCACGTCACGGCCGCGGGTCGGAATCCTCGTCCTCGGATGCGGGCTCCGGCCCGTCGTCGCTTTCAGGCGCGGGCTCCGGCTCCGGCTCCGGGGTCGCGTCCGGCTCCGAGACGGCCCCGGGTTCGGGCTCCGGGGTCGCCTCCTGCTGGGGCTCGGACGTTGTCGCACCACTCGGTGCGGCGTCAGGCGCAGCGTAGGCACCCCCGGTTCCCACGGCGGCTGCGCCGGAGGTGACGCTGCCGTCGTAGACCTTGCCGGCCTCGGCGCGCGCCGCCGCGGCATCCACAAAGGACTTGCGGACCGCGAGTGCCGCCCACGCGATCGCCACCAGCAGCAGTCCCAGCGCCACCCACAGGCCCTTGAGCGTGTTGGTGGAGAAGGCGCTCTCTGGGGCGACGAGCACCCAGCCGTCGAGCTCGCAGGCCGCTGACTCGCCGGAGATGGATCCGTAGGCGTGATAGACGCCAGATACGTCGAGGCCTGTCGTGTCCTTGATATAGGCGAGGCCCTCGGCGACGTCGACGGTGCCGGCCAGCTCCTGGACCTCGGACGCTCCCGTGACCGTCACGGTGCGGATCGGAATGGCGAAGCCAGCGACGATGATTCCCCCGACCCGCTCGGTGACCACCACGGGCGAATCGGATGCCGCGGACCAGCTCACGGTCGCGTCGGGGGCGAGGTCGAGCGGGGAGAACGCGCTGGTGTCGCCGGGTGTCACCGTCGCATCGCCCACGGTTGCCTCGACCGTGCAGCCGTCTGAGACGGCGCCGGAGCGCACGATCTCGGGGATTCCCGTGAGCGCCACGCCCGCGAGGATGCCGGAGATCACGGCGACCGTGACGAAGCGACCACGGGCGGCCGCGATGGACCGGGTGAGCAGTCCGGTCACGGCCAGCGTGGCCACCGCGACCACGAGGAACGAGACCAGGCGGCCCGGGTCGATGACGCCGGTCTGCCAGAGCAGCGCTACCCCCACGGCGCCGATCAGCAGGCCCAGCAGCATCCCGAGCAGAGGTCGGGGTCGCGGGTCCATCCGACGTTGCGGCTCCATGGCAGTCTCCCTGATGATCGGCCTTTTTGAGCACGCTACCGCTCTGGGCGAACCGGCGCCCGGTCGACGCGCCAGGTCCGCGCTCCGCACAGTCCGGCGCACGACACCCCTGTGCCGAGCCGCGAACGGCGGGAGGGTCTGGGGATTTCATCCAAAGGGCGGCCCGGGCGAACCTCCGGTCTCCGCACACGGCGCCGTTCTCATACCGCCGCCGCTTGTCCATTCCTCACAATCGACGGCTAGGCTGACGCCCATGGTCACCCCGGAGATGCGTGCCGAGACGCTGCGCCGTCTCCGCGGAGGGACCGGCCGCCTCGCCACCATCGCGCTGAAGACCCTCGATGCGGAGTATCCGTGGTTCCGCGAGCTGCCGGCGCAAGACCGCTCGTGGGTGGGAACGGTCGCGCAGGCGGGCATCGCATCGTTCGTCACCTACTTCGCGGATCCGCAGGCGGGGCATCGCGGCGCGCTCGAGATGTTCGCATCGGCGCCGCCCGAGCTCACCCGGGCGATCTCCCTCCAGCACACGCTCACCATCGTGCGCACCTTCGTCGCGATCGTCGAGAGCCACTCGGATGACTTCGCGGCACCCGGCGCCGAGATCCACCTGCGGGAGTCGATCCTGCGGTACTCCCGGGAGATCGCGTTCTCAGCCGCTGAGGTCTACGCGCGAGCCGCCGAGTCGCGCGGCGCCTGGGACGCCCGGCTCGAGGCGCTCGTGGTCGACGCGCTCGTCCGCGGCGAGGTCGACGACGACCTCCCGTCGCGGGCCGCGGCACTGGGCTGGAAGCCGGGACCCACGCTGGTCATGGTCGGCATGACGGACGGGCCGCTCGGCGAGGTCCAGTCGGCGGAGCTGCGTCGGATCATCCGGCGCGCCTCGCACGGCGCGCTCGTCGGGATCCACGGCGAGGACCTGGTGGTGATCGCGCGCTCCGACGGCGACCTGCATGAGCTCAGCGAGGCGCTCCTCCCCAGCTTCGGTCCCGGTCCGGTGGTGGTGGGGCCGCCTGCGATCACCCTGGTCGAGGTGGCGCGTTCGACGCGAGCGGCGATGAACGGTGCCTCCGCCGCGCCGGCGTGGTCCCTGGCCCCGCGACCCGTCGACGCCGACGACCTGCTGCCGGAGCGGGTCCTGGTCGGGGACGCCGCCGCCGGCGCCCGCCTCATCGCCGTCGCGTACGACCCGATCGCGACAGCCGGCGGTTCGCTCAAGGAGACGGTCGCCACGTTCCTCGACTGCGGGCGGTCGCTCGAGCTCGCGAGCCGCACCATGTTCGTGCACGCCAACACGGTGCGATACCGGCTCAAGAAGGTGGCGGAGCTCACCGGCTGGGACGTGCTGTCGACCCGCGACGCGCACGTGCTCCAGACGGCCTTCGCGCTCGGCAGGCTCCGCGACGCGGCGGCGGCTCCTTTGTAGGTTCCATACAACAACATCGGCCCGAATCGGTATCTCCACCGCCCCCAGGGCCCTCGAATTGTGAGGCAGGCTTAATCACCATGATCGCCGTTCTCTGTCCCGGCCAGGGTGCCCAGACCCCGGGGATGCTCGCGCCCTGGCTCGACATCCCCGCCGTCGCCGAGCGCCTCGCCGCGCTGTCCGACGCCGCAGGAGTCGACCTGGTGCGTCACGGCACCACGTCGGACGCGGACACCATCCGCGACACCGCGATCGCTCAGCCGCTGCTGGTCGCCACGGCGATCGCCACCGGCCGCGAACTTCTCGGCGACGCCGCTCCGGCGATCTCCGCCGGGCATTCGGTGGGAGAGCTGGCCGCCGCCGCGCTGGCGGGCGTGGTCTCGGACGCGGACGCGATGCGGCTCGTCGCCGTGCGCGGGACCGGCATGGCACGCGCGGCCGCTCAGAGCGAGCCCACCTCGATGGCCGCGGTCCTGGGAGGCGACGCGGATGAGGTCGCGGCGGCCCTCGCGGCCCTCGACCTCACTCCGGCCAACGTCAATGGCGGCGGCCAGGTGGTCGCTGCCGGCGCCAAGGACGCCATCACCGCGTTGGTGGCCGAGCCTCCGGCGCGCGCTCGGGTGATCGAGCTGCAGGTCGCGGGCGCCTTCCACACCGCGTACATGCTTCCGGCCGTCGTCGACCTCGACGCGGCCGCGGCAGCGACGGTCGTGTCGGATCCGGCGGGCGTGCTGCTCAGCAACGCCGACGGCGCTCCCGTGACAGACGGCGCCGACGCCGTGGCGCGCATCGTCCGCCAGATCGCGAACCCCGTCCGGTGGGACCTGTGCATGGAGACGATGCTGAGCCTGGGAGTCACCGGTATCGTCGAGGTAGCGCCCGGTGGGGTGCTGACCGGCCTCGCCAAGCGCGCGATGAAGGGTGTCCCCGCCGTCGCCTTGAAAACGCCCGATGACCTTGCCGCTGCCCTCGACCTCCTGGAGGCCTGAATCGTGACCGCACTCAACGTCCGCCGTGGACCGGAGTTCACCCGCATCCTCGGCCTCGGAGTCGCCCGCGGTGAGAACGCCGTGCCCAATGACGACCTGGTGGGGCCGATCAACTCGTCGGACGAGTGGATCCGGAAGATGACGGGCATCGCGACGCGCGTGCGGGCCGATGCCGGCACGTCCGTGATCGACCTCTCCGAGCGCGCCGCGCGCGACGCCATCGCGCAGGCCGGCATCGACGCCTCCGAGATCGACACCGTCATCCTCTCGACCATCTCGTATCCCCACATCACCCCCGGCGGTGCGCCGGTGCTCGCCGAGCGCCTAGGAGCCACGCCGGCGGCCGCGTTCGACATCTCCGCAGCCTGCGCGGGCTACTGCTACGGGATCGGACAGGCGGACGCGCTGGTGCGATCGGGCGCCGCGCGCAACGTGCTCGTGGTGGGCGCGGAGAAGCTCAGCGACTTCGTCGACCCCGCGGACCGTTCGATCTCCTTCCTCCTGGGGGACGCCGCCGGCGCCGTCGTGATCGGCGCCTCGGAGACGCCAGGCATCGGCCCCACCATCTGGGGCTCCGACGGCGGCGGGGCCGAGCTCATCCGGCAGACCAGCTCGTGGCTTGATGTCCGCGACAACCGCGACGTGCCCTTCCCGACCCTGGTCCAGGAAGGGCCCGCGGTGTTCAAGTGGGCATCGTTCAAGATGGCGCCGGTGGCGCTGCAGGCGATCGAGGCGGCGGGCGTGACTCCGGACGACATTCAGGCCTTCATCCCGCACCAGGCGAACATTCGCATCATCGACCAGATGGTCAAGCAGATCGGCCTGCCCGACCACGTCGCGATCGGCCGCGACATCGTCGACTCGGGCAACACCTCCGCCGCTTCGATCCCGCTTGCCACCGAGCGGCTGCTGCGCGACGGCGACGCGAAGTCCGGCGACCTGGCCCTGCAGATCGGCTTCGGAGCCGGCCTGGTCTACGCCGCGCAGGTGGTGGTCCTGCCCTGAGCGGCACCCGCGCGTAGAGTTCACAAGCGTTCACAACGAACAAGGCGCCACGGCGCCGCCCGACCCAAGAAGGAGCAGCACATGGCAATGTCCAAGGATGAGGTCCTCGCCGGCCTGGCCGAGATCGTCTCGGAAGAGACCGACATCGACACCGCCGAGGTGAGCCTCGACAAGTCGTTCACCGACGACCTCGACATCGACTCGCTGTCGATGATGACGATCGTGACCCTCGCCGAGGAGAAGTTCGACGTGCGGATCCCCGACGAGAAGGTCAAGGACCTCGTGACCGTCGACGACGCCGTCTCGTACATCACCGACGCCCAGAACTGATCCACACCATCTCACCCCGGAGTGCTGCCATGAACGTCGTCGTCACCGGACTCGGAACCACGTCCCCGCTGGGCGGCGACGTGGCCAGCACGTGGGAGGGCGCCCTCGCGGGCCGCTCGGGCGTGCGCACCCTCGACAACGACTGGGCCGAGAAGTACGGCATGCCCGTGACCTTCGCGGGCCAGCTGGCGGTGCCAACCGGGGACGTGCTGTCGCGCCCGGAGACCAAGCGCATGGACCCGTCCGCCCAGATGGCGATCGTGGCCGCGCGTGAGGCCTGGGCGGACGCGGGTTCGCCCGAGGTGGATCCCGAGCGCCTAGGCAGCGTGGTCTCCTCCGGAATCGGTGGCGTGTGGACGCTGCTGTCCGCGTGGGACACGGTGAAGGAGCGGGGCGCCGCGCGCGTCCTGCCCCTCACCGTGCCCATGCTGATGCCCAACTCCCCCACGGCCTACGTGTCGCTGGAGTTCAAGGCCCGCGCCGGCGCGCACGCACCCGTGTCCGCCTGCGCGTCCGGGGCCGAGGCGATCGGCATGGGCTTCGACATGATCCAGTCGGGCCGCGCGGACGTGGTGATCTGCGGCGGCACCGAGGCCGCCATCCACCCGCTCCCGATCTCCGCCTTCGCGGCGATGCAGGCCCTGTCCAAGCGCAACGACGACCCGGCGGGCGCCTCGCGTCCGTACGACGTCTCACGCGACGGGTTCGTGCTGGGCGAGGGTGCGGGCGTCGTGGTCCTCGAGTCCGAGGAGCACGCCGCGGCTCGCGGCGCCCACATCCACGCCCGAGTGCTGGGCCTGGGGATGACGGCGGACGCGCACCACATCGCCGCGCCCGAGCCGGACGGCGCCGGTCAGACGCGCGCCATGCGGCTCGCGCTCGAGCGCGCGGGCCTCACCACGCAGGACGTCGCGCACGTCAACGCGCACGCGACGTCGACCCCCGTGGGCGACATGATCGAGGCCCGCGGCATTCGCGGGCTGCTGGGCGCGCACGCCGATCAGGTGCTGCTCTCCGCCACGAAGTCGATGACCGGCCACCTGCTGGGCGGCGCGGGCGCCCTCGAGTCGGTGTTCACGGTGAAGGCCCTCGAGACCCGCACCGCGCCCCCCACCATCAACGTCACCGAGCCCGACCCGGAGCTCCAGGTGGACCTGGTACGCGACACCCCGCGGGCTCTCCCCGAGGGTCAGATCGCCGCGATCAACAACTCGTTCGGATTCGGCGGCCACAACGTGGCGCTGGTCTTCGGCACCGCCTGACCCTCTCACCGCCTGACACTCTCCCCGCCTGACCCTCTCCCCCGCCTGACACTGGGCACGGAGTACGGCGCGACACCCCGCGCGCGAGGCCCGCATCGTCCCGTCGCGGCGGCGAGTCGCGGGCAACTCCGTGCGCAC
>NZ_JAHEBP010000067.1 GCF_024642165.1 Demequina sp.
AGTCGCACCCGTGGTCCCAGTAGCCGCGGAACAGCCGGTGGAACTTGTCGACGAAGGTCGCCCACACGTCGCGCGGCAGATCCTGCGGCCAGTTCGACTTCGCCATCCCCACGATGAGGAGCCGGCCGCCGGGGGCGACCAGCCCGCGCAGCCGCTCCAGCCCGGGCTCGAGGTCCAGGTGGTGGACGGCCGCCACGGCGGTCACCACGTCGTACGTGCCCAGATCGGTGGTCATCACGTCGCCCGCGCGATAGGTGATGGACGGGGACTCGGCCTCGCCGCCGTCGGGCGCATCGAGAAGCTCCACGGTGTGGCCCTGCGCCCGGGCCCGCGCGATCGCTGCCGGGTCCGCATCGATACCGGTGACCTCGAGCCCGCGGGCCGCCAGGCTGCGACACAGGTAGCCCTCGCCGCAGCCCACGTCGAGCGCGGTACGCGCCGTCTCCGCGATGGTGGGCACCAGCTCGCGCTGGTAGTGGATGTTGTAGTTCCACCGCTGGTGGTCGGGGCGCTCCTTCGCGGCCTCGGGCGTCTGTTCCTTCATGATGCCCGATTCTCCCACCGCTCGACCGGGACCCCGGCCACGCGTGCCACGATAGGCCGGTGACAGGGACCCGGGTGCTGCTGCTCCACGGCTTCGAGCATCACCGCCCTCGCGGGCATTGGCTGTGGTGGCTGGCGGAGGAGTTGCGCCGCGCCCGCGTGCCCGTGCAGTACCCGCAGCTGCCTTCGCCCGAACTCCCGCGCCTCGAGGCCTGGCGCGAGGTGGCGCTCGGCGAGCTCGCGATGCTGGGAGACGGCGAGCGCGTGGTCATCACCCATTCGCTGGGCGGGATCCTCTGGCTCCACGTCGCACAGGGGCTCGACCCGAGCCTGCGGGTCGACCGCGTGCTCATGACGGCGCCGCCACATCCCGACCGCCTGACGGGGCCGATGGGCGACCTCGCGCTCGGGACCGTGGACGTCGCGGCGGTGGCGCGAGCCTCGGGATCGACCATGGTCGCGGCGCGCGCCGAGGACCCGTACCGCGCCGGCCCGATCGGCGCGCTCGCGACGCGGTGGGGCTTGCCGTCGGTCGAGATCGCGGGCGTGGGGCACCTCAACCCGGACGATGGACACGGCCCCTGGGGCGCGGCGCTCGAGTGGGTGTTGGCCGACGACCGCGATCTCGAGTGGCGGCCGGGAGAGCACGCAGACTAGCCTCAACGCATGAGCACAGTGCCGTGGTCAATGCCGCAGGCGGACGTCTCGGTCACGCCGGAGTTGATGAGCGCGCTCCTCGAGCGCGATCATCCCGACCTCGTGCCCTTGGGGCTCGGGGAGGTCATGGAGGGATGGGACTGCGTCACCATCCGTCTAGGGCCGGACCTCGCGGTGCGCGTTCCGAGACGTGCGCACGCGGCGGACGTCATCGTGCGGGAGCACGTCTGGCTTCCACGCCTCGCTCAGGAGTGGACCTTCGCCGCACCGGTCCCCGTCCGCATCGGCGGCCCGTCCGAGGAGATTCCGTGGGCGTGGGCCGTGGTGCCGTGGATCGAGGGCTCGCTCGCGTTCGACGCGCCGCTCTCCGGCCGCGGCGCCTCGGACCTGGGCAAGGCGCTCGCCCAGGTGCACGTGCCGGCACCGGAGGACGCGCCGCGCAACCCCTTCCGCTCGGTATCGCTCGCGGAACGCGCCGAGCGGTTCGACGATCGCGTCGAACGACTCGTGGACTCGGGCGTCGCGATCGACGCGGACCTGGTCCGGTCGCAGTATCGCGCCGGCGCGGTGCGGCGACGCCCCCCTGACACGTGGGCGCACCTCGACCTTCACGGCGCGAACGTCCTCACGGACGGGGGCAGGCTGGCGGGGATCCTGGACTGGGGCGACATGGGTGCCGGCGATCCGGCCACGGACCTCGGGCACGCCTGGTGCCTGGTGGGAAGTTCGCGGATGCGCGACGTCCTCAAGGGCTACGGCAGCGCACAGACGCGGATCGACGAGGCGGCGATGCAGCGGGTGCGGGCCGAGGCGCTCGCGTTCGCGGTGACGCTCGCGGCGCTCGACGACGCCACCTACTCGGAGGCCGGCCGCCTCGCGCTCGCGGATCTCGAGGTGCTCGACCGCCGCTGACCGTCAGCTCGAGGCGCCGTAGGCGACCACCTCGGTCACCTCGCGACCCGCGGCGGGACCCGCCTCGAAACGCACCGGCATGCCCGGGTGGTCCAGCGCGAACCAGAACACGCTCGTGCCGTGGTCGCCGCGCACGTCGTACCGCAGGCAGTCGCCCTCGCCCACGGCCGTCACGATCCGCTCCGGCGTCACCGTCGTGATGCCGATGGGGAAGGACGCGTGGCGCTGCAGATCGAGCCACCGCACGCGGCGCGCCTGCACCTCGCCCGCGGGGACGCCCGCGTCGTCGAGACGGTGCCGTTCCATGGTCACCTCGTCCTGGTCGACGTCCCGGAAGACGGTGCGCGCCCGCTCGACCACCTCGCCATCGCGGGTGGTGCGGGTCTCAACGCTCCAGCCCTCGGGAGTCGCCTCCCGGATCTGAGCGGCGGTGAACGGCGTGGGCGCATGGGCCGGATCCAGCTGGTTCTCGCGCGGCGGCATGCCTCGAGGCTAGACCCCGAGGGACTGGAGGAATGGCTCGAGCTCGAGCCAGTTCTCCTCGTCGGAGCGATCCTGGCGCCACAGCGAGGCGTAGCGCGCCTTCTGCTCGTCGGTCGCGTTCTCCCAGACCCGCATCGCGCGCTCGAGGTCTGCATGCCAGTACCCCACGATCCGGTAGTGGCTGACCGGAAGGGCGAACTCGCGGCGCAGCAACTGGCGGATGCGTCGGGAGTGCACGGACTCGCACGCGACCCAGACGTAGGAGCGTGCGCCGGGCTGCAGCTCCGCCACCGCCACCTCCACCAGCGCGTCCCTCAGCACCGAAGCTCCGTGACCGTTGCCACCCACACGCCACTCGACGCTGACGTCCGCCGCGGACGGGAGCGCGCGGACGTCCTGCAGATCGGGCAGTTCGACGATGACGCGGAACCGCTCGCCCGCGCCCGCCTCGGCCAGGATGCGCGCGATGGCCGGGAGCGCCGTGGCGTCGCCGCAGAGGATCCGCGCCCGTGCATCGTCCGGCACGCGGTAGTACGCCTTGGGCGCGGACACGCGCACCCTGTCGCCCACACGCGCGTCCCGCGCCCAGGCGGCGCCAGGTCCGTCGCCGTGGAGGAACGCCTCGAGCCGGAACCCGCCCACAGTGAGGCCGCTGACTGTGTAGTGGCGCGACGCGCGCCCGTCGGGCTCGACGGCGTCGGCGGCCACCTCGACGTGGACGAACTCGTCGGGACATCCCGTGGAGGTCCACGCGGCCGGCTGGTCGAGGGCGAGGCTCAGGCGCACCATGCGCGGGCTCATCCGCTCGATCGACGCGACGGTCGCTGCGTGGACGGTCTCCATGCGCATCCCTCCCGGAGCGCGGCGCGGATCGGGGCCGCGCCGGACGAGGTGAGTCTCACCTCACCTGGGAGTGTAAGGCATAAACGCAACTCCCGCGTTGCGAAATTCGCGGCGGTCGGATGCTGGGGTTTCGCTGCGGTACCGCACTAGGGTGGCCCCGTGGCCTTCGCACCGTTGCACACCGAGAGACTCATTCTGCGTCCGTTCACGGAGGCGGACGCGGAGGACTTCGCGCTGCGCCGGTCCGATCCCGAGACCGCCATGTACCAGGCGTGGCGAGTGCCCTACTCGGTGGATAAGGCCTTGGCGCTGATCCGCGAGATCGCGTCCCACGAGGGCCCCCGGCCCGGCGGCTGGTATCAGCTGGACGTCGAGCGCCGTGCAGACGGACGGACCGTGGGCGACGTCGCCCTCTATCTCCATGAGCATGGGCACACCGCGGAGATCGGCTACACGCTTCACACCTGGGCGCGCCGCAAGGGCTACGCGACCGAGGCCGCCGCCGCGCTCATCGACTACCTGGTCGATGTCACCGGCGTGCATCGGATCGAGGCGGCGACGCATCCCGACAACTCTCGCTCGATCAAGGTGCTCGAGCGGCTCGGCTTTCGGGCCGAGGGTGTCAAGCGCGAGGCGTACTGGGTCGAGGAGGAGGTCTCGGACGACGCGATCTTCGGGCTGCTCGCGCGCGAATGGCGCGAGCACCGGGACGCGCTGCACCTCTAGCCTCACGCGCAGCCTCACACGCACCTTCACGCGATCTTCACACTTTCGCACGGGCGCCCTTCACACGGATCCGCTGGACTGAAGTCATCCGAGCGAAGGAGACTCCCATGTCCGTCCCGACCCGCACCGTGGCTCTCGCGGTCGCCGCAGGCGCCGCGCTGGTCGCCGTTCCCGCCACCGTCGCCTGGGCGGTGACCGCGGACGATGAACCCGGCGGCACCGGGGCTGAGATCCGTCAGGAGTACCGCCGGGGGGACGCGCCGGGCATGGGCGGCATGGGCGGCATGGGCGGCATGGGCCGCCTCCGCGGGGACGAGTCCGCCTTCGGACGCGCCGCCGACGGCATGTGCCTCGAGGACTGGGTGGTGGACGATGCGCCCGCGAGCGCAGCGGACGCCGCGTCGCTCGCGCGGATGGCGGAGGAGGAGCGGCTCGCCCGCGACCTCTATGTCGAGTTCGCAGACGCGTGGGACCTGCGCGCCTTCACGATGATCTCGCGGGCCGAGCAGCACCACCTCGATGCCGTGGGCGCACTGCTCGGTGCGTACGGACTCGAGGACCCGAACGATGGCGCCGTGGCGGGCGTCTACGAGGACACCGAGCTCCAGGCCCTGTACGACGAGCTCCTGGCGCAGGGCTCCGAGTCCGCCTCGGCGGCGCTGGGCGCGGCGGCGCTGGTGGAGGAGACAGACATCGCCGACCTGCGGGCGCAGGACGTATCCTCCGTGGCGGTGGCGACGGTCTACGACCGCCTCGAGGCCGCGAGCGAACGTCACCTGCGGGCGTTCGTTCGAGCCCTCGACGCGCGGGGCGAGGACTACGAGGCCGCCGTCCTCGACGCGGCGGAGGTCGAGGACATCACCGGGGTACCCGCTCCGTAGGATGGCGAGCGTGACAGCGCGAACGGTGCTGGTGGTGGACGACGAGGCGAACATCCGCACGCTCGTCGGGGACTACCTGCGCCGCGACGGCTTCACGGTGCTCGAGGCGGGCTCCGGCGAGGAGGCGATCGACACCGTCGCACGCACCGCCGTGGACCTGATCGTGCTGGACGTCAGGCTCCCCGGCATCGACGGGATCGAGACGCTCCGGCGGCTCCGGCGCACGTCCGACGTGTACGTGCTGCTGCTCACCGCGCGCGTGGAGGAGGCCGACCGCATCGTGGGCCTCGAGGTGGGCGCCGACGACTACGTCACCAAGCCGTTCAGCCCCAGGGAGGTGGTGGCGCGGGTTCGCGCGCTGCTGCGCCGACGTGACACCTCGCGGCCCGCGGACCGCGTCGACCTGGGTGCCCTGACGGTCGACCTGGCCGGCCGCGACGTGTCCGTGGACGGCGCGGGCGTGACGCTCACCGCCCTCGAGTTCGACCTGCTGGCGGCGCTCGCCTCCGCCCCAGGCCGGGTCTTCACGCGCCGCCAGCTCATCGAGCGTGTGTGGGGTTGGGACTTCTTCGGCGACGAGCGCATCGTCGACGTGCATGTCCGCAAGCTGCGCAAGGCGCTCGGAGACCCGGCGGAGGACCCTCACATCGTCCTCACCGTGCGCGGGGTGGGCTACAAGCTGGCCGCGGCATGAGCACCCTACGAGGACGGCTGCTCGCCTCGCACCTGGCGGTGGCGCTCGTCGGGGTGGTCGCGCTGGTCGCCGTCGCGGCGATCGTCGCCGGGGTGGGCGTGCAACGGCGCGTGGGCATGATGCGCGGCAGCACGATGCGGGCCGTCGAGACGCGGGAGGCGCTCGCCGATGCGCTTCCCGCCGCGCTCGCGTGGGGCGCTGCCGCCGCGATCGTGGCGGCGGGGGTGGCCGCGCTCGTGGTGTCCCAGCGCATCGCCGTGCCGCTGGCGCAGATCCGCGAGGCGTCGCGGGCGATCGCCGGCGGCGACTACACGCGGCGGGCGCCGCGGCCGGCCGAGGCCGAGCTCGCCGCCGTCGCGGAGGACATCGATGCACTGGCGGAGCGTCTGGAGGAGGGCGAGGCGCGCCGGGTGCGACTGATCGACGAGGTGGCGCACGAGATGCGGACCCCGCTCACCACCATCCGCGGCTCCATGGAGGCGCTGATCGACCAGGTGGTCGAGCCCAGCCCGGAGGTGTTCGAGCGGGTCGCGGCCGAGGCCGCGCGGCTCGAGCGACTGGCGGAGGACCTGTCGACCCTCTCGCGCGCGGAAGAGCGGTCGCTGTCGCTTGCCCCCGGCCCCGCCGACCTCGCGGAACTCGCCCGGGCCGTGTGCAACCGCCTGCGCCCGCAGTTCGACCATCGCGGCGTGAGCCTGGACGTCCACGCCGACCGTCCGGCGCCTGTGGTGGTCGACCGCGATCGGATCGCTCAAGTGCTGGTCAATCTGCTCGGCAATGCGCTGCTCCATACGCCCTCCGCGGGCTCCGTCGAGGTGCGCGTCACCGTGGGCGACGTACGCGCGACCGTCACGGTGACGGATACCGGCACGGGAATCGCGGCCCAGGATCTCGCCCACATCTTCGAGCGCTTCTACCGCGCCGGCGGCCAGGGCGGCCAGGGTCGCGGGATCGGTCTCACCATCGCGCTTTCCCTCGCGCAGGCGCACGGCGGCGACATCACCGCATCGTCACCCGGACCCGGCGCCGGGTCCACCTTCGCGCTGATCCTCCCGGTCGCTCCCGCAAACTGACGGCGACTCCGCGCAGATGCCAGCGGGTGCGGCGCGCGTGCGCCGGCCCCGGGAAGCCAGAGGATAACGTGGGTCGCATGTCCCTCGGAGCGCGCACCGGCGAACCACTCGCCGTGACCGACGAAGCGGTCCGGGCGCTCGTGGACGAGCAGTTCCCGCACCTCGCGGATCAGGAGCTGGGCCGCCGCTACACGCTCGAGGACCACTTCGCCATCAGGATCGGCGATGACCACGGAGCCCTCTTCCCGCGGTTCGCCGAGGACGACGAGCTGTTCGAGCGCGCGACGGATCTGATCGCTCCCCACCTCCGGAGGTGGACGTTCCCCACGTCCGCGCCGGTCGGTACCGGCCGTCCGGGCCACGGCTACCCGTTCCACTGGACCTTGGTGGACTGGGTGTCCGCGTCGACGGCGGCCTTCGTGCCCCTCCACTCGCACTCGGCGCGAGCCCTGGGCTCGGCGATCCGCCAGGTCCACGTCCCGGCGCCCGCCGGCGCGGCGCGAAATCCACGCACCTCGCTCGGCCTCGAGTCGTGGGGGGGCGAGTGGGAGCGCCTGCTCGCGTTCGCCGCGCTGCGCGGCGCACCGGAGAATCGGACTCTCAACGTGGAGGGCGCCGATGCGCTCTTCCGCATCGGCGCGAGCGCGCCGCTCGACGCCCAGTGGTCGTGGACGCACGGGCGTCTCGAGCCTCGCGCTATTCAGTCCGACCGCGGCACGTTCTGCGGGATCCTCATCTGGCACAACTTCGGGGCCGGCGACCCCGCGGCGGACCTGGGCGGCGCGGCGACGGTGGTGCCGCTCGACATGCGTGACGAGCTGTACGGCGGCTACGGCGACGTCACCAGCGCCACCGCCTGGCGGGCTCAGGCCTACCAGCTGCTCGCCGCGCTCCGCTACATCGAGATCGACGATCCGTTCATGGCGCGGATGGCGTGGGAGAGGCTCCTCGAGCTCGGCCTCGCCGACGAGGCGTAGGCGCACCCATAGCCCTCGAGGGTCCCGACATGGAACAGTAGGCCGCATGGACATCTTCGAGACCCCGCTCCCCGGAGTCGGCGTCCGCTACGAGTTCACCGCCGAGGGGGGCGACCACGTGGGCGTGGTGGTCCGCCGCGACGGCAAACGGGACATCGCCCTGTACGACCGCGAGGACCCTGACTCGTGCCGCGGCACCGTCGAGCTGTCGGAGGGCGACGCGGGAAAGATGGCCGAGCTCCTGGGCGGCACCAACATCATCGCGCGCCTCGAGGATCTCAAGCACACCATCGTGGGCCTCGCGATCGAGTGGGTGACGATGCCCGCATCGGGAGGCCTCGTGGGGCGCGCGCTCGCCGAGGGACGGATCCGCACCGAGACGTCCGCATCGGTGGTGGCGGTGATCCGCGGCGACCAGGGCATCCCGGGCATCGAGCCGTCCTTCGTCTTCGAGCCGGGCGACGTGGTGCTGGTCATGGGGTCGGACGAGGCAGCCGACCGCGCGGCGCAGATCCTCACGGGATAGCCGATGATCGCCGCGACCGCACCCCTGTCGGGCCTGCGCGTGGCCGCGGCGAGCCCTCACGCTGAGACCGCCACCGTGCTCATCGAGCTCGGCATCGTCTTCCTGGTGCTGGCGGCGCTCGGCCGCGTCGCGAGCAGGATCGGGATCCCGTCGATCCCGCTGTACCTGCTCGCGGGGCTGATCATGGGCGAGGGCGGGTTCATCCCCATCAGCGCGGGCGAGGACTTTCTCGCCATCGGCGCGCAGATCGGCGTGGTGCTGCTGCTACTGCTGCTAGGCCTCGAGTACTCGCCGCAGGACCTTCGCGACGGCGTGCGCATGACCTGGAAGGCGGGGATCCTCGACGGCGTGCTCAATGCCACGCCCGGATTCGCGGTAGGGCTGCTGCTCGGGTGGTCCGTCACCGCCTCGGTGCTGCTCGCGGGCGTCACCTACATCTCGAGCTCCGGGATCATCGCGCGGCTGCTCGACGATTTCGACCGGCTCGCCAACCGCGAGACCCCGGTGATCCTCAGCCTCCTGGTGATGGAGGACATCGTGATGGCGGTGTTCCTGCCCATCCTCGCGGTGCTGCTCGTGGGCGCGACGTTGCTGCAGGGGGCGATCGCGGCCTCGATCGCGATCGGGATCGTGGCGGCGGCCTTCTTCTTCGCGCTGCGGTTCTCGCGCCACGTCTCCACCGTGGTCCATTCCCACTCCCGCGAGCTGCTGCTGCTCGGGGTGCTGGGCCTCGCATTCCTGGTCGCGGGCCTCGCGGAGGCGGTGCAGGTCTCGGCGGCCGTGGGCGCGTTCCTCCTGGGGCTCACGCTCTCGGGCAACGTCGCGGACCAGGTCCGCGGGCTGATGCCGCCCCTGCGGGACGTGTTCGGCGGGATCTTCTTCGTGTTCTTCGGGATCGGCATCGACCCTCGTGACCTGGGCCCGGTGCTGTTACCCGCCCTGGGCCTCGCGGTGGTGACCGCCTGCACCAAGATCTACACGGGGATCTGGGCGGCCAAGCGCGCCGGGATCGGCCCCAAGGGCCAATGGCGCACCGGGCTGTCGCTGGTTCCCCGAGGCGAGTTCTCCATCGTCATCGCCGGGCTGGGCGTCGCCGCGGGCGCGGAGGCGATGCTGGGGCCGTTCGCAGCGGCGTACGTGCTGATCCTGGCGGTGTTCGGCTCCATCCTCATGCGCTTCGCGGACCGCATCCCCTCGCCTCTCAAGGCCAGGCCGAGGGGTTCCGCGGCTCCCGGCTCGTCCCCCTAGGCCGGGACCGCATCGTCCGTGTGAGACGATGCTCCGGTCGTGCCCGGAGGGCCTCCCCCGGGACGATGCGCCGGCCCCGTCGCGCAGTTGGCGCGGCTTCCGCGCGAGGACGCGCGAGATCTCCTCGTTCCTGTGAGGTGCCGCCATGCTTACGCCCTATCGGGGCATCCTCGCCCTGCCGGGTGCCCGGGCCTTCACGGCGTGGGGCCTGGTGGCGCGGATCCAGATGGGCCTCACCGGCCTGTCAACCTTCCTCCTGGTCCAGATCGAGTACGGCAGGTATGAGTACGGCGGCATCGTGCTCGCCGCGATCGCCGTCTCGTACGCGGTGGTGTCACCCCAGGTGGGCCGGCTGGTCGATGCCTACGGGCAGTCGCGCGTGCTGCGCGTCGGCTATGCGATCGCGATCGCCGGCAGGGTAGCGATCATCGTCGCCGCGCTCACGCACCAGCCGCTATGGACCCTCGTGCTGCTCGCGCCGCTGGTCGCCGCCGGGGGCACCCAGTCCACCCACACCCGCGCCCGGTGGTCGCATGTGGTGCCCGACGGCCACTCGCTCAACACCGCGTTCTCCCTCGAGTCCTCTCTCGAGGAGGTGCTTTTCATCGCCGGCCCGGCGGCCGCGACGGTGCTCGCCACCCAGGTGGCGTCGTGGGCCCCGTCCGCCATCGCGGTCGCGACGCTGGCGGTGGGCGGGTATGGATTCATCTCGCTGACTGACACCGAGCCGCCGGCGCGTCGCGCGGACGCTCGCCGCCGTCAGGACGCCCACGGCGCCGCGCGCGCCCTGGTGATCGACGGGGAGATGCCCCGCGTGGGGCTGCCGCCGCGCGCGTCGCGAAGGCGCCGCTACGCGGGCGCACTGCGGGGCCACCTGCTGGTGTCCACACCCGCTCTCGTGGTCACTACTGCGATCTTCGCGACCCAGGGCGCGCTCTTCGCCTCGGTCGACGCCTCGACGGTGGCTTTCGCCGAGGAGCTGGAGCAGAAGCAGTGGTCCGGCGCGGTGCTCGCCGTCTTTGCTCTCGGTTCACTGGTGGGCGGCCTCGCGTACGGGTCGCGCGTGTGGCACGGCTCGCTCGCGTCGAGGCTGCTGTGGGGCGTGACCGCCACCGGAGTGGGCGCCGCCACCTTCGTGCTCGCGCCCACCATGCTGTGGCTCGGCGCCCTGATGTTCCTCACCGGCCTCGCGATCGC
>NZ_JAHEBP010000068.1:0-3222 GCF_024642165.1 Demequina sp.
CCACTCGCCTCCGCAGGACCCGCCGACCGAAATGCTTCACGGTGATTCCTCACCGTCCACCAGAACGAGAAAGCAAGGCCTTACAGTGCGTACGTACTCTCCCAAGCCGGGTGACGTGACCAAGAACTGGTACGTCATCGACGCAACTGACGTGGTCCTCGGTCGTCTGGCCTCTCAGGCCGCTTCGCTGCTCCGCGGCAAGCACAAGGCGACGTTTGCGCCCCACGTCGACTCCGGCGACTTCGTCATCGTCATCAACGCAGAGAAGGTGGCCCTCACGGGCGCCAAGCTCACCGACAAGATGGTCTACCGTCACTCGGGCTTTCCGGGTGGCCTCTCCGCCGTCCCGATCGGCGAGCTCCTGGAGAAGAACCCCCGCCGCGTCATCGAGAACGCGGTGAAGGGCATGCTTCCCCGGACCAAGCTCGGCGCCGCCCAGCTCACCAAGCTCAAGGTCTACGCCGGCCCCGAGCACCCCCACGCCGCGCAGCAGCCGCAGGCCTTCGAGATCTCCCAGGTCGCGCAGTAGCGCGCGCCGGAACGCATAAGGATTGATGAAAGTGGCAGAAGTGACGACCGAGGTCGACAACGACACCCCCACCGAGTACACCTCCGAGACCGCCGTCGAGCGTGGCAAGGGCACGTCGAACGTGGCCCCCGGCGCCGGCCTGGGCCGCCGCAAGGAGGCGGTCGCCCGCGTCCGCCTGGTGCCCGGCACCGGCAAGTGGGTCATCAACGGCCGTGAGCTCGAGACCTACTTCCCCAACAAGGTGCACCAGCAGCTGGTGAACTCGCCGTTCGCGCTGCTCGACATCGAGGGCAAGTTCGACGTCCACGCGCGCATCCACGGCGGTGGCCCCTCGGGCCAGGCCGGCGCGCTGCGTCTGGGCGTCTCCCGCGCGCTCAACGAGATCGACGAGGACACCAACCGCGCCGCGCTCAAGAAGGCCGGCTTCCTCACCCGCGACGCTCGCGTCGTGGAGCGCAAGAAGGCGGGTCTCAAGAAGGCCCGTCGCGCACCCCAGTACTCGAAGCGCTGACCTCACGCGCATGGCGCGTCTGTTCGGCACGGACGGTGTCCGGGGCCTCGCGAACCGCGATGTCACCGCTGAGGTAGCCGTCGACCTCTCGGTCGCGGCGGCTCACGTGCTCGCGGAACGCGGCGAGTTCTCCGGTCACCGTCCCGTAGCCGTCATCGGCCGCGACACCCGCGTCTCAGGCGAGTTCCTGGGCGCGGCGGTCGCGGCCGGTCTCGCGTCCGCGGGGGTCGACGTCCTGGACGTGGGAGTGGTCCCCACCCCCGCGATCGCGTATCTCACCGGCTCCACGGGTGCGGACCTGGGCGTGGTCATCTCCGCCTCGCACAACCCCATGCCCGACAACGGCATCAAGTTCTTCGCCCGCGGCGGCCACAAGCTGGACGACTCGGTCGAGGAGGCCATCGAGGCACGGGTGGGCGAGGCCTGGGAGCGGCCCACGGGCTCCGGCGTCGGGCGCATCGTCCCCTCGGCCGCGCTCGCCGACGACTACGTCGCCCACGTGGTGGCCGCCGTCCGCGCCTTCGTCGACGCGCCCGCGCCCCTCGACGGCGTCCACGTGGTGATCGATGCGGCGCACGGCGCCGCGAGCGCCGTGGGCCCGGCTGCCCTCACCGCCGCCGGCGCGCGCGTCAGCGTCATCAACGCCTCGCCCGACGGCCTCAACATCAACGACGGAGTCGGATCCACCCACCTGGGGCCGCTTCAGGCGGCGGTGGTCGAGCTGGGCGCGGACCTGGGGGTCGCCTTCGACGGCGACGCCGACCGCTGCCTCGCCGTGGATCACACCGGCGCGGTGGTCGACGGCGATCAGATCATGGGACTTCTGGCCGTCGCCATGCGCGAGGCCGGCACGCTTTACCGGTCCACGCTGGTGGCGACGGTGATGAGCAACCTGGGACTGCACCAGGCGATGCGTCGCGAGGGCATCGACATCGTGGAGACCGCCGTGGGTGACCGCTACGTGCTCGAGGCCATGCGCGAGGGTGGATACACGCTGGGCGGGGAGCAGTCGGGCCACGTCATCATGTCCGAGCACGCCACCACCGGGGACGGCGTGCTCACCGCGCTGCTCGTGGCGGCCCGCATCGCGAGCCGGGGGCCGCTTCGCACCCAGTGCGCGGGCATCGAGACGCTGCCGCAGGTCCTCATCAACGTCACCAACGCCGATCGCTCCCGCGTGCACACGGACGTCGAGCTGCAGGCGGCGGTCTCCGCCGCCCGCCGCGAGCTGGGCGACTCGGGTCGCGTGCTGCTGCGCCCGTCCGGGACCGAGCCGCTGGTGCGTGTGATGGTCGAGGCGGCGACGGCCGAGGACGCGCGCCGTCACGCCGACGCGCTCGCCGCCGTGGTGCGGGACCGCCTGCGCCTCTGATCGTCCTCACGGATGACGCCTCTCGGGGGATCACCCGATCGCCGGGCGACGGCCCACCTGAGAGACTGATCAACGTGAACGCGATCTGGCACGCTCTGTTCGATTGGATCGACTGGCTCGAGGGGTGGATCCTCACCCTGACCGAGTCGCTGTGGATCTACCCGAGCGTCTTCGCGCTGTCACTCATCGATGGCGTCTTCCCCCTGGTTCCCTCGGAATCCGTGGTGATCGCGACGGCGACGGCGTGGGCGCAGAACGGCACGCCGTGGGTGTGGCTCACGTGGTTCTTCGCGGTGACGGGCGCGTGGTGCGGCGATCAGATCGCCTACTGGATCGGATCCAAGTTCGACGTGCGCAAGCACCCGTTCTTCGCGCGCAAGCGGGTGCGCACCACGCTCGACTGGGCGGAGACCACCCTCGAGAGGCGCGGCACCACGTTCATCATTGCCGCGCGCTTCATCCCCATGGGCCGCGTCGCGGTCAACATCACCGCCGGCGCCCTGCACTATCCGCGCAAGTGGTTCATGGCGGTGGACGCCGTCGCCGTCGCCATCTGGGCGACCTACGGCGTCGCGCTGGGCATCTGGGCCGGGTCGATCTTCGAGAACCTGCTCGTGTCGATCGCCGTGGGGGTGGTGGGCGGCGTGGTCATCGGCATGCTGATCGACAAGGTCCTGCAGCGGCTCGGGTTCGCCGAGCCCGACATGCCGAAGCTCGCCGACGAGATCGAGCAGCGCCTCGTCACCGGCGAGCTCCAGCTGCGACCCACGCGACGCGAGCGCCGCGCCGGCGACCCCGCAGGCGACCCCG
>NZ_JAHEBP010000068.1:3322-10743 GCF_024642165.1 Demequina sp.
GGCGACCCCGCAGGCGACCCCGACGTCGAAGGCTGACTCGGCCGGCCCGCCCGTCAGAGCTTGCGGAGGCGGACGGCCTCGACCGTGTGGTCGGCGCCCTTGGACAGGATGATGGTCGCGCGCGAGCGCGTCGGGGCGATGTTCCGCACCAGGTTGGGCGCATTGACGGTGTCCCAGATCTGACGGGCGACCGCGCGCGCCTGCGGGTCCGTCAGCGTGGAGTACGAGTGGAAGTATGAGTCCGGCCTCGCGAACGCGGACTCGCGCAGGGCGAGGAAGCGGTCGACGTACCAGCGGCGGATGTCCTCCGGCTCCGCGTCGACGTAGATCGACACGTCGAAGAAGTCGCTTACCGCGAGCTGGGAGGATCCGGGCTGACGCCCCTGGGCGGTCTGCAGGACGTTGAGTCCCTCGACGATGAGCACGTCCGGCTGGCGGACGATCACCTCCTGGTCGGGGACGATGTCATAGACCTGGTGTGAGTACACGGGCGCCCGCACCTCGGGGGCGCCGGACTTCACCTTGAGGATGAAGTCCCGCAGCGCGCGCCGATCGTAGGACTCGGGGTAGCCCTTGCGAGCGAGCAGCTCGCGCTCGATCAGCACGGAGTTCGGGTACAGGAAGCCGTCCGTGGTCACCAGCTCCACGTGGGGGGAGCGCGGCCAGCGCGCCATCAGCTCCTTCAGCAGGCGCGCGGTGGTCGACTTGCCCACCGCCACGGACCCCGCGACGCCGATGACGAAGGGGGTGCGGGACGCACGCTCGCCCAGGAACTGACTCGTCGCGCGGTGCAGGGCGCCGGTGGCGCTGGAGTAGAGGTCGAGCAGCCGCGACAGCGGCCGGTAGATCTGGTCGACCTCCTCGAGGTCCACCGGGTCGCCGAGGCCGCGCACCCTGGCGATGTCCGCCTCGGTGAGCGGCAACGGCGTGGCGTCCGCCAGCGCCGCCCACTCGCCGCGCGGCAGGGTGACGAACGCCGTCCCCGCATCTGAACCCCGTGCCTCGTTCACGCGCCCATTCTTGCGCATCGTCGCTCCTGCGCCGGGCGCGTGAGGGGGCATCTAGACTCGGGGCATGTGCGGAATCGTCGGCTATGTGGGGTCGGACGCGCCCGGGGCGCGTCCGCAGGGCGTGGTGATGGGGGGTCTCGCGCGGCTCGAGTACCGCGGGTACGACTCCGCGGGCATCGCGATCGTCACCGATGATCGCGAGCGCGTGGCGATGTCGAAGAAGGCCGGCAAGCTGGTCAACCTCGAGAAGCACCTCGCCGAACACCCGCTCGCCGCAGGCACCGCCGCGATCGGGCACACCCGCTGGGCGACGCACGGCGCCCCCACCGACGCCAACGCGCACCCGCACCTCGCGGCGGCCGGCCGGATCGCGATCATCCACAACGGCATCATCGAGAACTTCGCGGCCCTGCGCGCCGAGCTGCAGGACGAGGGCGTCGAGTTCCTGTCCGAGACGGACACCGAGGTCGCCGGACACCTGCTCGCCCGCGAGGTGAGCACGGGACGGAGCCTGGCGGACGCGATGCGCGTCATCACCCGCCGCCTCGAGGGCGCCTTCACCCTGCTCGCCGTGGACGCCCGCGAACCGCGCACGGTGGTGGGCGCGCGCCGCAACAGCCCCCTGGTGATCGGGCTGGGCGAGGGCGAGAACTTCCTGGGCTCGGACGTGGTCGCGTTCATCGAGCACACGCGCACCGCGCTCGAGCTCCATCAGGACGAGGTGGTGGAGATCACGCCGGAACGCGTCACCATCACGGACTTCTCCGGCTTCGTGGTCGACCGCGAGCCCTACCACGTGGACTGGGACGCCTCGGCGGCGCAGAAGGGCGGCTTCGCCACCTTCATGGAGAAGGAGATCCACGATCAGCCCACCGCGGTCGCGGACACCCTGCGCGGGCGCATGGACGAGCACGGCAGGCTGCAGCTCGACGGGGGCATGATCCACGAGTCGATCCTCAACTCGATCGACAAGATCATCGTGATCGCGTGCGGCACCGCCGCGTACGCGGGCCTGGTGGGCCGCTACGCGATCGAGCACTGGTGCCGAATCCCGGTCGAGGTGGAGCTCGCCCATGAGTTCCGCTACCGCGACCCGGTGGTGGGCGTGCGCACGTTGGTGGTCGCCATCAGCCAGTCCGGCGAGACCATGGACACGATCATGGCGGTGCGCCACGCCCAGCAGCAGGGGGCGCCCGTGATCGCGATCGTCAACTCCCAGGGATCGACCATCGCTCGCGAGGCGGACGCGGTGCTGTACACACGCGCCGGGCCTGAGATCGCCGTCGCGTCGACCAAGGCGTTCCTGGCGCAGATCACGGCCGTGTACCTGTTGGGCATCTACCTCGCCGAGCTCAGGGGCAACAAGTTCCCCGACGAGATCGAGGCGCTGCTCGACCAGCTCGACGCGATCCCCGCCAAGATCCAGCGCGTGCTCGACACGTCCGAGGCCATCCGCGAGGTCGCCCGCACCATGGCCGACGAGCGCACGGTGTTGTTCCTGGGTCGCCACGTGGGCTACCCGGTGGCTCTCGAGGGCGCCCTCAAGCTCAAGGAGCTCGCGTACATCCACGCGGAGGGCTTCGCGGCGGGCGAGCTCAAGCACGGGCCCATCGCGCTCGTCGAGGAGGGCCTGCCCGTGATCATCGTGCTGCCGAGCCCGCGCGGCCGCGAGTCGCTCCACAGCAAGGTGATCTCGAACGTCCAGGAGGTGCGGGCGCGCGGCGCGCGCACCTTCGTCATCGCCGAGGAGGGCGACACCGAGGCCGCGAACTATGCCGAGCAGGTGTTCTTCGTGCCCTCCGCCCCCGTCCTGATGACGCCGCTGCTCTCCGTGGTGCCCCTGCAGATCTTCGCCCTCGAGCTCGCGGCGGCCAAGGGCTACGACGTGGACCAGCCCCGCAACCTCGCGAAGTCAGTCACGGTGGAGTAGCGCCGTGGCGATCCGGGGCCTCGGCATCGATGTGGTGGAGATCGCGCGCTTCGAGGAGGCGCTCGAGCGCTCGCCCGGCTTTCTCGAGCGGGTGTTCACGCCCTCCGAGCGCACGCTGGGCCACGCGAGCCTCGCGGCCCGGTGGGCGGCCAAGGAGGCCCTGGCGAAGGCGCTGGGCGCCCCGGCGGGGATGAACTGGCAGGACTGCGAGGTGGTCCGCGGCCCCGGGGGAGACCCGAGCCTGGTGATCACGGGCACGGTGGCCGCACGCGCCGCGGCGCTGGGCATCACCAGCCTCCATGTGTCGCTGTCGCACGATGCGGGAATCGCCTCCGCGGTCGTGATCGGAGAGGGCTGATGAGCAGACTTCAGGTGTCCGTGGACTACGGGGCCATCGCACGCAACGTCGAGCGGCTGTGCGCGTTCGCGCCTACGGCGCAGGTGCTCGCCGTGGTCAAGGCCGATGCCTACGGCCACGGCCTGGTGCCCGCGGCCGCCGCGGCGCGCGCGGGCGGCGCGACCTGGCTGGGCGTCGCCCAGCCGGACGAGGCGCTCGCGCTGCGCGCCGCCGGGGACACCGGACGGATCCTCACCTGGCTCTACGGGCCCGACGTGCCCGCCGCCCGGCTGATCGAGGCGGGAGTGGACGTGTCCGCATCGTCCCTGCCGGTGCTCGAGCGCATCGTCGACGCCGCCCGTGAGGTGGGCACGGTCGCGCGGGTCCACGTCTGCGTCGACACCGGCCTGGCCCGCGAGGGCGTGCGCCCCGCGGAGCTCCCGGGGCTGCTCGAGGCCGCGATCGCGGCGGACGATGCGGTGGTGGTGGTGGGCATGTGGTCGCACCTCGCATGGGCGGATCAGCCCGGGCATCCCACCATCGACGCGCAGGCGGCCGTGTTCCGCGAGGCGCTGGCGGTCGCGGAGGCGCGCGGCGCGCGGCTGGAGGTGCGCCACCTGGCGAACTCGGCGGCGACGCTCACCCGGCCGGACCTGCACTTCGACCTGGTGCGGCCCGGAATCGCCATCTACGGGCTGCCTCCGGTGGAGGACCCTGCGGGGCGGCGCTTCGGGCTCGAGCCCGCCATGCGTGTGACCGCCTCGCTGGCGCTGGTCAAGGACGTGCCGGCCGGCCAGGGTGTCAGCTACGGCCACGACTACACGACGCCCGCGCCCACGCGCCTGGGGCTGGTCAGCGCGGGTTACGCCGACGGCATCTTCCGCTCGGCGGGCAACCGCGCCGAGGTTTCGATCGGCGGCCGCCGGCATCGCATCGCCGGCCGCGTGTGCATGGACCAGGTGGTGCTCGACCTGGGTGCGGACGCGCCCGAGCGGGCGGGGGACACGGTGGTGCTGATCGGCCCCGACGGGCCCACGGCGCGCGACTGGGCCGATGCGGTGGGCACCATCGACTACGAGATCGTGTGCCGGTTCGGCGGATACAAGGAGAAGGCCCCCGTATGACCTCCGCGCAGTTCTCCGCCTCCGACGCGGACGGCATGCGCGCGCTCGCGCGTGACGTGATCGCGCCGCACCTGCGCCCGGGCGACGTGGTGATCCTCAGCGGCGACCTGGGCGCCGGCAAGACCACCTTCACCCAGGGCCTGGGCGACGCCATCGGCGTGCGCGGCCCGGTCGCCAGCCCCACGTTCATCATCGCCCGCACCCATCCGTCCGTGGTCGGCGGGCCCTCGCTCATCCATGTCGACGCCTATCGGCTGAACTCGTTGGCGGAGCTCGACGACCTGGACCTGGACACCACGGTGGAAGGTTCGGTGACGGTGGTCGAGTGGGGCGAGGACAAGGCGGAACAGCTCTCCGAGGACCGGATCCACGTGGCCATCGAGCGCGAGCGCGGCGGCGAGCTCGACATGGACCACCCGGATGAGGGCCTGCGCACGGTCACGGTCACCACGCACGGCGCCCGCTGGGACGGCGTCGCGCTCGTAGGCTAGGCCCGTGATCCTCGCCCTCGACACCTCCTCCGCCATCGCCGTCGCGATCGTGGACGGCGAGACCACCCTCGCCGCACGGTCCGCCTTCAACCCCCGCGGGCACGCCGAGCTGCTGTCCGGGCTCATCGAGGAGGCGCTCACGGAGGCGGTCGCGGCGCGCGATTCCATCGAGCGCATCGTGGTGGGGACCGGTCCGGCGCCGTTCACGGGGCTGCGCGTGGGACTCATGACGGCGCGCATGCTGGGACGCGTGTGGGGCGTGCCGGTCGAGGGCGTGTGCTCGCTCGATGCGATCGGCGCCGAGCGCGGCGGGGACGTCACCGTGGTGGCCGATGCGCGGCGCAAGGAGGTCTACTGGGCGGCCTACCGCGATGGAGAGAGGGTGGAAGGCCCCGCGGTGAGCGCGCCCGGCGACGTCCGGGTCTCGGGCGTCGTGGCGGGCCGTGGTGGGCTGCTGTATCCGGACGCGTTCCCGGGCGCGGTCGATGCCGATCCGGACCCCGCGTGGCTGGTCCGCGTCGCCGCGGGCCTGCGCGAGCGCGGGGTGGAGATGCCCACCGAACCGCTGTACCTGCGCCGGCCCGACGTCCACGGGGTTCCGGGCGCGTGACCATGGAGGGCGACGTCCGCATCAGGGACCTGGTCGAGCAGGACCTGCCATGGATGGCCGCGCGGGAGGTTGAGATGTTCGGGCGTTCCGCCTGGTCGCTCGAGCTGATCGGCCATGACTTCGCCTACGGCTTCGCCCGCTACCGCGGGATCGAGGCCGGGGGAGAGCTGGCCGGCTACGCCGTCTACGGGTTCGACGGCGACGCGTTCCACCTCATGAACATCGCCGTGGTGCCTGAACGCCGTGGCGAGGGCCTCGGCCGTGCCCTCATGGACGATTTCCTCGCCGAGGCGCGCGCCCTGGGCGCCGCCGATGCGTGGCTCGAGGTCTCCGTGGAGAACCAGGCGGCGCTGGCGCTGTACCGGGCCTACGGCTTCGAGGACGTGCGCGTGCGCCGCAGGTACTACCAGCCCGAGGGCGTCGACGCGGTGGTGATGCGCAAGGCGCTCCGCGGCTATCAGCCTCCCGGCTGACGGTCCGGGTCAGAGCTCCCGGACGCCGGTCGCCGCGTCGATCCGGCCGCGCCGCTCGCCCGCGCCGTGGTCGCCCGGTGCGGGGTAGCCGACGCCGAGCAGCACCTCGGCGCCCCAGTGGGCGGGCATCAGAGACGCGTCGAGGGCCGTCCGGTCGAAGCCGCCGTACGGTCGGACCGCCAGACCCTCCGCCCTCAGGGCGACGATGACATAGCCGAGTCCGAGCATCGTCCCGGAGTGCGCAAGGCCCGCCCGCATCTGGGGGTTCGCCTCGAAACGCTCGTGGAAGCCGGCCATGCCGGGAGCGACGATCTCATGGTGGTCGTGGAAGCGGTCGTCGCGGGCCACGACGGCGATGAGCGGCGCCTGGGCGAGGCGGGGACGGTTGCCCGGCATCGCGGCGTCGAGCACGGCGGCGCGGGCCTCCTCGCTGCGCGCGATCACGAGCCGCAGCGGCTGCGTGTTGTTGCTGGTGGGGCCCCACTTGGCGAGGTCCCAGGCGCGGGTGATCACGTCGCCGTCCACGGGACGATGGTCGAAGGCGGTCGCCGAGCGGGCCTCGGTGAACAGGGCGGCGCGGGCGACCGGGTCGAGCGTGAAGGTCGCGGGCGGCGCGGAGAGATTCGTAGTTGTCATGTCAACCACCATGACGCACGCTGGACCGCGTTTATTCCGCCGGAGGTCCCGGTTCCGCGCCGACTACAGTTGTCGGGTGGCACTTGTACTGGGACTGGAGAGCACCTGCGACGAGACCGGAGTCGCGCTTGTCGAGGGCGACGAGCTGCTCGCCGACGTGGTCGCCTCGTCCATGGACGAGCACGCGCGCTTCGGCGGCATCGTCCCGGAGGTCGCCTCGCGCGCCCACCTTGAGGCCGTGCTGCCCACCCTGGACGAGGCCTTGGCGCGCGCGGGACGCACCCTGTCCGATGTGGATGCGGTCGCCGTCGCCTCGGGGCCCGGCCTGGTGGGCTCGCTGACCGTGGGCGTGGCCGCCGCCAAGGCGCTCGCCCTGGGCCTGGACCGGCCGCTCTACGGCGTCAACCACGTCATCGGCCACGCCGCCGTCGACCAGCTGGTGCACGGCCGGTTCCCGGACCGGACCATGGCGCTGGTGGTGTCCGGCGGCCACACGTCGCTGTTGCTGGTCGACGACATCGCGACGGGCGTCCACGAGCTGGGGCACACGCTCGACGACGCCGCCGGCGAGGCGTTCGACAAGGTGGGCCGCCTGCTGGGCCTGCCGTACCCGGGCGGCCCGCACGTGGACCGGCTCGCGCGCGAGGGCGATCCCGAGGCGATTCCCTTCCCGCGCGGCCTCAGCAAGCCCAAGGACATGGCGCGCCACGCCTACGACTTCTCGTTCTCCGGCCTCAAGACGGCGGTGGCGCGCTGGGTCGAGGCGCGTCGGGACTCGGGCGCGGAGGTGCCGGTCGCGGACGTGGCGGC
>NZ_JAHEBP010000004.1:0-17450 GCF_024642165.1 Demequina sp.
CCCGCAGCGCCCCGCTCGACGCGACGGCGAGGCGCAGCAGCTCGGCGCTGCCGGCGGCCGCTGCGTCCCGAGCGTCCGCGTCCACGGGCGCCGCCGGCATGGCGGCTGTCACTCGCGCTCCCCCACAAGCGCGCGCCCGTAGACGCTCTCCATGAACTCCAGCATCGCCTCGTACGTCCACGGCCTGTCGGGCAGCGGCGACTCCTCCGCGGCGGCCACGGCGGCGGCCGCGAGCCGGGACGGAAGCGTGCTCACCGGACGCGCCGCTACCGGACGCGCCAGCGTCCCCGCCAGGTCGCTCACGCCGCCCAGGTCGAGGCACACCACGGGGGTGCCGAGACCCGCCGCCTCCGCAGCCGCCCACGGCGCGGAGTCATGGAGGCTGGGCAACGCGAACACGTCTGCGGCCGCGATCATCGACAGAGCCGTCGCCCGGTCCACCTTGTCGTGAAGCACCACCCGCGGATGGCCCGCGAAGCCCTCACGCTCCACCAGGGCCGCCGTGTCGCGGCCCGCGACGTGCATCTCCCACTCCTCGGGCAGCAGCGCGAACGCGCGCAGCGCGAGCCGGAGTCCCTTCCAGTCCACCCCGCGGCCCGCGTAGAGCATGACCTTCGCCGCACCCGCCTGGGGCGTCGCCACCGCCGCCGCGGGCTCCGGCATCTGCTCGTAGTCCACCACCGCGTTGGGGCGCGTGATCACCGGCAGGCGGCGCCACGCGCGCGCGGTGTCGCGGTTGAGCACCAGCAACGCGTCCACCCGGCGGCGCAACAGCAGCTTGTTGATGGTGCGGCCCGCGGCCCCCGAGACCGCCCGCACCGCCTCGAACGCCACGGATCGGGCGCCTAGCGCGGCGGCGAGCCGCAGCGGCGGCCTGGTCGACCCGCCCATGGGGCCCCAGATCCACCGCTCGCCGTCACCCTTGCGCATCACCGCCAGCGGAGTCGGCAGCCAGTCCGCGGCGTAGGTGACGTGATGGATGTCCACCACGACGCCGGGGCGCCGCACGGCTGCGATCACGGGCATCGCCCGTGCCACCCAGTCCGCGTAGCGGAGGTAGACGCTCGAGTTCTCGAGCCGCGCGCTGCCCACGTGGTGGACCGCGACCTCCGCCGGCAGTTCACGCGAGCGCGCGGTGAGGCGGCCATCGTCGCGGCTCTCGGTCACCACCACGATGCTGTCGTAGAGCTCTGCGGCGACCGTGAGAGCAGCCCAGCCCGCGCCGGGCTCACTGCCCTGCTCCGGATGGCACGCGAACGCGAGCAGCACGAGCACGCGGTTCACGTCAGCACCCGCTCCGCGCGCGGCCTACCGCTCCGCCGCGCGGTCCCCTCAGTCCCGCATCGGTCATGATGCCCCCTCGCGCCCAGGCTACCTGCGCCGTCGGTCGCTGAAAAGGGCGTCCCACCGAGCTCACGCCGCCGCCTCGGCGGGCGTGTGCGCGGCAGCACGCCGATCCGCCCGGTTGCGGTAGATGACGTTGAGGGCGATGCGCAGCACCGCCGAGACCGAGGCGCTCACCGGCACCGCGAACACGCCGAGCGACGGGATCAGCGCTACCAGCACCACCAGCGCCGGGATCTCCGATGCGGCCGTGAGGCCCAGCGCCACGCCGTACCGCCGCTCCGCCATGTTGTAGGCGTTGAACGGGTTGGCGGCCGAGGACAGCGCGAAGGATCCCGCCCGCGCGCTCGCGAGTCCGGCATCGACGGGGCGGCCCAGCACCAGCGCGAGCAGTGGAGCGAGCGGGATCAGGGCGAGCGCGTACACCGCGCCCGCTCCGGAGACCACCGCCACGAGCCGCCGCATGATCGCCCCGGCGCGATGGCGGTCCCCGGCCCCGATGGCGCGCACGGCCTCCGGCATGAAGAAGGACGCGACCCCGATGCCCAGGATCAGCACCGGCTGCGCCGCCACGCGGGCGGTCTCGAGCGCCGCCAGCGCGGACGCCGAAATCATGGCCGCGACCAGCAGGTTGGCCACATAGGCCACTCCTTGCCGCGCGAAGCCCGTCGACGCGGCCAGCAGGGAGGTGCGGAACAGGATCGGGTCGCGGTGCTCGACCACCGTCACGGCCCGGTGGAGGCCGTAGCCCGCGACAATGCTCACCAGGTTGCCCAGCACCAACGAACCGAACGGGGCGGCGTACGCAAACCACGCGGGACCCTGCGGCCCCCACTCCACCGCCACGAAGATCACGCTCACGACGCCCAGGTTCACCGCCGAGACGAGCGCGGCCCTGCCGTGCCGCCCCGCGACGTGAAGAGAGGCGCGCATGTGGTCCTGGAACGGGGACAGCGCGGACAGCACCGCCGCCGTGGCACAGATCGCCACATACGCCGACGGGTCGGACAGCCCCCCGCGCAGCGGTAGCGCCGCCAAGAACACACCCACCGCCGTCACGGCGGCGTACGGCACCGCACCGCGCGCGTCGGCGCGGTAACTGGTGCGCCGGACCTGCGGCTGGCGGTTCGCGTGCAGACGTTGCGGGATGTACAGCATGTACTGCGGCGCGATCATCAGCGCCGTGAGGGCCGCGAACACGAGCGCGTACAGCGCCAGCTCGGGGTCGTCGAGGCTGCGCAGCGCCACAAGGCTCGCGACGAAGGTCGCGACCGAGGCCGTGCCGGCATCCGCCAGCGACAGCGCCCCGCCGGTGAGCCGGGTGCGCATCCCTAGCCGCGCATCGCCCGGACGTGGCGGACCAGCCGCGGCACCGAGTAGCCCGGCGAGGCGGCCACCGCGCCCAGCAGATGGAGCGCGCCGCTGCGGTGCCCCTGCGACAGCGCCAGGCCCCCGGCGCGGTACGCCTCGGCCGCGTAGTCGAGCCTGCGCGTGCGGAACGAGGGCGCGTAGTCGCGGTCGAAGTCCTCCCACGTGAGGTCGCCGCCCGCGTCACGCGCACGCAGCCGGGCCTGGATGAAGCGCATGTTCTTGCGCTGCCTGGCGTAGTCGCGGCTGCTGACCGAGGAGGTGCGCAGCCGGTAGCCGCCGAGCGCCTTAGGCACATAGCCCACGGACCCCAGGCGCGCCACGCGCGCGAAGAAGTCGAGATCCTGCGCGAGCCGCAGCGTGGTGTCGAACTCCCCCGCCTGGGCCACCGCATCGGCCTGGAAGACGATGCTCGACGTCTGGAACGGCATCAGCTCGGCACGCGGGATGCGGGCCGGGGCATCGCCCACCGTCGGGTCCTCGCCGGCCGCGGATCGCAGGCGGCGGCCCTGTTCGTCGATGTAGCGCATCATGCTGCCTACCGCGACGTGTTCTGCGAGCAGCGGCACGGTCTCCTCGAGCTTGGTCGGGGTCCACACGTCGTCCGCGTCGAGGAAGGCGACGAACTCTCCCCTCGCCACCTGTGCACCCAGGTTGCGCGCGGAGCTCACGCCGCCGTTGGGCTTGGAGACGATGCGCAGCCGCGGGTCCTCGATGTCGTGGAGGTACGTCATCGTGTCGTCGGTCGAGCCATCGTCGATGACGAGCGCCTCAAGCAGGGGATACGTCTGCTCCAACACCGAGTCGACGGCCTCACGCACCATGGATCCCACGTTGTACGTGGGTATCACGACGGACACCAACCCCAGCTCACGCTCCCCCATGGGTGCAGGATATGCACAAATCGGTCACACTTGAAGGGGTCGATCCGCGCCCACCCCCTCCTGCCTGACTTCAGGTCCCCCCTCCCGCTGGGCCACCCCGCTGAGGTAGGGTCCCCGAATGGGCCATGCATCAACGTGTGGGGTTCACGGCGCGCGGCCACGAGGGAATGGCCGGCGCGACTGAACTGCAGGGGGGACGAACGTGGAGCTGCGGGACTATTTGAGGATCGTTCGAAAGAACTGGATCCTCATCGTCGTCATCACCATGCTCGGCGGGTTCGCCGGGTGGTCCTACGCGACCCTGGCGACGCCGGTCTACACCGCCCAGGCGAAGGTGTTCGTCTCCACCACCGGCGCCGCGAGCACCGCTGAGCTCGCACAGGGCAACTCCTTCACGCTCCAGCGGGTGCAGACGTATTCGGATCTGGTGAAGACCGCCGCCGTGCTCGAGCCCACCATCGAGGAGCTCGGGCTCGATGCCTCGGTGCCGGACGTGCGCGGTCGCGTCTCCGCCAGCTCGCCGCAGAACACCACCATCATCGACGTCACCGCGAGCGGGCCCGATCCGGCCTCCGCGGCGGCGCTCGCCACGGAGACCGCGCGCCAGCTGGTCATCGTGGTGGAGACGTGGGAGCGTACCGAAGGGATGACCGCGTCGCCGGTGGCCCTCAAGATCGCCCAGGAAGCCGAGCAGCCAGGCGTACCCACCAGCCCCAACCTGATGGTCGACATCGCGATCGGACTGCTGGTGGGTCTCAGCCTCGGAGTCGCCGCCGCGCTACTGCGATCGGCGCTTGACACCAAGGTGCACACCGAGCGGGACGTGCGCCGCATCACCACGGTGCCCGTGCTGGGCGGCATCCCGTTCGACCCCCGCGCACGCACCCGTCCGCTCATCGTCCAAGACGACAGCCACAGCATCCTCGCGGAGTCCTTCCGCAGCCTGCGCACCAACCTTCAGTTCCTCCGATCCGGTCAGGGCAGCCAGAGCATCGTCCTCACGTCCTCGGTCCCGGGCGAGGGAAAGTCCACCACCGCCGCGAACCTCGCGATAGCCCTCGCCGACGCGCAGGCGCGCGTCATTCTGGTCGAGGCGGACCTGCGGCGCCCCAAGATCACCCAGTACATGGGACTCGAGGGCGGCGTGGGCCTCTCGGACGTCATCATCGGCCGCATCGAGCTCGACGACGCCATCCAGTCGTGGGGACCGGCCGGCCTGCACGTGCTGCCGGCAGGCCAACTGCCGCCCAATCCCTCCGAGCTGCTGGGCTCGCCCGCCATGGCCGAAGTGGTCCGCCGGCTCGACGAGGACTTCGACGTGGTCATCTACGACGCGCCGCCGCTCCTTCCTGTGACCGATGCCGCCGTGCTCGCGCAGCACGTGGGCAGCACCGTGGTAGTCGTGGCGATCGGCCGCGCGCACGTCCCCGAGTTGCGGAGCGCCCTCGAGGCCGCCGCGAACGTGGGCGTGCCCGCATCCGGGGTGATCTTGTCCATGGTGCCCACCACCGGCGCGGACAGCTACGGCTACCGCCGCTACGACTACGCGTATGAGAGCGCCGAAAAGGCCCCCGCGAGCAGGCGCCTCCGCGTGTCCTGGCCTCTGCAGCGCCAGAGCAAGAAGAAGTCGGACGGGGGCTCGCACGGCGGGGCCCAAGAGCGCGAGGCCGCCAGCGACGCAGCCGTGGTCGAGGAGACCAAAGTCAAGGGCTCCGGCGCCACGGGTTCCGGCGCCAAAGGCACCGGGGGCAAGGGCTCGGCATTCAAGGACCCTGAAGCCAAGGACCCTGAAGCCAAGGACCCTGCGTCCGAGGACTCCGGGGCCAACGAGGCTGGGGCCAAGAACACGACGGCCGAGGCCGCCGAGGACACGCAGGAGGCCACCGCCGACCGCAACGATGCCCGCCGGCGGTGGGGGTGGCGCCGCAAGGTGGCGGCGGTCGACGCCGGTACCGAGGGCGAGCAGCGGGCCGCCTGGTCTCCCGACGAAACCTCGGAGGTGACGGAGTCGCCCGACGCGTCCGGCGACAACCAGGACCCTCAGGAAGAGGCCGACGAAGTCGTTGACGACGCCGATACCGCCAAGTCGCCCGAGGGCGCGGCCGACGCGGATGCCGGGGCGCCACCGTGGGACGAGGACGACGACTCGATCGCCGTGCCCGACGTCGACGACGATGAGGCCGATGACGCGAAGGACAACCACACCGACGACTCCGATGCGGACCTGGACCGTATCGGGGAGGAGTTGGACGAGCTCGACCTCGAGGCGGAATCGCTGGGCGAGGACGAGGTCGAAGTCCCCCGCCTGGTCGAGGACGACGAGCCCGAGCCGAGCCTGCGCACCCCGCGCACGCCGTCCCGGCCCCGCATCAAGTAGCAGGGTGCCGGCGGTAACACGCCAGCAGCGTCAGTACGCCCCGCGGCCGGCCACCACGGCCCAGACTGTGCGCAGGACGATGATGGTGTCGAGCCCGAGCGTCCAGTTCTGCGTGTAGTGGAGGTCGAGCCGCACGCTCTCCTCCCACGACAGGTCCGAACGGCCGCTGACCTGCCACAGGCCCGTGATGCCCGGGCGGACCAGCTGGCGCCGCGAGACGTCCTCGTCCCACATCTCGACCTCGCGGGGCAGGGGCGGGCGCGGGCCCACGATCGACATGTCGCCCTTGACCACGTTGAGCAGCTGAGGGAGCTCGTCGAGCGAGAAGCGGCGCAGGAAGCGGCCCACGGGCGTCACCCGAGGGTCCTGGCGCATCTTGAAGTGAACGCCGTTTCCCTCGTTGTCCTCGAGGATCCCCTCGAGGCGGGTCTCCGCGCCGATGTACATGGTGCGGAACTTCAGCATCTCGAACGGCTGGTGCGCGAGGCCGATGCGCCGCTGCCGGAACAGTACGGGGCCCGGGCTGCTGACCTTGACGGCGATCGCGATCGCCACCAGCGGCACGCTCAGCACCGCGAGGATCGCGAGCGCGCCCACCTTGTCCGCGGCCGTCTTGAGCGCGCGGCTGGGACCGCTGAAGCGCGGCGGGTCGACGTGCATGAGCGGCAGGCCGGCCACGTGGCTCACGGCCACCCGGGGCATGGCGACGTCCGAGAGGCTGGGCGCGACGATGAGGCCGATCCCGAAATCCTCGAGCGCCCACTCGAGGCGCCGCGCCTCCTGGAGCGACACCTCCTCAGTGCCGGCGAGCACGATGTACTCGGCCCCGGCGCCGTTGGCGGCCGCGGCGGCGCCGGAGATCGACCCGAGCACGGGGATGTCCGCGAGGTCACCGGAGAGCGTGACCGACGTGCCGCCGGGCAGGCACACGCCCACCACCTCGTAGCCATGCTCGCGGTCACCCGCCTGCAATCGACCGATCATCTGCTCGACCGTGCGGCGGGGCCCCGCGATCACCACGCGCTGGCGAAGGTTGCCCAAGCGGCGCTGCTCGCCGAGCCACATCCGCCACGCACGGCGGTAGCCGAAGAGGACGAGCGTGCCCAGCGGCAGCGCGAACAGGAGATACCCGCGGCTGATGTGCCACTGGGTGAGGAAGCCGATGATGGCCACGATGGCGAAGGTGCGCCAGCCGGCCGTGCCGATGCGCTGGTACTCCTCGGGCCCCTGGCCCAGGATGCGGGCGTCGCGCGAGCGGGTCCATCCGAGCTGGAGCAGCCACAGCACGGAGACCGCGACGGTCACCCACCAGTAGGCAGGGCCTGACGGCCCCACGAGGGTGGTGAAAGGGTCCCACCCGAAGCGCACGCCGTGCGCGGCGACCATGATGAGGGCAACCACGAAGGCATCGGTGAAACCGATGCGGCGCTGGATGGTCTTCACCCAGGGCCTCGCCCCCACGCCCGCAGGCGCGATGGAATCAAGCGACATGGAGCTCCCCCAGCTCATTCACCTCGCACAGACTGCAATGCCGGCGTCCCGTCGAGACGGGACGCCGGCATCGTGTCTAGGATCGCGTGCCGGCCGAGGTCCGACGAGCAGCGATGACGACTGTTGCGGCACCGGCGACGAGGAGGACCCCCGCACCGAGCGCCATGGGGACGCTCTCGAAGCCCGTGTTCGACAACGTGTCGGTGCTTCCCCCAGTGTTAAGAGAGCCCGAGTTGTTCTCGTTGCCCTCCGACGGATACGCGTCCGCGTAGGCGACGGCCGGGGCAAGCGCGATGGCCCCCGCGATGGATACTGCTGCGATGGTGCGACCGATCATTGCGTTCAATTCCCCTCGTTTGCGGTGCAAGCCCCCCTGACCTGCCCTCGCTTCTTGACTGTAACAGCGCATGTCCGTTTTGTCGCCATATTTTCCATTGGGGCGTTTCGCGACGCAGGATTCGTGCTTCCGGCGGATTCTAGCCGCCCGCTCGAAGCGCAAAGCCCACGTATGCACCTACCAATGGGATCGCCTCGTTGGAGTAATGGATCCCGTCGCCCGTCATGCCATCCGCCCAGGTATCGCCGTCGCGAACCACCCTGGCGGCGTCCACGAACTGCCAGTCGTGCTCCGCGGCAAGCCCCTGAAGCCAGCCGTTGAATTCGACGGTGCTCGGCTCGCGCTCGTAGCGACGCGGCGGCACCGAGAGAACCAGCACGCGAGGCGCGCCCACGGTGGCCGCGATCTGCGTCAACGCCTCCGCAGTCGCGGCGAAACTCGCGTCCGCGCTCATGTCGTTGGTGCCGAGCGCCATCACGAGCACATCCGCGTCGATCGGCACCGCGCGACGGGCCTGCGACCACGACGCCGCGCCCACCTCAGCCGTGCCGCCCACGAACGTCGCATCGTCCCCTTGGGCCCAGTAGACCCAGCTCAGGTTGCCCGCAACGCCGCCGTCGAAGTCCGGACTGTTGCCCAGCGACAGCGAGTCGCCCACCACGGCGAAGGTCACGGGGCCTGAGGCTGTGAGCTCCTGCGCCTCGACCGGCGTCGCCTGCGCGGCCGCGGCCGGCGGGGACGATGCGGTGGTCGCATCTCGCGAGACGGTCGCTTGCGATGCCGCCATCGACGGGGAGCACGCCGCGAGCGTCGCGGCCGCGACGATGGCGAGCGCCCAGCGGCCCGTCAGCAACCCTGCTCCCACGCCACCTTGACGAACGCCGCCGACTGGTACGCGTACTGATACGCCCACGCCGCGAGCCCCAACGGCTCGCCGGAGTCGAGGTAGGAGATCTCGCCGTCCCAGCATCGTTCCATGATGACCCGCGTGCGCGTGATGTGCGGCGTGGTGGTGATCACCGCCACCGAGTCCCAGCCGTGCTCGGTCGCCAGATCGCTGAGCCAGCGGGCCTCGCCGCGCGTGGTGAACGGGTCCGGCTGAGAGCAGTGCACCGGGTACGCGCGCGGCGCGCCGTCGCACGCGTCGGCCGCCTCGGGCAAGGCGGCACGCTGCACGGGCTCGTCGATGATCGACACCACCAGCGCGCCGGCCAGACCATCCTCGATCATGCCCTCGGCGAACTCGATCCGCGGGTCGTACGGAGGACCGATCACGTAGACCGCGTCGACCGCTCGCGGCTCGTCGCGCGCCGGGAGCACGTACAGCGGCACGCCCGCGATCGCCACGGCGGCGATGGCCGCCGCGAGCGCGGCCGCGATCCTCAGTACACGTCCCACGAGCCGCACAGTAGCGCGGCCGTGTCACGGGGATGTGTCGCGCCCGGGCCTTAACAGAGCGCCGCGGCCACCGCCTCGCCCACGATCCGCGCGCCGGCGACGGTGTAGTGGACGCCGTCCCCGGTCATGCCCGCCGCCCAGCCGTCACCCTCGCGCGCGCCCGCGGGCGCGTCCACATACGTCCAGCCCTCCGCGTCGGCGAGGCGCCGCAGCTGCCTGTTGTAGACCGGCGTGGTGGGGTCGATCTCCGGGTCGAGCGGGGGGATCGCCAGCAGGAGCACGCGTGGGGCGCCCACCACGGCGGCGATATCCCTCAACGCCTGCGAGGTCTGGTCGAACGCGATGCCCCAGGCGAGGTCGTTGGTGCCGAGCGCCAGGATCAGCACGTCCGCGTCCACGGCGCCGGCCCGCTCGCGCTGGTCCAGCGACGTGGCACCCGGCACGGCGGTGCCGCCCGCGAGCACCGCATCGTCCCCCAGCGCCCACCACACGTACGACGACTCGTCGAGACCATCCGGCGTGAACGCCGCGGACGTGCCGTAGGACAGCGAGTCGCCCACCACCGCGACGCGCAGCGGGGACGATGCGGCGCCCTGGGCGCAGCCGTCGGCCGAGGCGGCTCCGCCCGCGCCCTCGCCGGGCGCGCAGGCCGTGAGCGCCACGGCCAGCAGGAGCGCGGCGCCCTTCACCCGCATGGAGACGTCACCCCCACGGCTGCTCGTCGACGCGAACGTCGGCACCGGTGCGCGCCGAGTCGAGGATCGCCAGCGACAGCGCGTGATCCCAGAGCCCCTGCGCAAGCGGATAAGGCTCGGGCGCCTCGCCGCGGGTCCAGCGACCCATGTCCTCGAGGATCTGCGCCACCGCCAGGTCGTCCTCCGACATGCGGCTGTGGTGCCACGCGTTCCGGTAGACCACCCGCCCGTCGAAGGACGTGTGCACCAGGGCGTTGCCCTCGAGGTTGAGGTCCACGCCGGTGCGCCGGTGCTCGAGGTGCGAGGTCACGGGGCCGTCGGAGGTGAGTCGGATGACTGAATCATCGGCGATCTCGCCGTGCGAGCCGCGCACCACGATGCGCCGGTGCAGCGTCGGGTTCCACCACTGGTTGTCGACAAAGTCGTACAGCCCGAAGCCGGCGTCGCCGAAGTCGAGCGTGGCGATGGTGGTGGAGCGGGGCTGCGGGTCGAGGCCCGTCCCGGGGTGCTCCGGCGTGCCGGGTGCGCCGCCCACCCAGCCGTCGGGCGTCAGCGGGTCCAGGGCGGGCGCGGTGAACGAGCGCGCGGTGACCGTCGCCCGGGTGACGCCTTCGGGGCGGCCGCTTCCCAGCATCGTCCGGATGAGCGAGACGGCGTGATAGAGGTGCGTGGAGGACAGCTCGACCGCGGAGGGCGCGCCGATGACGCCCGCCTCGATGACGGCCAGCCGCGCGGCGTGGCCGGGCATGCGCGGATACTGCTCGGCGATCTGCACCAGGCCCGACGCGCCCGTGTCCCGCCACAGGGCGCGCAGGCCGTCGAGGTCGGGCGCGGGCGGCGTCTCCGCGAGCACGGGCGTGCCGGTGGCGACCACCTCACGGATCACCTCGGGGTTGGTCTCCCACGGCACGGCGGACACCACGAAGTCGGGCCGGCGGGCGAGCGCCTCGCCCAGGCCGTCCGCGGGCAGCGCATCGGTCAGATGCGCGGAGAAGGGGGCGGCCGCCGCGCGCGCCTCAGCCAGCGCCTCGCGCGCGCGCTGAGGCGTGCGGCCCACGATCGCCACCGGCTCGAGGCGGTCCGGGGCCATCGCCGCGAGCCGCAGCATGAACCGCGTGCGCCAGCCCGTGCCGACGATCGCGAACCGAACCGGTGCGGTCATGCGCGTGCTCCTTCGGGAAGCGGGGACCCTGGCGACGCTATCGCGCGCGGATGCGCTCCGCGAGCAGCTCCGCGAGGTGGCGGCCCTGGACGCCCGCGAGGTCGTCGGCCTGGGTGCGGCAGCTGACGCCGTCCGCAAGGTAGATGGCGCCGTCGGGCGCCGCGCGCAGCGCGGGCAGCAGCGAGTTCTCGGCGACCTTCACCGACGTCTCGTAGTGGCCCTTCTCCGTGCCCCAGTTGCCGGCCAGCCCGCAGCAGCCGGACGTCTCGGTGACGGCGGCGCCCGCGCGGGCGAGCAGCTCGCGGTCCGCGGCGTAGCCCATCACCGAGTACTGATGGCAGTGGGGCTGGACCACGGCCGTGACATCGTCGAGCCGCGGCGGGCGCCAGCCCTCGCGCACCTTGACCGCCGTGCGCCCGGTGAGCACCTCGGCGAGCGTCGCCGTCTGCTGGGCGACGGCGTAGGCGCGCGGATCCTCCGGCAGCAGGTCCGTGAGATCGCCGCGGAGCACGCCGATGCACGAGGGCTCGACGCCCACGATGGGCACGCCGTTGACCGCCCACGGGCCCAGCACCTCCAGCAGGTGCTCGAGGCGCTGTTTGGCGGCGTCGAGCTGGCCGGTGGAGATCCACGTGACGCCGCAGCAGGCGTCACCCGCGACCACCACCACGTCGATCCCCGCGTCCTCGAGCACCTCGACGATCGCGGCGGGGATCTGCGGGTCCAGGCCGTCCGTGAACGAATCCGCCCACAGCACCACCAGGTTGTCCAGGCGCGTGGCGCGGGCGGGATCGGCGCGGCGGCGGCGCGCCACCTCGGAGCGACGGAACGGGACGGCGAACTTCGGGAGCCGACGGCGCGTGTCCATGCCGGCGATCGACACGGCCAGGCGCTGGAGCGGTGCGGGACTGATTAACGCGTTAACGACCCCGGGCGCGAGTCCCACCACCTTGAGCCAGCGGGGCAGCCATCCGATCGAGTAATGCGTGGCGGGGCGCACCTTGCCCTTGTAGGTCTGGTGCAGCACCTCGGACTTGTACGCCGCCATGTCCACGCCGCTGGGGCAGTCCGACGAGCACGCCTTGCAGCTGAGGCACAGGTCCAGACTCTCGCGCACCTCCGGCGCCGTGAGCCCGCCGATCAGCGTGCCGTTCAGCGCGTCCTGCAGCACCCGCGCACGGCCGCGCGTGACGTCCTTCTCGTCCCCCGTGGCCTGGTAGCTGGGGCACATGAACCCGGCGCCGGAGCCGATCGAGTCCGCGCGGCACTTCCCCACCCCGGTGCAGCGGTGCACCGCCTCCGCGATGTCGCCGTGATCGTGTTGGAAGGACAGGCCGATGCCGGACGTGTGGGGCGCGGCGGGGCGCCTGAGATTCGCGTCCAGGGGATCGGGGTCCACCATCACGCCCGGGTTCAGCAGGTTGTCGGGGTCGAAGAGGTGCTTGACGGCCTTGAACAGGCCGATCGCCTCCGGGGAGTACATCGCGGGCAGCAGCTCCGAGCGCGCCCGGCCGTCGCCGTGCTCGCCCGAGAGCGAGCCGCCGTGGGACGCCACCAGCGCCGCGGCATCGTCCATGAAGGCCCGCAGCGGGCGGCCGTCCTCGCGCAGCGGGATGTCGAGCCGCACGTGGATGCAGCCGTCGCCGAAGTGCCCGAAGGGCTGGCCCGTCACGCCGTGCCGCTCCATGAGCGTGTCGAAGTCGCGCAGGTAGGCGCCCAGGCGCTCCGGCGGCACCGCGGCGTCCTCCCAGCCCGGCCAGGCCTCCTTGTTGTCCGGCGTGCGCCCCGACAGGCCGGCGCCGTCCGCACGGATGGCCCAGAGCCGGGCGGCCTCCTTCGGGTCCTCGACCTCGCGCCACTGCCGCGTGCCGGAGTCCGCGGCGAGCGCCGCGAGCGTGGCGCGGGCCTCCGCCTCGGTGTCGCCGCCCACCTCGACGAACAGCCAGCCCGCGCCCTCGGGCAGGTCGGGCACCGCTCCCGTGGCGCCGGCGACGCGCGCCACCAGCCGGGCGTCGAGGCCCTCGACCGCCTGCGGGCGGTGGGGCAGCATCCCCACCACCGCATCGGCCGCCGCGGGCATGTCCTCATACCCAAACGCCGCGGTGAGCCGGACCGGCGGGACGTCCACCAAGCGCACGGTCGCCTCGAGCGTGGTGGCGAGCGTGCCCTCGCTGCCCACGAGGAAGCGCGCCAGGTTGCCGCCCAGCTCCGGCAACAGGTGCTCGAGCGAGTAGCCGCTGACCTGGCGCGAGAAGCGCCCGAACTCCTTGCGGATGAGGGCGAGGTTGGCGGCGACCAGCTCCTCGAGCCCGGGGACCGCTGCCACCCCGCGCGCGCCGGCGGTGACACGCCGGCCCAGCCCGTCGATCACCTCGAGCGCGATCACGTTGTCCGCCGTGCGACCGAAGGCGACGGCGTGCGGGCCGCACGCGTTGTTGCCGATCATCCCGCCCAGCGTGGCTCGCGTGGAGGTGCTCGGGTCCGGCCCGAACCGCAGCCCGTGGCCGGCCACCCGCGCTTGCAGCTGGGAAAGGATCACGCCCGGCTCCACGCGCGCCGTCCGCGCCTCGACGTCGACGTCGAGGATGCGGGTGAGGTGGCGGCTGACTTCGAGCACCAGCCCCGGACCGATCGCGTTGCCCGCCACGGATGTGCCGCCGCCGCGCACCGTGGTGGGCACGCCGGCCTCGCGGGCGGTCGCGAGCGCGGCGAGCAGGTCGTCGGCGCCGCGCGGGTAGGCCACGGCGAGCGGCGGGATCCGGTAGTTGGAGGCGTCGCTGGAGTACTCGGCACGTCGCCGGGCGCTCGCGTCGACCTCTCCGTCCATGGCCGCGCGCAGCGCCTCGACGAGGTCGCGGGTCGCGGAATCCTGGGCGGTGGCGGCGGCGATGGTCACGCGCGCCATTCTTCCACCCGCCGCCGCGCCGCTCGCCAGGGTCGATGGTCCGGGACCATGGCGGCGCCGCGGGGTCACGAGTGGGCCTCGGGAGATGTCACATCCGTCACATCAGTTGACTTCTGTCACATCCGTTAACAGTGCTCTCCGGATCCGGGTGAAGCATCCCACGCACCGGCGGACGATGGAAGGTGCCGGGGGAAGCTGAGATTCGTCGAACCCCCGTGTCCCCCCGGCACCGGAGGGAACTATGAAGACGAGGGGGGTGCTGGCAGCCGCTGGGGTCGCCGCACTCGTGACAGTAGGCGGCACGGCCGCCTTCGCGGTCGGCAACGACCGCGACACCGGAGGGCCGGACACGCACAAGGTGTTCGTGTGCAAGTACGTGGGCACACCCTTCGAGGACGAGCGTCTGCAGACGGGGAACAACCCCATCGCCGTAGACGTGCACTCCATTCCGGATTGGACCGGCCCGGTCACCGAGGCCATCCTCGGCTTCGAGTTCGCGGACCAGCACGGCCAATCCATCGTCATCGGCATCAAGGACTGGAACGGTGGCGGCCAGACCGGCGAGCCGGGCATCGAGAGTTGCCCCGCGCCGCGCGAGCCCGAGCCCGAGCCCTCGGTCACACCCGAGCCCTCGGTCACACCGACGCCGATCGTGACCCCCGAGCCGACGGTGACGCCGTCGCCTGAGGTCGAGGTGCAGGGCGAATCCGGCACCAAGAACGAGGCCCCAGCGGCCACGGCCGTCCTGTCCGACGCCGGGTACACCGGCTAGGTCGGGACGCTGCGCAGGAGGTGAGGGGGGACGGCGCCCGCCGCCCCCTCTCGCTGCGCATCGGCGCTACAGCGCCACCACCGGCTCCCCCGGCTCGATCCCGAGCCGGATCATGAGGTCCCGCACCCGCCCGTCGATCTCGTCGCGCTGCGCGTCCGAGGGCCCGGGCTCGATCGCCCAGTCCTCGTACTGCTTGCCGGGGATGAACGGGCATGCATCGCCGCAGCCCATCGTCACGATCACGTCCGCCTCATGGAGCTGAGAGTCGGTCCAGCGCTTGGGGTGCTCGTGCGTGATGTCGATGCCCACCTCGGCCATCGCCGCGACCGCGCCGGAGCTCAGTGCCCCGCCCGGCTCCGAGCCGGCGGACCAGGCCGTGGCGCGATCGCCCGCGTAGTGGGCGAACAGGCCCAGCGCCATCTGGGACTTGCCGCCGTTCTTGACGCACAGGAACAGGACTGCGGGGGTGTCGGACATGTCGATCCTCTCGGGTGGGGTGACTCAGGGACGGGGTGCCGCCGCGGCGAGCGTGGCGGCCAGGCGACGCACCCGCGGGGCGAGTGCGTCGAAGGCTTCGGCGAAGGACCGAGCGGTGGCGTCGACCGCCGGATCCGCGACGGACCAGTGGAGGTCCGCGCCCGCGCGCTCGTACGCGGTGTCGCACACGGCGACCACCAGGTCGCCGTCCTCACGCACCGTGTCCAGCAGCGCCGGGGAGACGGACGCCGGCTCGAGTCCGCGGCGGTCGAGCTCGTCGAGGGCCAGCGGGTGGACGCGCCGGTCGGGCGCGGTGCCACCCGAGGCCACCGGGACGATGCGTTCCGCGGCGAGCATCGCGGCGGCCAGTTGAGAGCGGGCGGAGTTGCGCGTGCAGCTGAACACCACGCGGCGCGGGCGGACCACCGCGTGGGGACGCAGGGTGCCGGCGGAGACCGCGGCCTCGACGATGCCCGACCACCGCAGGGACAGGTAGGCGCGCCGGCCGTCGGCATCGGAGCGGCGCCGCTCGACCACCCCGGCGTCCTCGAGCGCGCGCAGGTGATGGGCCAGGAGGCTCGAGCTCAGGCCCGTCCGCAGGCCCAGCTCGCCCGGCGCCAGGTCGCCGTCCGCGAGCGCGTCGACCACCGCGAGCCGGTGAGGATCGGCCAGCGCGGCGAGCACGGCCAGTCGGGAGGTCACGCGCCCAGTTTATCTCAACTCGCGTTGAGGTACCTGCCGAAGCGCAGCCTCGCCGGCGAGCGCATCGTCCCGCGACACCCCGGCGGGCATGAATACCCTGCAAATCCTGCAATTCGGACACCGACGATTCCGGCCGCGGAGACCGCCTTCTCGGCCCTCACAGCCTCGAACTTGAGCCGATAACCGATTCCCTTCTGTCACATCCTTCACGCACGTATAGATGAACCCCAGAGGTATATACGGCGTTCCGGGGCTCGTTGACGGCCCTCAGGCCGGGCAAGACGATGGTCCTAGCCGGGGGATCGGATCACATCGCTGAGGGTGTGCAGCGCTTCCTCCTGCCTAGAAAGGCACGAAAGTGAAGCTGAGGAATCTGACGATCAGCGCCGCCGTTGCGGCCCTCGTCCTCGCCATCGCGGCGCCGGCATCGGCCACGCAGCCCACCGGGCCGCAGCCGGGCAATGACGGCGTCCACAAGGTCTGGGTCTGCGTGTACTCCGGCACTCCGGACGTCGACGAGGTGCTCAAGCCGGGCAAGAACCCCATCGCGGTGGACGCGAGCGCCACCGCGGGCGAGTGGTTCAACGACGGCCAGGGCCGTTCCTACGTGGTCGCCGACGTCACGGACGAGAACACCGCTCAGGGCGAGCGCTACACCGGCACCGAGGCGTGCCCCACGCCCAGCGTCCCCGACGAGACGCCGGTCGACCAGCCCGGCGAGCGGCCCGAGGATTCGTCCTGGATGGGCGAGTGGACCGAGCAGGCGTGGGAGTGTGGCGACGAGGCGGTCACGCTGACCCGCGAGTTCGGCTCCACCACGTGGAGCCTCGTGGACGACGAATGGCTGCCCTCCGCGCAGTCGGGCGTCGAGTACACGACGCGCGACTTCACCGCCGAGGAGGCCGCCTCCTGCGAGGAGGGGTCGACGCCTCCGGAGGAGACTCAGGAGCCCGACATCGACGCGTCGGTGGTCACCGAGCAGTGCACCGCGAAGGCGCCGTACCTCATGTACGACATCGTGGTGAACGACCCGGACGGCAAGCTGGGCGGCAAGGACACCGCGACCATCACCTTCGTCAACCCCGACGGCGACAACTGGAGCACCACGGTCGCGATCGGCGCCGGCACGGTGCTGTGGCCGGGAGCGACGGTCGACGGCGACGGCAAGGCCACGGCGTGGCCGGGCTGGGAGTACGACTCCACGCTCGGCAGCTGGGTCGACGTGGGCAACGACAACTTCGGGTGGACCCGCGCGGAACTCACCCAGGTCGAGGTCCAGGTGAACCCCACCAAGACGTTCTACGTCAACTACCCGAAGCCCTCCACGGAGTGCGCCTCCGCACCGAAGTCCACGATCCTGGTGGTGATGAGCGAGACCGGTACCAAGGCTCCCGTCACTACCGCCACGAACGCCCCGGCCGCCACTGCGGTGAAGGCCGAGGTCACCTACACCGGTTGATCCCCCGGTGACGAGGGCCCGGCGGGGCCGCTGACCTTCCTCAGCAGGTCGGTGGACCGCCGGGCTTCCTCGTGTCCGG
>NZ_JAHEBP010000004.1:17550-21162 GCF_024642165.1 Demequina sp.
GCGGCCGCGATGTGCACCGGCGTCCCGAGCGGCAGCCCGATGTCCTCGACCAGGGCCGTGATCGCATCGTTCGGCAGCCGGATGCAGCCGTGGGAGACCGCGCGCCCGATGGACGTCGGATCATTCGTGCCGTGGATTCCGATGACGGCGTCCCCGCCCGCGAACGAGTCCAGCACGGGCGAGTAGCCCGAGAGGCCGTACGCGTAGGGGCCGTATACGGTGTCGGGCTCCGGGGGCTGCAGCAGCTCGCGGATGAAGTAGGTGCCGCCGGGCGTGGGGAGCTCGTCCTGCCCCAGTCCGATCTCCGTGCTCAGCAGCTCCGTCTCGCCGTCGTAGACCGCGAGCTGGAAGTCCTCGAGCGAGATCTCGACGTGCATGGTGGTCGAGCGCAGCACCACCTGGTCGACGTCGACCCACCCGGTGGTGCCGTTGGGCCGCACGGGCAGGTAGAGCTCGACCCACGGTCCCTGCACCTGCTTGACCAGGAACACGAACGGGGTCTGGTCCGGAACGGTGAGGACGTCCGCCGCCTTGACGGTCAGCTCGTCGGTGCCGCCGGGCGCGTCGAGCACGGTGATCTCGCCCCCCTGGACCTCGGCGACATAAGAGAGATAAGGGTCGGGCACCTCGGGCGAGGAGGTGATCGCCGGCGCGCCGCTCGACCCTCCGCCGGGCGTCGCGGCAGGCGACGCGTCCGGGGCAGGCGCCGACGCGGGCGAACACCCCGCCACGGCCAGCGCGAGCGCACCCACCACAGACCACAGCGCAACGATGCGGCGCATGGAACCTCCCTCAGCTTCCCCCCGGCAGCACCACAGTACGGCCGCTGAGCCTGGCAGGGGTAGCGCGGCCTTACGATGTGCCCAGGGTCCACACGAAGGGGCGTTCATGGAGCTCGACGACAAGGCCGAATGGGCCAATCCCAGTGCCAACCCACGGCTCCGGGATCAGGCGCGCAGGTTCGCCGCCTCCACGTCGAACTCCGTCGCGCTGCGCGGTCTGGTGTGCGTGGTGGCAGGCGGGGTGGTCCTGCTGCTGCCCGGCGCGACCACCACGCTGGTGCAGTTCGTCGTCATCGTGCTGCTCGGCTTCGCCGGCCTTACCGACCTCTTCTACGCGGTCACCGGACGGCGCTGGTTCGGCAAGCGCATCAGCCGCTGGCTGGCCGCGCCTCGCGGCCTGGTGGGGACGAGCTTCGCCGCGCTGCTGGCTCTCATGGCGTACGCGGGCATCGGCGATCTCAGCCTCCGGCTGGTGGTGGGCCTGGTCGGCATCTACGTGGGCATCCGCGGCGCGATCGTGATCATCTCGGCGGTGTTGAAGCGCAAGGAACGCGACCCCCTGCCCGGACTCGCCGGCGGGTCCATCGCCGTGGTCATGGGCGTGCTCGCCTACATGGTGCCGTCCTCCATCAGCAACACCGTGATCATCGCCGCCGCGACCGGGTCGCTCGTGGTCGGGTTCGTGCTGATCTCCTGGAGCCTCCGCCGCACCTCCCGGGGCCACGGGCTGGACCCCGCGACCGCGTCGATCCCGGACGTGCTGTGGGACTGGATCGAGGGATCCGACATCGGTCGCAAGGAGCGGGCCGATCAATCCGAGGGACTCTATTTCGAGCGACCCGAGCGCCTGACCAAGCTGGGCACGTGGTGGGTGATGCTGGTGCTCTCCGTCGCGATCGCCACCTTCGCCGTGCTCGCGGACTCCACCGCGGTGGTCATCGGCGCGATGCTGGTCGCTCCCCTGATGGTCCCGATCCTGGGACTCGCGGGAGCCCTGGTCAACGGTTGGCGCCGGCGCGCCTTCCAGTCCGCGACCATGGTGATCTCCGGTGCGATCGTGGCCATCGCCCTCTCCTACGGCATCACGGCGTGGGCGCCGGTGGCCGTGTCCTTCAGCACCAACTCGCAGATCGTGTCTCGCGTGACACCCAACACCGTCGACATGCTCATCGCGCTCGCCGCGGGCGCGGCGGGCGCCTTCGCCACCGTGAATGCACGCGTGGCCGCGGGCATCGCCGGCGTCGCGATCGCCGTGGCGCTGGTGCCGCCGCTCGCGGTCGTGGGCGTCAGCCTCCACGCCGGCCGGTTCGACGACGCTGGCGGCGCCCTGCTGCTCTTCCTCACCAACTTCGTGGCGATCGTGCTCGCCGCATCGGCCGTGTTCGTCATCACCGGCTTCGCGCGGCCGTACGTGCTCCGCAACCGGCCCCGCCAGATCCTGCTCACCGTCGCGCCCTTCATCGCACTCGCCGGAATCATCCTGATCCCGCTCATGCTCACGTCCGAGGGACTCCTGACCACCGACACCCGGGAGCGAGACGCTCAGAGGACGGTCGAGGAGTGGCTGGGCGACGACAGCGAGTTCGTGGTCACGGACGTGTCCTTAACCGAGGGCTCCGTCTCGGTGTCGATCTCCGGGCCCGGCGACGCTCCCTCGGCGAGCGCGCTGCGCGACGCACTGCAGGACAACTTCATCCGGCCCGTGGGGCTGGAGCTCACGGTGATCCCCATCGAGGTCACCACGATCGCGCCGCCCGCGGGCTGACGCCGGACGCGATGGCGCCGCGGCTGGCGATTCGCCGGCCGCGGCGCCCTGCCCTGAGGCAGCCCGATGCTGAGGGATCAGGTCAGTCGGTGCGGCGCCTCCGCACTCCGAGCACGGCGAGCCCGGCGACCATCAGCGTCATCGCGAGCAGGAGCGCTCCGCGGACGTCGAAGCCGGTCTCGGACAGCACCGGAATCTCGCCCTTCGTGGGAATCAGCGTGTTGACCGCCGCGCAGGTCACCGTCTGGCCGAAGCCGGCGACGAAGGTCACCGAGAACGCCACATCGTCGAGGTCCTCGACGCCGTCACAGGTGAGCCGCTGGACATAGCCGTCGGTCTCCGTCTCGGCGATCGTGTAGGTGACGCCCGGGATGAGCGTGGTCCACGTGATCGCCTCGGATGTGACGGGTCCCGTGCCCTCGATCAGCTGCGACGGCACGCCGTCCGCCTCCGGTGCGATCGAGAACATGAAGCCCCAATCGCGGTTCGCCGGGACGCCCTCGACCGTCTTGGTGACGGTGAGCTCCGAGGCGCGGGCCGCATTGGTGGCCGCACAGGTGATCGACTGGCCGAACCCGGCGACGAACGTCACCACGGTGGGAGCGGGGTCGAGATCGTCCACCTCCTCGCACACCAGCGTGCCGTCGTAGTCGTTGGTGACCTGCTCGATCACCGAGTAGGTCTCCCCCGGCACCAGGCCCGTCCACTCCAGCGGGGACGATGTGGTCGATCCCGTCCCGGACGCGGTTTGGAGACCGCCGCCGGTCGCGTCGGGCAGGAGCAGGAAGTCGAAGCTCCACGCGTAGGTGTCCGCGACGCCCGTCACCTCCTTGACCAGCGTGAGCGAGGACGGCTGCGCGGCGTTGCCCGCCTCGCAGGTGATCGACTGGTCGAAGCCGGCGACGAACGTGACCGAGTTGGCCGCATCGTCCTCATCCTGGACGCCCGTGCAGGACAGGGTCTGGTCGTAGTCGCCGTCCGTCTCCTCGGTCACCGTGTAGGTGGTGCCGGGGATCAGGCTCTCCCAGGTGAGGGTGTCGGAGTCGGGTCCGGTGCCGGACGCGG
>NZ_JAHEBP010000004.1:21262-30174 GCF_024642165.1 Demequina sp.
CGTAGTCGCCGTCCGTCTCCTCGGTCACCGTGTAGGTGGTGCCGGGGATCAGGCTCTCCCAGGTGAGGGTGTCGGAGTCGGGTCCGGTGCCGGACGCGGTCTGGAGACCGCCGTCCTCGACCGCGGGCGTGAGCGTGAAGTCGAAGCTCCACGCGTAGTCTGCCGCCACCCCGGACACGGTCTTGGTGACGGTCAGCTCCGACGGCTTGGCCGCATTGCCCGCCTCGCAGGCGATGTCCTGGGCGAAGCCGGCCTTGAAGGTCACGGCGTTCGCCACATCGTCCATGTCCTCGACCCCGGTGCAGGACAGTGTCTGGGCGTAGTCGCCGTCCGTCTCCTCCGTCACCGTGTAGGTGGTGCCAGGGATCAGGCTCTCCCACGTCAGGACGTCCTGGTCGGGCCCGGTGCCGGACGCCGTCTGGAGACCGCCGTCCTCGACCGCGGGAGCCAGCGTGAAGTCGAAGCTCCACGCATAGTCCGCCGCCACCCCGGACACCGTCTTGGTGACCGTCAGCTCCGACGGCCTCGCGGTGTTGGTCGCGGAGCAGGTGACGTGCTGGTCGAAGCCCGCCCGGAACGTGACGGTGTCCACGGCCAGATCGAGGTCACGCACGCCGGTGCAGCTGACCTGCGAGTCGAAGCCCGACGCCGGAGCCTCGGCGAGCACGTAGATCATGCCGGGAACCAGGCCGGACCACGAGGCCTTCGCCTCGGCGCCACCCACCCCCGCGAGGGTGCGCGGGACCGCGGTGCCGCCCTGCGGAGTCAGCGTGAAGTCGAAGCTCCACGCGTAGTCCTCGGCCACACCCGACGCGGTCTTGGTCAGGCTCAGGTCGGACGGCTTGGCGTCGTTGAGCGCGGTGCACGTGACGTGCTGGTCGAAGCCGGCGACGAAGGTCACCGAGGTCAGCGACAGGTCCAGATCCTTGACGCCGGTGCACGCGAGAGCCTGCACGTAGTCGGCGTTGGCCGTCTCGGAGATCACGTACGTGGTGCCGGGGACCAACGCGGTCCACGTCAGGGTGTCGGAGTCGGGCCCGGTGCCGGACGCGGTCTGCTTGCCGCCACCCAGCGCCGCCGGCGACAGCGTGAAGTCGAAGCTCCATGCGTAGTCACTCGCGACGCCAGAGACGATCTTGGTGACCGCCAGGTCCGACGGCTTGGCGTCGTTCAGCGCGTTGCAGGTGATGTGCTGGTTGAAGCCTGCCTTGAACGTCACCGACGTCGACGAGGTGTCGAGGTCCGTCACCCCGGTGCATGCGAGCGCCTGCACATAGTCGGAGTTCACCACCTCGGAGATCACGTAGGTCTCACCGGGGACCAGCGCGGTCCACGAGAGCTGCGCGGAATCGGGACCGGTGCCGGTCGCCAGCTGAGCGCCCCCACCCGTCGCGGCGGGGCTCAGGAGGAACCCGAAGGCCCAGTTGTAGTCGGACGCGACACCCGAGACCGTCTTGGTGACGGTGAGATCGGACGGCTTCGCGGTGTTGGTCGCGGAGCACACGATCGCCTGGTCGAACCCGGCCACGAACGTCACGGAGGTCGCGACCTTGTCCAGATCCGTCACTCCTGTGCACGAGAGCGCCTGGTTGTAGTTGCCGTCGACGGGCTCGTTGAGCGTGTACTGGCGCCCGGGGACCAGGTCTGTCCAGACCATGGCCGCGGAGACGCCTTCACCGGTGCCGCTCGCCGTCTGCTTGCCGCCACCCGTCGCGGACGGGTCGAGGGTGAAGTCGAAGGACCAACCGAAGTCGTCCGCGACGCCCGAGACGGTCTTGGTGAGCGACAGCGAGGACTTGTCCGCGGCATTGGTGGCCGCGCAGGTCACGTGCTGGTCGAGCCCGGCCTTGAACGTCACCGAGGACGGCGACTGGTCGAGGTCCACCACCCCGCCACAGGTGAGCGACTGGGTGTAGTCGGTGTCCACCTCCTCGGCGATCGTGTACGTGACGCCGGGGATCAGGTTGGACCAGGTCAGGGTGTCGGAGTCTTCGCCGCCGCCCGAGGCCGTCTGCTTCCCGCCGCCCGTCGCCGCCGGCGAGAGGGTGAAGTCGAAGTCCCAGGCGAAGCCATCGGCCACTCCTGTCACGGTCTTCGTGAGCGATAGGTCTGACGGGCGTGCGGCGTTGGTGGCCGCGCAGGTGAGCGCCATGCCCGCGGTCACCGCGACGTCATACGCCGGGGTGGTCGAGTCGGCATCGGGCACCGGGGCCCCCGTGGCATCCGCGCACGCGATCGCACCGGTGTAGCCGGCCGCGCCGGACTCGGTGAGCATGTACGTGGTGCCCGGCTGCAGGTCGGACCACGCGAGCACGTCGGTCGACGTCACGTTGCCCACACCCGCGGCGGTCTGAAGGCCGCCGCCGGTGGCCGCAGGCGCGAGCGTGAAGCCGAAGCTCCACGGCAGGTTGGCGGCCACGCCGCTCACCGCCTTGGTGAGGGTCAGCGATCCGAGCTTGGAGTTGGTGGCCGTGCAGGTCACCACCTCCCCCGCGCCCACGGTGATGTTCGCCGCATCGTTCTCGCCGCTGTCGCAGGCGATCGAGTCCAGGCGCCAGCCGGCCTGCGGGGTCTCCGCCACCGAGTATCCGGTGCCGGCGTTGAGCGTCTTCGTCAGGGTGTTGCCCGAGACGGTGCCGTCGTCGGCCGTGGTGGTGATCGAGTCATCGATGGTGCCCGTGAACGCGAACGTGCCGGTGCCGCCGTCGCTCGCCTTCTGGATCACCAGCTTGCCGCGCTGGTTGTTGGTGAAGGTGCAGGTGATGAGGCCCGCGGCCGTCGGGGTGACCGTGGCGGACTGCGCCGCGAGGTCCACTGAGCCCACGTCCGCACCGGCCGCGTCCTTGCAGTAGATGGTGTCGAGACCCCACGGCAGCGCCGTGTCGGGCAGGGTGCCCTCGGTGAGCGTCAGCGGCGCGCCGGGCGTGGCCGCGAAGGTCTGCGAACCGCCCAACTTCAGCGTCGCATCGTCCCCACCCACGGTGAAGTCGAAGTCCTGGCCCGGGTCGCCGGCGCCCTCCTTGACCAGCTTCACGCCGGTGAAGACGTTGTGGATGGTGCACGAGGTGGTCGCGATGGCACGCCCCGCGAAATCGCTGGGCGGGATCGCGAACCGGGCGGTGGTGTACTTGCCGTTCTCGTACAGGGTCACCGTCTTCATGGGATAGCCCACGGCGAAGATGTCCTGGTACGTGCACATGATGGTGTCGAGGCTCCAGCCCGCGGGCAGGGGTGTGTCCTCGACGGCCGTGTAGTCCCGCTGCGAGATCACGTTGCGCCACAGGTCCTGCTCGCCCACCTTGAGATCCGCGCTCAGCACCTTGAACTGCCCGTTCGCGGTGGCGTCGCGATGCACGCCGGTGGTGTTGAGGCTGCCGTCGAAGGAGATCCCGGTATCGGCCTGGCCCACGTCGTAGCCGAACAGGGTGCCGTCGTCCGCGACGTTGGCCGTCTTGTCGACCTTGAGGTCCGCGCAGTTGGAGATGCGCAGCGGCGTGACCGCCACCAGGTCGATCAGCGAGGAGCTCGGGTCGAAGCCCGACGCGGTCGCCGCGGTGCCGCCCACCTCGATGGTGCGGCACGCATCGGCCGGGAGGATGCCCAGCGCGGTCAGGTTGATCGCCACCTCGCCCACCGTCTGCGACGCGTACACGTCGACTTCGCCGGGGTCGATGGTCAGCAGCGTGTTCCAGCCGCCCGCGCTCCACTGGTACAGGCGCGCGCTCGAACCCTGCGACGGGTTGAAGTCGAACAGCATGAGGTAGTCGCCGTTGCCACCCTGGCTGGGCAGCACGCCGTCGCCGTTGTCGAAGAACAGCGAGGCGATCATCGAGCCGTTGTCCGCGGTGCAGCGCTCATACGCGGCGTAGACCACGTCGTTGATGGTGCCGTTGACGTCGACCTTCTCCGCGGCGAGACGCACGGACTTGAGGTCGCTCTTGGACGGCGTCGCGGTCTTGAGGATCGAGTCCCAGATGGGGCCGCCGTCGAGCTTCTCGCCGTTGCCGCCCACGTCGTCGCTATCGGTGGCGCACAGGTCCGTGTTGACGCGGCTGTAGTAGACGCCCGTGGTGGCATAGCCGCCGGGCGTGGTCCCGGGGCCATAGAGACTGCCCCAATCGGACGTGCCCGTGAAGTTGCCGTCGATCTCGAACGCGGTGGCCGGCACCAAGCTGGTGGTGGCCGCGGCGGGAGCCGCGACGGTGCCGGACACGACCGCGGCGAGCAGCGCCCCGATGGTGATGGCGGCTACCGATGGTGACGGGCGGGCCGCGCGTGATCGCGCATGCCTCCGAGTGTTACCCCTGGACCCGAATCCCTCGCTGAACAGAAAAGTGCGCATGATACCCCTCCCTCAAGGGGTTGATGCCACGCTCCACGCCGAGTGTGACCTAAATCGCACGCTACGCCTCGCGTGTGACATTCGCCACAGTTTCTTGCCCTGGGTGCAGGAATTGTGCGGGTTTGTCTGGATTTCCGCGCGAAAGTTTTGCCGATTCGTGATCTACCAGGGCTCAAGGAAGGCGCTCGAGGCGCCGATGCGGCGCGTTTCAGAGAGCAAGGCCGGCCGGCGGCAGCACCTCGAGTGAGGCGGGCACCGGGCGTGTGTTCGCCATCGGCGTCCCCCACTGCGGGCCATCGGCGTCGAAGGGCAGCACCTGGGCGCACGCGTGCCGGTTCGGCTCGTGCAGGGGGTCGCCCACGATCTCCGTGTAGGTCCGGGAGTGGTACACCAGCACCACGTCGCCGTCCTCGTCCTGGGTGAACGAGTTGTGTCCCGGGCCGTACTGGCCGGCCGCCGGGTCGGACACGAAGACCGGCTCGGGGCTCTTGGCCCACGCCGCGGGGTCAAGGAGGTCGGCGCCGGCCGCGGCCGTGAGCAGGCCCATCGCGTACTCGATGCCGGTGCCCGAGGCCGAGTAGGACAGGTAGACGCGACCTCCACGGATCAGCACCGAGGGGCCCTCGTTCACCGCGAACACGCGCGTCTCCCAGTCGAACTCGGGTCGTGTCAGCAGCACCGCGCGGGTCGCGAGCGTCCACGGATTCTCCATGCGGGCGATGTACAGGTTCGAGTTGCCGCGGATCGCGAGGTCCTGCTGCGCCCACACCAGGTACTGCGCGCCGCCGTGGACGAAGCTGGTGGCGTCGAGCGCGAAGCTCTCCCACCCCGTGTCGACCCGCCCCCGATCCACCCACGTGCCGGTCAGCGGATCCGCGTCCGTGCACTCGAGCACGTAGATCCGATGGTTGAAGGTCTCGGCGGCGTCGGGCAGGTCGGCGGACGGGGCGCCGTCGGGCGCGGCCGCGTAGTAGACGTACCAGGCGCCGTTCACGCGGTGAATCTCCGGGGCCCAGATCAGGCGCGACTGCGCACCCGTCGCGTGGGCGGTCCAGATAGTGACCTCGGCGGCGGACTGGAGGTCCGCGAGGCGCGCGGCCCGACGCAGGACGATGCGGTCGTACAGCGGGTGGGAGCCGGTGAAGTAGTACTGGCCGTCGTGGCGCAGCACGCACGGATCCGCGCGCTGCAGCACGATCGGGTTCGGGATGGGTTCGCCAGCCATGCGCTCTCCTCATTGACGAGCGTCGGCTCGTTTTCCATCGTTGTAAATTCTGGTGTCGATGGTAGCCGATGGCGCGGCGCGATGCATCCCCCAGGCCGCGAGCGCATCGTTCCCCCGCCGCGCGAGTGGCCGCGAGCGTGCCTCGTCAGCGCCGGGTTCGGCCGCCGAAGAGCATGTGCGCGAGCGGGACCACCGAGGCGACCATCAGCACCGTGCCGAGGCTTCGATCGTCGGAGCGCACCAGCGCGCCCGCGATCAGGAGCGCGCTGAAGCTCAGCGCGGAGAGCAGTCGCCGCACCGTCCGTTCCGCGCGCGCGACGGCGGACTCGAGCCGTGGCACCGTGACCGCGAGGGTGCCGCCCTCGGCCTGGGCCAGCACCGCATCCATGCGCTTCGGCAGGCGCCAGGCGATCTGAGCGATCTCGAGGGCGTCCTTCGCCAGGTCGCTCACCATGTCGAGGCCCTGGCTCCGGAGCAGGCGCTGGGCGTACGGCTCGACGGAGTCCCAGATGTTGTAGGCGGGATCCAGCGCGCTGCACACGCCCGAGGTCAGCGACACGGCGCGTATCACCAGGAGGAAGTCCTCCGGCATCTGGAACGGCATGGTCAGCACCACGTCGCTGAACTCCAGGCCGAAGTCCCGGAACTCGCGCGGGTCCAGCTCCCGTAGCTCGGCGAACCCCATGCCCCCGAAGCGGGCGAACAGCTTGTCCATCACCCGTTCCAGGTCCGCGGTGTCGGCGGAGGGGAGCAGCACCCCGGCGCCGTTCATCGCCTGGACCATGCCCCGGCCGTCCCGCGACGCCGCGGCGATGATGAGGGCGCGCAGCCCTTCGCGCAGCGCGGTCGGGATCGAGCCCATCATCCCGAAGTCGACGAAGGTCAGCCGCCAGGGGTGGCCGTCCTCCCCCGGCGCGGCGGGCTCGATGAAGAGGTTTCCGGGATGCGGATCGGCGTGGAAGAAGCCGTGGACGAAGAGCTGATCGAACATGACCTCGGCGAACACCTTCGCAACGTCGGCCGGGTCGATGCCCGCGGCGCGCAGGGCGGGCGCATCGGTGATCTTGATGGCCGTGACGTCCTCGAGGGCCAGCACGCGGCGCGTGCTGCGCTCCCACACGATGGCCGGAACCTTGACGCGGTCATCCTTGGCGAAGTTCTCGGCGAAGCGTTCGGCGTTCTGACCCTCCTGCAGGTAGTCGATCTCCTCGAGGCTGACCGTGGCGAACTCCTCCACCAGCGCCGGCATGTCGGCCCGGTCAGAGACCAGGCGGATGCGGCGGAGCCATTGCGCGACGCGGCGCAGCGCCGCCAGGTCCACGTCGACGATGGCCTCGATGCCGGGCCGCTGGATCTTGACGACCACGCCGTCGAAGCCCGCGTTCTTGGCGTCCAGCGGGGCCAGCTGCGCCCGGTACGCCTGGCCCAGCGACGCGGCCGCCACCGGGTCCTCGTCGATCTGGGCGAACACGCGAGCGAGCGGCACGCCCAGCTCATGCTCGGCGAGAGCGCGCATCTGGTCGAACGGGACCGGCGGGACCTCGTCCTGGAGCCCCTCGAGCTCCTGCGTGATCTCGGGCGGGAGCACGTCGAGGCGCGAGGACATGAACTGGCCGAGCTTGATCATCAGGCCGCCCAGGTCCACGGCGAGCACCCGGAACTTGCGCGCGAACACCTGCATCCGGTCCGTGCGCGTGCGCTCGGCGACGCGGGCCAGGCCGATGCGCGGCAGCAGGATCTCGTACCACCACGTCACCGTGAGGTGCCACGCGGCGAAGCGCAGGATCCGCCGGTAGCGGGCACGGCCGGGTGAGGCGTCGGGCATCAGATCTCCTTGACCCCGACGGGCCGACGGCAACCCCGTCAGTCCTCCGCGAGGATCGTGTAGATCTTACGTCGCGCCTGGTCGAGCACCGCGGCCGCCTTCTCCTTCTGGGCCGCGGAACCGGACCGCACCACCTCGCCCACGGCCTGCGCCAGATCGACGCCTGCCTTGGGAACGCCGCCGAACGCGCCCGCGTCGGACTCCTCGGTCTCGGCCCAGGGAGCCGACGCCGCCGCGGTCGCAGCCTCGTCCTTGGCGGCCTCTGTCAGGGAGTAGATCTTGCGGTCCTGGGCCACCTCGACGTGGACCAGGCCCTCGTCGGCGAGCATCTGGAGCGTCGGGTAGACGGAGCCCGCGCTGGGGCGCCAGCGGCCACCCGTGCGATCCTCGATCTCACGGATCATCTGGTACCCGTGCATCGGCTCCTCGGAGAGCAGGGCGAGCACGGCCGCGCGCACGTCGCCGCGGCCCATGCGGGTGCCCACGCGCTTGTCGAACGAGGCGCGCAGCTGATCCATCGCCTGCCACATCGCGTCGCCGGCCTGGCTTGCGTCGAACCCCATCGGACCCGAACCCTTGTGCGACCCACCCATGATGACCTCCCGTGAACGATATCCGAACGATTCTCAACGATATATCGTTCGCGGGGTTGGCGCAACTGGCGCCCCACCCGTGCGGCGCCACTGCGGCCCACCACTGCGCGCTGGCGGGACTTAGTTGTCGAAAGCGGCCCGATTCCTCCACCCATGTCCCGCTACGGCGCATCGGTGCGCATCGTCGCGCCACGCCAGAGGGGGCCACCAGTGGTGGCCCCCTCCGCGACTGCCGTCAGCGATCGATCACTCGATCACCGGCGGGAAGTCGTTGCGCCCTCCGTCCTTGGCGTCCTTCGCGAGGATCTGCGTGACCTCCGCGTCGCACGAGGTGACGAAGGAGTTGTTGAACGCGTCACCCGGGTACGAGGCCTTCCAGTAGTAGGTCCCGCTGTCGGTGACGGTGACGCCGGTCGACGTCTTCGCCTTGCCGTTGGCATCCACCGTTCCGGTGTCGCTGTCGACCACGACCGTGCACGCCGCATCGGAGTACAGGGTGAAGGTGATGGTGTCACCCTCGGGGTCGCCACGGACGCCGGACAGAGTCAACTCGTCATGGAGCACCCACGATTGGACCGTGGTGCCCGACGGGCTGGCCTTCAGCGCCGTGTTGGTGATGGTGCAGGTCTTGGACCCGCCCAACGCGAGCGTGCCCGTGCAGTCGGCGCTGTACGTGACCGCGTAGGTGACGCCACCCTTGACGATGGTGAGCGGAGTACCCGCCGCGCCGTCCTCCGTGACGCCGTAGGCGCCGGCGGTGAGGCCGGTGAGCGTGGTGGCGCCCTTCAGGGTGTCGGCGGGATGGTCGGGATCCGCCGCGAAGGTGTTGTCCTGAGACGCGTTGACCCCGCTCACGTCGAACAGGAAGTTCGCCGCCACTGCGGTGCCGCCCGCAGTGTTGTCCACCACCTTCTTGACAGTCAGCTG
>NZ_JAHEBP010000004.1:30274-41507 GCF_024642165.1 Demequina sp.
TGCCCGCGATGAGGTTGACCTCAGGGCCGTCGGAGTCGTTGTGACTCGTCAGCGTGCCGGTCAACTGGGTCTCCCCGTTCTGGCCAGGGTCGCCCGCGACGTTGTAGCGCAACGCGGCGCCCGCGGTGCGATCCAGCGTCCAGCCGAACGTGTTGCCGTCCGTGCTCGCCGTCGACGGGTTGAGCTTCTTGGTGACCACGAACGATCCGCAGTTGGAGATGTTCACCGCGTCCGCCACGCCCGCGAGGATCACATCCTTGTAATCGGCCTGGTCCGAGTTGCCCGTCAGGGTACTCGGAATGATGTTGCCGATGGTGGTGCAGCTGGCCAGGTTGCCGAAGACGCCGTCTGTGAGGTTCACCGCCATCTCGACGATGCCGGTGGTGCCGTTGACCGACCCCGCGCCGATCGACGCGGGAATGTCCACGGGTGGACCGAGCACGAGTGCGCCGTTCACCTCAGACCATTCCCGGTACTTCAGGACCACGGAGTTGCCCTGGTAGTCAGCCACAATGAAGAAGTCGCCGTCCTGGCGGTTCGCCCACGGGTTGCAGCTGGCAATGAGGCTGGCCTCCGTCGCGGAGTAATCACAGGCGGCCGGCGTCTTGTCCTTCATGAACTCCCACGCCGATTGGCCGGTGGTGAAGGACTCGATACGGAAGGCGAAGTAGCCCCAGATGTCGCCATCACCGTCGGTTTCCGTGGCGATCCAGGCCTCGGTCATGTCGGTGCCCGCGTTCGGGTTGGTCTTGCCGAGCACGGGCACGCCCGTGCCATGGATGACCAGCACCTTGTAGCCGTTGCCGTTGATCGGGCCCAGCTCCTTGCTGTTGCCATACGGGTCCGCGAAGTGCGCCTTGACGCCCGGATCGCCGGTGGAGTCCACGACGGCGTCGGCGACGTTCCATGGCGGTGCGGTGCCCGCGTACGCCGGGATCGTGGTGATCCCGGTGGCGATAAGGCCCGCACACGCGAGGATCGCAAGTCCTCGGGTACGGCCAGAAATTCCCCTCTTCATTTCTCTCTCCTTCGACTGGGCCGCGGTTCGCGGCTGGCACACCAGTCGAGGCGTCGGCCCATCGGCGCTCGGACCTTCCCCCAGCGTGGACAGGTGGCGTCCCTGTGCCTGTATCGTCGCGAGGCCCCTCTAGGATGTGAGATTCCTCACATTTGTGACGATTCTTCCGTTTTACGCCTTTTGCAGGGTTCTGTAAAACGGTAGAACGCGCGCGCGATGCGTCTTTCGTGCGCGAATGGGAGTCTCGACGCAACGTTCGACCGGCGCGGGCCCACCTCCCGCCCTCGCCCTCGCGCATCGGCGGCCCGACCGCGCCCTGGCGGGACATGGGTGTCGAAAGCGGCCCGATCCCTACGCCCATGTCCCGCTGCGGCGCATCGGGACGATGCGGCGGTCAGCGCGCGAGCAGCTCGCCGGTGGTGAGGTCCGGCAGCGCCACCGTGACGGACGTGCCCCACGGGTCGGTGACCGTCACGGAGCGCCCGTCGGCGGCGAACGGGATGCGGCGCTCACGAAGGCGCGCGGCCAGGGAGTCGAGCTCCGCGGCCGTGGGTACGGTGACGGACACGTCGCCCAAGCCCAGCGTGGCGGCGCGCGGGCCCGCCCCGCGGCTGTTCCACACGTTCATCGCGACGTGGTGGTGATAGCCGCCCGCGGACGCGAACAGCGCGCCCGGGTACTCGCTCTGCGTGACCTCGAAGCCCAGCGCGTCGATGTAGAAGTCCCGCGCTGTCGCCACGTCACCCACCTGGAGGTGCACGTGCCCCACCCTGCCGGCGAGGCCGGGTCCGGCCTCCAGAACCTCCTCGCTCAGGTGGCGCTGCAGGTACGCGTTCGGATCGAGGTACAGCGTGTCCATCTCGATCTGGTTGCCGTGGCGACGCCACGTCGAGCGATCGCGGTCGGTGTACAGCTCGACACCGTTGCCCTCGGGATCCGTGAAGTAGAAGGCCTCGCTCACCAGGTGGTCGCTCGACCCGGCGAATCGGCTCCTCGGGTCCTGAGCCGCCCGGTACACCGTCGCCGCAAGGCTCTCGGGCCCGTCGAACAGGAACGCGGTGTGGAACAGCCCCGCCTGGCGCGGGTCCACGCCCGGAAGGTCGGGGGTGTGGATCAGCCGCACGAGCGGAGTCTCGCCCCTGCCGAGGACCCGGTGAACCTCCCGGCCCTGCGTCCGCTCCTCGAGCGGCGCCATCGCGAACGCGCGGGAGTAGTAGCCCGACATGCCGTCGAGGTCGCCCACGCGCAGCGTCACGGCACCCATCGCGGTGTCTGCGCTGAGGATGGTTTCGCTGGTCTCGCCGGCCTCGACCGTCATGGCGCCGCTCCTTGTCTCCTGTCGCGCGCCGGTCCGTTCACGCGGTGCGCGGGTATGGATCCCAGCGTAGCCGCATTTGGTTGTACCTACAACCTCATTGCCGCGAATTCGGCTCGCGGCGGGCGCCCGTGGGCACCTCGAAGCTGTGGTGCGAGACGATGCGGTCGACCCCGGGCGAGGCCAGGAAGTCCAGCACCGCGCGGGCGGCGGTGGGGTCGGTCGCGGTCGCGGCGACCGCGCCGCCGAACACGGTGGCGATGGCGCAGTCGGGAGGGAGAGTGCCCAGGATGCGCACGCCCGGCTGCCCGGCCAGCTCGCTGAGCTGCTGGAACCCCAGGTCGACCTCCCCGCGGGCGACCAGTTGCGCGACCGGGACCCCGGGGGGTGCCTGCACCAGCCGGTCGCCGAGCTCGTCCGCCAGCCCCCACTCCTCGATCATCCCGACAAGGGCGGCGCCGCTGGGGCCGGTCGAGTATCCGATCCTTCCGGCCCCCCGCATCGTCTCCCGCATGGCGGAGGCATCGGCGAAAGCCGGTCCGGTGGGGCCAGCCGCGGGCTCTGTGCCGGCCGCCCATACCGCGGCGGCGACGTTCGAGACCACCAGCGGAGTCAGCGTCTCGGGGTCCACAAAGCCGTCCCGGGCGAGGACCCCCAGCGCGTCGTCGGCGAGGAACACCAGGTCGAACTGCTCGCCCTCCCGGACGCGCCGCGCCGCGTCGACGCCGCCCACAGACTCGACCTCGACACGGGGGAGCTTGGCGCCCACCGCCGCGTCCATCAGCTCGGCGAGCACGTGACGCGTCGCCATGGACGAGATGGCCTTCACGCCGGGTCCTCGAACGTCTCGGCATCGACCTCGCGCGAAAGAGCAGCGCCATAGCGCGGCCCCGAGACGGTCCGGTTGCCGATCAGCTCCCCGGCCCGCGTGAGGATCGCCGGGTCGACGTCGACGCGCGTGGTGGCGAGATTCTCGTGTACGTGGTCGATGCGGGTGGTGCCGGGAATCGCCACCACGTGGTCTCCGCGCGAGAGCACCCACGCGAGCGCCAGTTGCGCGGGTGTGCATCCGGCCTCGGCCGCCAGTGCTCGCCAGCCGGGCAGCAGGCCTCGATTGGCGGGCCAGTGCTCCGGCAGGAACCGCGGTTGGGTGCGGCGGATGTCGTTCGCCGCGAAGCCGCTGGGGTCATCAACGGCATCGGCAAGGAATCCTCGCCCGACGGGTGAGAAGGCAACCAAGGCGATGCCGGCCTCGCGGGTGGCATCGAGCATGCCGAGCTCGGGGTTGCGAGTCCAGAGTGAGTACTCGTTCTGCACGGCAGCGATAGGTGCGGCCGCCTGGGCCTCGCGGAGTCTCGTCACGGACACCTCCGACAGCCCGATCGCGCCGATCTTGCCCTCCTGCACCAGGCCGGACAGCGCACCGACGCTGTCGCCGATGGGCACGCTCTTGTCCCATCGGTGAAGGAAGTAGAGGTCGATGTGGTCGACGCCGAGCCGTCCGAGCGAGGCTTCGACCTGCGCGCGAAGCGTCTCCGGGCGGCCGTCGATGACCTTGATGTTGTCGACCAGGGCCATGCCACCCTTGCTCGCCAGGACCACCTGGTCCCGGCGCCCGGCGATCGCGCGGCCCACGAGCTCCTCGTTGCGGCCGCCGCCATACAGCGTCGCGGTGTCCAGCAACTGCACGCCGGAGTCGAGGGCGGCACGAAGCATCCGCACCCCGTCCTCGAAGGACGGCGGGACTCCGTACGCGTGACTGAGCTCCATGCACCCGAGCCCGATCCGGGGCAGATTCACGCGAGCTGCTCCTCCAGCTGACCGAGCACGCGGTAGCAGTCGATCACCTGGCGCAGCGACGAGTTGGGCTCCCGGCCCTCGCGGATCGCCGCGACAAACTCACGGTCCTGGAGCTCGATGCCGTTCGTGGTGACGGCAACCTGCGACACGTCGATGGGCTCCTCCTTGCCGTCGACAAGATCGTCGTAGCGGGCGATGTAGGTGCCGGTGTCGCCGATATAGCGGAAGAACGTGCCGAACGGGCCATCGTTGTTGAACGAGAGCGAAAGCGTGCAGATGGCTCCGGACTCGGCCTTCAGCTGGATCGACATGTCCATGGCGATGCCGAGCGTCGGGTGGATGGGCCCTTGAATGGCGTTCGCCTTCACGATCCTGCCCGCCTGGTAGGCGAAGAGGTCGACCGTGTGGGCCGCGTGGTGCCACAGCAGGTGATCGGTCCACGACCGCGCCTCGCCCTTGGCATTGGTATTGGTGCGGCGGAAGAAGTAGGTCTGCACGTCCATCTGCTGGATCGCGAAGTCGCCGGCGGCGATCTGGTCGTGGACCCACTGGTGGGACGGGTTGAAGCGTCGCGTGTGACCCACCATCGCGACGCGATCGGATGCCTCGGCCACGGCAAGCGTCGCTTCGGCGTCGGCGAGCGAATCCGCGAGCGGGATCTCGACCTGCACATGCTTGCCCGCCGCAAGCGCGGCCTGAGTCTGCGCGGCGTGCACGCCGGTCGGGGTGGCGAGGATCACCGCGTCGACATCGTCGCGCGCGAGCACGGCGTCAAGGCCGACGACCGCGTGCGGCACGCCGTACTTGTCGGCCACGGCCTGCGTGGGTTCGGGTCGCGTGCCGCTGACGACGGTCACCTCGACATCGGGGATGTTCGCCAGGCCGTCGAGATGCTTCATGCCGAACGCTCCGGCGGCGCCCACGACGGCGATTCGGATCGGGTCAGTGCTCATGCGTGTGGCTCCTCGCTCACAGGGTCTCTCCGTGGGGTCCGCGTTGGGGATCCCAAGGCACGGCTCAGGTTCAGGCTCTCAGGCCGGGGAGCCGACCCGAACCTCCGCGGCGGAATCCACCTGGTCATGTGCCGTTTCGCCGGTGGACGGCCGGACGGGGTTGGACATCACCAGGTGACCGACGGCGGTGTTCGATGCCGGCACATGGTAGAACCGGTGGTTGACCTCAGGCGCACCGCCGCCGAACTGGTCATCCATGGCACCGCGAGCGATCAGCCAGTCGACGAGCTCGATGCCCTCGGAGCCCGCCTCGTCGACGTACTCCATGTGGGGCCACTCCGTGAGCCCGAGCGGATCCGCGATGAGGTGGTCGAGGAAGGCGTTGTCCCATTCCTTGTTGATGAGTCCCGCGCGCGGGCCCTGGAGCTGGTGGCTCATGCCGCCGGTGCCCCAGATCTGCACGTTGAGCGGCTCGCCGTCCCACTTGTCGAGGGCACGCCGGATCGCCTTGCCCAATTCGTAGCAGCGACGGCCGGAGGGAACCGGGTACTGCACCACGTTGACGGGGAGCGGGATGACCCTGCATGGCCACTCGTCGACGTCGCCGAACACCAGTGACAGCGGCACCGTGAGACCGTGATCGACCACCATCTCGTTGACGAGCGTGAGGTCGAAGTCGTCCTGGATCACCGACTGCGCGATATGGGCGGCGAGCTCCGGGTAGCCGTACACGTCCGGCACGGGGCGCGGCCCGTACCCCTCGTCGGCGACCGGATAGTACGGCCCCGTCCCGAGCACGAACGTGGGGACGATGCTGGAGTCGAACGCCGTGGCGTGGTCGTTGTAGATGAGGATGATGACGTCGGGGGTGTTCTCCTTGGCCCACTGACGCGTCCACTGGTAGCCGTCGAAGACCTTCTTCCAATACGGCTCCTCGGTCTTGCCCAGGTCCATCGCGGCGCCGATCGCCGGCACGTGCGACGTGAACAGCGCGGAGGTGTACGTGGCGGGTGCGTCCTCGCGCATCGTCTCGGACTTCTCGGTGCCGGGCGGCGCCCACCCGTCGAGGTCCTTCAGGCGCACGCCCTCCGGCCGGCGTCCGCCGCCGACCATCATGTCGCGGTATGCGGCCTCGGACATGCCCGTCATCGACCCGGCCATCTGCTGAAAGCTGAGGCCGTGCGTGGCACCCAGCTTCGCCAGGAAGTAGATGTTGCCACCCTCGGCCATGCACGCGTTGAGGTCGACGTCGAGCACTCCCGTGCGCTGAGCCTCGTTGAGCGGCCACTCGTCGAGGTACGCCTCACGGTCGGCGAGGAAGCGCTCGCGGTTCTCCGGCTTCATCAGCGACATGCAGAACTGGTTGAGGTGATAGCCCTTCCGGGCCTGCTCCGCGTCGAAGATGATGGTGCCGGGGATGTCCTGGTACGGCTTGTCGAGTGTCACGTCATTCTCCTTCTGGCCAGTAGAGGCGCCGCGGATTGTCGACGAGCAGCTTCTGCTGCAGCGCCGCGGTGGTGGCGATCTGGGGGACATAGTCGACCAGCAGCCCGTCGTCGGGCATGTGGTCCTTGAGGTTGGGGTGAGGCCAATCGGTTCCCCACAGCACGCGGTCGGGGAACTCCTCGACCACGCGACGCGCGAACGGCACCACATCCGTGTATGCGTGCTGCTCGCCATCAAGCGCCCGCGGACCGGTGACGCTGAGACGCTCGGGGCAGGACACCTTGGTCCACACGTTGGGGTTCTCTCGCATGAAGCGCAGGAACAGTCCGAACTCGGGCCCGTCCGGGTCCTTCGTCACGTCGGGCCGGCCCATGTGGTCGACCACGACGTCGGTGGGGATGCGCGAGAAGAAGTCGTAGAGGTCGGGCAGGTCCTCCGCCTCGAAGTAGATGACGACGTGCCATCCGAGCGGCGCGATCATCTCGACGATCTGGTCGAGCGAATCCGTGGGCACGCGGTCCACCAGGCGCTTGACGAAGTTGAACCGCACCCCGCGCACGCCGGCCTCGTGAAGCTCGGCCAGCTGTTCGGCGGTGACGTCGCGGCGCACCGTCGCGACTCCGCGTGCGCGGCCCGCGCTGCGCCGGAGCACATCGACGAGCGCCCGGTTGTCGGCGCCATGGCACGTCGCCTGGACCACCACATTGCGGTCGAAGCCGAGACGGTCACGGAGGGCGAAGAGCTGGTCTGCCGAGGCATCGCAGGGCGTGTACTTGCGCTCGGGCGCGAACGGGAACTGCTCGCCCGGGCCGAACACGTGGCAGTGCGCGTCGACGGCGCCGGCCGGCACCCGAAACGTGGGCGTGCTCGCGCCGTCGTACCAGTCGAGCCAACCGGGGGTCTTCTCGAAGCCGCCGCTGGTGTCGCCGTGCGCCATGCTCAGTCCTCCACGTACTCGAGACCGGCCGCCGCGAGCGGCTCACGCATGCCGTACAGGTCGAGGCCCAGCACGCCGGCGCGGAACTTCTGCCGCTTGGCCTCCTCGTTGTCCTCGCGCTGCCGGCTGGTATCCGCCACCGCGCCGACGAGCTCGCGCGGCACCACCACCACCCCGTCCACATCGGCGACCACGACGTCACCGGGGTTCACCAGCGCGTTGGCGACCACCACGGGGACGTTCACCGATCCGAGCGTCGCCTTCACGGTGCCCTTCGCGTTGATCGCGCGGGAGAAGACGGGAAAGTCCATCCGCTCAAGATCCGCGACGTCTCGGACGCCGCCGTCGATGACAAGCCCCGTGCACCCGCGGGCGGCGAGCGACGTGGCGAGCAGCTCACCGAAGAAGCCGTCCTCGCTCTCCGTGGTGCACCCCGCGATCACTACGGAGCCCTCGCGGACCTGCTCGGCGGCGACGTGGAACATCCAGTTGTCCCCGGGCTGGAGCAGCACGGTCACGGCCGGGCCGCACAGCTTGGCACCGGTGTATGCAGGGCGGATATAGGGGCGCATCAGCCCCACGCGGCCCATGGCCTCGTGGATGGTCGCGACGCCGAACTGCGACAGCCGCGCGACGTCCTCGGGGTCGGGGAACTCGATGTTCGTGCGAACGATGCCCAGATTGTTCAGTCGCATGGCGTTCCTCTCACAGTCCGCGGGCGGCGAGCGCGCGGTCGAGCCGCGGGTAGACGCGGCGGGCATTGCCTTCGAACACGTCCGCACGCTCATCATCGGTCAGGTGCGACGTCGCGTCGACGTAGCGCTTGGTGTCATCGAAGTAGTGGCCCGTGCGAGGGTCGATGTCGCGGACGGCGCCGATCATCTCGCTCGCGAACAGGATGTTCTGTGCCGGCACCACGGTGGTCAGCAGGTCGATGCCGGGCTGGTGGTAGACGCACGTGTCGAAGAACACGTTGCCCAGCAGGTGCTCCTCGAGCTCGGGCTTGCCAAGCGCCATCGCGAGCCCGCGGAACCGGCCCCAGTGGTACGGGACGGCGCCGCCACCATGGGGAATCACAAACTTGAGGTCGGGGAAGTCGCGGAACAGGTCGCCCTTGAGAAGCTGCATGAACGCCGTGGTGTCGGCGTTCAGATAGTGGTCGCCGGTGGTGTGGAACACCGGCTTGCAGGACGTGCTCACGTGGATCATCGCGGGGATCTGGTACTCGACCAGCTTCTCGTAGATCGGGTACCACGCGCGGTCGGTCAGGGCGGGCGCCGTCCACAGGCCGCCGGACGGGTCAGGATTGAGGTTGACGGTGACGGCACCCAGCTCCTCCACGGCCCTGGTGAGTTCGGCCACGGCTGTCGTGGGGTCCTCTCCCGGGGACTGCGGCAGCATGGCGCCCATGAGGAACCGGTCGGGGAAGAGTTCGCTGACCCGCGCGCACAGGTCATTGCAGATGCGCGCCCAGGTCTGACTCACCGCGAGGTCACCGATGTGGTGCGCCATGAACGACGCGCGCGGGCTGAAGACCGTGATGTCGCTGCCACGGTCGTCCATGAGCCTCAGCTGGTTCGCCTCGATGGTGTCGCGGATGTCATCGTCGCTGATGTGCAGCGTCGCGGGATCGGGGGCCGAAGCCTGGCCCCGCGTGTAATCGATCTGCAGGTCGCGCCACGCGCCGAGTTGAGGCGGTGCGGTCGTGTAGTGGCCGTGGATGTCGATGATCAACGTGTGTCGTCCTTGTCACAGTGCGATGGTGCTGGCCACGGTGCGGCGGTGGTCCCGAGAGGTCCGCGCCTTTCGCCCGGCGACCTTAAGTCCTGACGATAGACGGAGTCGATTCCGTGGTCCAATAGATAGAGTTCAGGCCACGCATAGATTGGATCGATAGATGTCCTTGCCGGATCTGAACCAGCTGCGGACGTTCGTGGTGCTCTACGAATTGCGCAGCCTGACCGCGACCGCAGATGTTCTGCACGTGACCCAGCCGACGGTCAGTTACACGCTGGCCCGGCTCCGTGAGAGGTTCGGCGACGATCTGTTCCGCCGCGAAGGCCACGTGATGGTGCCCACTGCGCAGGCGACGCGGCTGTTCGGACCGCTGCACCAAGCACTCGCCCAGATCGAGTCGACAGTGAGCGACGCGGTCGACTTCGACCCGATGAGCTTCACCGGCGAGCTCACCCTCGGGCTCACCTCGATCGGCGAGCAGACCTTCCTCCCCGCGGTCATGGCCGCGCTTGCGAGCGAGCGCTCCACCCCGCACGTTGTGGTGCGACGGCTCGACGCCGACCAGGTGGACGAGGAACTGATTCGAGGAGCCATCGATGTGGCGATCACCGTGTCGTCCATGGATGCGTCGCGCCTGTGGCGCACGCCCGTGCGCTCGGTGGAGTACGTGGCGCTCTCGTCAGGGGCGCACCCGCTGCCTCCCACCGGGCCGGAGATGTTCGCCGGTCGCGGGTTCGTCCGGGTGTCGTCACGAGGCGGCCACGTCTTTCCCGTCCAGGCGCTGCTCGAGCATGGGCTCATGCCCCAGGTCGCCCTCACGGTGGAGGAGTACGCCACCGTTCCCGCGGTGCTCGAGGCGACGGATCTCGTGGTCCTGCTTCCCCGCCACGTCGCGGAGGTGTTCTGCGGCTGGTTCCCCGGCCTGCGGATCGCCGATCTCCCCTGGTCAGGGCAGAGCACACCCGTCTCGCTGTGGACGCGACGCGAAGCAAGCCTCACATCCGTCCAGCGCTGGTTCCGATCCGTGGTGCTCGAGGCGGTGGCTGAACCTAGGTTCCTGGCCGGCGAGTGGAGCGATTCCAACTAGCCTTGGCCGGCGCGAGCGGGCTTCGCACATGAATCGACCAGGTCGAATGCGGGTGGATCGAGAGGATCGCACGCTCCCACCAGGCCCGCGCCTCCTCTGAGAGGGCTGGCAGCACGATGTCCTTGTCCGCCTCGTCCTCGGGCTTGGGTCGCAGCGCCTTCCAGACCAGCTGCACCTCGGGGGCTCCGGTCGGCAGGCCGCCGACGTCCAGCACGGCGCGGTCCCAGGGGAGCTGCAGGCGCGCGTCGCGGCGATAGACCCAGCGGTCCTCGGTGGCGTCCTCGACATTGACCTGAAGCACCCACGCGCCCCTCTCGACATCGAAGAGGCGGACCGCGAGGTAGTCCGCGTCATCGGGAAGGTCCGCCCAGGCGATCAGCTGCTCGCCGTCCCTCACCCACGCGGTCACTCCCGCCGGCAGCGCCGCGACGAGCTGCCCGATCGACGCCACCGTGGTGCTCACGGTCGACTTGGTCCGCTCACGCAGCGGCGCGCCCATCCATTGGTCGAAGGCCGTCCCGCCTGCGAGCCACCAGCGGACGGATGCTCGAGCGAGCAGATCCGCCACGGCTCCCGTGTCGAGCCGCTCCCAGCGCGTCGCCGGGTTCGGCGCAAGGTCACCCATGCGTTGACCCTATCCCCCGTCCCGAACCGTTCATGCGACCATTCCTACGGGCCTCTCGACCGCATCGTCCTGGCGGGACATGGCGGTCGAAATCGACCCCGCTTCCCGCACCCATGTCCCGCTGCGGCGCATCCGCCCGGCGCGGGAGAGGCAGAAGGCCCAGCACCCTTACCGGGTACCGGGCCTTCGACGACGAGCCGCCTATCGGAATCGAACCGATGACCTATTCATTACGAGTGAATCGCTCTACCGACTGAGCTAAGGCGGCATGTGCCCCTCGCGGGACGCTCCGTCCCCCTTTCGGGGCACGGGTAG
>NZ_JAHEBP010000069.1 GCF_024642165.1 Demequina sp.
CTCGCCCTGCGAACATCCCGCGAGCGCGAGCACCACGGCGACCGGGAGCGAGATCAGCAGGAGGCGGCGCATGGGCGTCACCCTAGCCGCACATCCCGGCCGGCTCAGCGCAGCACGGCTCAGCTGTCCACTACTCAGCGCAGCACGGCTCCTCGCGCGGAGATGGCCGCGAGCACGGCCGGTTCGCCCTGCTCCGTGAGCCACTGCAGCAGGCTCGCCGGCGAGGACGGGTTGGAGGCGATCGCGGGACGCAGCTCGGGGTGCGCATACGCGAGCTCCGACAGCTCGGTCGGGGTCGCGTACGGGCTCGCGGCGAGCAGCCGCTCTACTCCGGCGCCATCCGCGCCGAAAGGCGTGGGCGTGCCCGCCCGCTCGGACGCTTCCGTTGCCGCAGGCATGGTGCCGAATCCTGGCCGCGAGGGGCCGGAGTTCGCGCGCGCATCGGTGATCGAGTCGCGCACCATCACCGCGGCGATCCCCAGCGGAACCAGGGGCAGCGCAAGCACGACAGCCGGCACGTCGATGTCGACCACGGACTCCGCGAGGAAGGCGTAGGCGACGAACACCACGGCGCCGGCGAGGAAGACGATCCTCGAGCCGACGGTCAGGGCCACGCGAGGGTGGAGAGAGGCGATGACGACGAGCGCAAGCATTCCCCCCGTGACGATCAGAGCCAGAGACTCAGTCGACCAACCCACCACTCGTACCTCTCTCCACCACCCGCGTGTACCTCGACTCGAACCTCCCACCGGTGCCGGGGCCGGACAAGCCCCCACTTCTGGGGGCAAGGCCCTGGCGGTCGGTTTCCCAGGGACGTCATCCGCGAATCGAGTACGGTTGACTTCGCAGGAAGGGGGCACCACCATGACATCCGCACCGGAGCGCTGGGTCATCGCGCTCGTCGAGGATCACGCACTGATCTCGCTGGGGTTCCGGGATCTGGTCGAGGGTGCTCCCGACCTGGACCTGGCAGGACTGGTGGAGACGGTGGACGCGCTGCCCGCGCTGGGCCGCGAGCTCGACCTGGTGGTGCTCGACCTCAGGCTCGCCGACGGCTCGACGCCGGAGTCGAACATCGCCGCGGTGCACGCACTCGGCTCCCATGTGCTCATCTACACCGGCGGCGAGGATCGACGCCTGATCCAGGCGGCGGCGCGGTCGGGAGCGCTCGGCCTGATCCGGAAGTCGTCCGAGCCGGACGTGCTGCTCGATGCGATCCGCACGGCGGCCGCGGGGCAGGAGGTGTTCGGCACCGACTGGGCGGCCGCCATCGACTCCGACGACGCCCTCGCCGATGCCCGGCTCAGCGCCCGCGAGCGCGAGATCCTGTCGCTGTACGCCTCGGGCCTCACCGCCTACTCGGTGGCACGCCACCTGGGTGTCTCACGCGAGACCGTCGCGGACTACGTGAGCCGGATCCGCCGCAAGTACGCGGACGCCGGCAGGCCGGCGCAGTCCCGCGTAGACCTCTACAAACGCGCGCTGGAGGACGGGCTGCTCGAGGGGCCCCAGTGACGGACGCGGAACGCCCCGCGCGCGAACGAATCCAACGCACCCTCATCCTCGCCCTCGGGGTGGGCGCCATCGTGTTCGGAGCCCTGCTCGCGACGGGCCCCAGCGGCTTCCTCGCGCAGATCGACCAGCTCCGCTCCCCCTTCGGGATCGTCACCATCGTGGTGGGCGTGGTGATCCCCGCGCTCTTCACGGTGCTCGCGAGGCTGCTGCCGATGCGCATCCTCCTGGGGCTCGTGGGCGGCACGGCGATCACGTTCCTGGCGATCGAGCTGCTGTGGCCGTTCGTCATGATCGACCCGGTCCTGGCGGACGATGCGACGCCGTGGATCCAGGGCATCAACGCCGTCCACGCCACGGCGGCCGCCATCGCCTGGCCGCGCATCATCGGGTGGGTCTACCCGCTCATCCAGGGGCCCATCGTGGCGCTGACCCAGGTCCAGGTGAGGAACGACGCGACGCTGGCGGCGGTGCTCGACGGGCTCGGCGCCATCATCTTCGGACTCATCGTGTGCGGGGTCGCCATCGCGATGATCGCGGCCGGCGATCGTCAGGACGCCGCGGCGGCGCACGCGCGCAACCAGGCGGCGCTCGAGGCGAGCCGCCGCACCCGCGAGGCAGAGCAGGCGCGCATCAACGCCATCGTCCACGACGACGTCCTGACGGTCCTGCTCTCGGCCTCGCGCGAGTCCCCGCCGGCGGCGCTGGCGGATCAGGCGACCCGGGCGCTCGGGAGGGTCGCGGCGCTGGCCGGCGAGGACCCCGAGTCGAGGACCTACGGGCCGGACGAGTTCGCGGCCGTGATCCGCTCGACGGCTGCGGAGATCGACCCGATCGCGCCGGTGCGATTCTCCGTGGATGGCGACAGCCCCGTACCGGCGCCGGTGGTCGCGGCGTTCGCCGAGGCCACCGCCGAGGCGATGCGGAACGCCGTGCGGCACGCGGGCGCCGAGGGCTTGGGCGTCGAGCTCGACGTGGACGATGCGGCGGCCCGCGTGGTGATCGCGGACCGCGGGCCGGGATTCGTGGCGCGCCAGGTGTCGCAGCGGCGGCTCGGGATCCGCGTGAGCATCCTGGAGCGCATGCGCGCCGTTCCCGGCGGCGAGGCGACGCTGGTGTCGACGCCCGGCCGCGGCACCGCCGTCACCCTGACGTGGAGCCGAGCGTGAGCCGGCAGGGGCGGGAGGGCGGCTCACGCAGCGTCGACGTCAGCCGGCTGCTCGCGCTTGAATCGGAGGGCGCCAGCCTCATCCTCGGCGTCTTCATCGTGACCAACGTGGTCTTCACCCTCGCCACCATCGACACCCTGCGGGTCGCGTGGCCCGCATACGTCGCCGTCGTGATCGTCAGCATGGCGGGCGTGCTCCTGATCCGTCCCCACCCGGATCCGTTCCCGCTGCGCGACTCCCTCGCCGTGGTCGCCGCCGTGGTCATCTCCACGGCGTTGATCTCGTGGTGCCTGCCCACGGACGGTCCCACCGGCCGCGCCTCCTGGCACCTGGGCTCCAACACGTGGCTGCTGTGGTTCCTGGTGCTGCGCGGTCGCGCGGGACTCGCGTGGGCGGCGATGGGTGCGATGACGGCGATCACCATGGCCTGGACCGCCAGCACGGGCCGCTCCGCGCTCGCCGGCCTGTCGATGGTCGACACCCAGATCGGCCTGCTCATCGTCGCGTCCCTGCTGGTCATCAACATGCGCCGCACCGCACGCCGCATCAACGAGCTCGCGGAGCGTTCCGTCGACGCCGCGGCGGCGGCCGCGGCCGCCGAGGCCAGCCGGCAGGTGCGCCTGCAGCGGGCCGCGGAGGTCGCGTCGGCCTCCGTTCCACTGCTGGGGCGCGTCGCGCAGGACAGGCCGCTCACGGACGCGGAGCGCGCCGAGATGCGCGAGGCGGAGGGGCGGCTGCGCGACGGCGTGAGGGGCCGCGGGCTCGCGACACCCTCGGTCCTGGACGCGGTCGCGGCCGCGCGATCGCGCGGGGTCGACGTCTCCCTGCTGGACGATCGCGGCGCCGGGCTCGCGTCCGGCGAGGCGATGGCGCGCGTCGACAGGCGGGTGGTGTCGGCGCTCACCGACGCGACGGGGACGGTCACCGTGCGGCTGCTGCCGGCCGACCGCTCCGCGGCCGTCACCATCGTCGCCATCGACGGCGATCACTTCACGCGCGTCGCGCTCGACGCCGAGGGAAACGAGACGGCGGCCTGACCCCGAAGGGTCAGGCCGCCGTGACGTGCTGGGCAGAACCTCGCGTCAGGCGAGCGCCTTCGCCTTGAGCTTGTCGAACTCGGCCTGCGAGATGGCGCCCGAGTCGAGCAGGTTCTTGGCAGCCGCGATCTCGCCGGCGGGGCCGGCCTCCGCCATGAGGCCCTGCGTGTACTCGACCTGCGCCGCGCGGGCCGCCGAGGCCATCTCCATGTCGCGCTTGGCCATGCCCTGGCCGCGGGAGAAGATGTAGATCAGGGCGCCGATGACCGGGAAGATCACCAACAGGAGGGTCCAACCGAACTTGCCCGCACCGCTGAGCTCGGGGTCCCGGAAGATGTCGAAGATGAACCGGATGACCAGGAAGACGAACGAGATCCAGATCGCGATGTAGATCGTCCAGAGCAGGATCTCGAAGAAGTTGGTGAAGAAGTCCACTGCAGTTCCTTTTTCATGTGCGGCCGGAAACGCTCCGGCTCTGCGCCTAAGGTACCTGACGATCGCCGCTGTTCCGTGCGACGGCGAGGGTCAGCCCTCAGAGTCGTCGACCAGCGCCCGCGCGGTGGCGACGTCCGTGATGAGAACGTTCACCCAGCCGCCCAGCAGCGCTCCCCGGATCGCAGGCGCCTTGCGCATACCGCCCGCCACCGCGATGCGGCGCGGGATCGCGCGCAGCGCGTCGGGAACGATGCCGATGACGCGATCATCGAACTCGGTGCGCACCGGCTCGCCGTCCGCGTCGAAGTACCGCAGGCACACGTCGCCCACCGCGCCCTGCTCACGTAGCTCTTGCTGGTCCGCCTCGGCGATCGCGTTGCCGGAGCTCCGCAGCAGCGGCGACGGCTCCGTGGTGCCGATGCCCACCAGCGCCATCGTGAGCTGCGGCCAATGCGACGCGACGGTCAGCACGGAGGCGTCCGCCATCAGCGAGTCCCGCGCCGCGGCCGAGCCGAGCACGCCTGGCGCCGGCAGGAAGACGGGCTCCGCCCCGGTGGCGGCGGCCAGCCGGGTGAGGAGCCGGGTCGCATCCACCTGCACCCGGCTCTCGCCCACCCCGCCCACGAGCTGAACCACGGCCTCCGCCACCCGCGTGGGCGAGGGCCGCAGCGCGTCGACCGCGGCGAGCAGCGAGGCGCTCCACGAGGAGATGCCGATGCGGTCCCCGCCGATGAGCGTGGTCTCGAGATAGGTCGCGGCGGCGCTGCCGAGCGCGCGCAGCTCGTCCGCGTCGAATCCCGGGTCCACCACCACGGCCTCGGCAAGTCCGTAGCGCTGCTCGAGGCGGCGCTCCAGCTCGGTGAAGACGCCGGAGGGCTCGGACACCGTGGTGCGCACGATGCCGGCCTCGACCGCGCGCTTGAGCAGCCGGGAGACCCGGGGCTGGGACACGTGCAGCTCCGCGGCGATGTCCGCCTGCCGCAGGCCCTGCTCGTGATACATCCGGGCGATGCGGACCATGAGCCGGGTGTGCTCGTCGGCACCGGCGTAGCGCCGGCCGCCGCCCGTATCCCCTACGCGCACGTGAGCCTCCCCGGTCCGATTCGGTGGCGACAGTTTATGCGACCGCCGACGGATGCCGAGCAACCGCGGTGGGGGCGGGCGCGGCGCCCACCCCCACCGTCGGCTCAGGCCGAGACGATCTCCGTCGCGGCGGCGGCGATGCCCTCGGGGCTGATGCCGAAGTGGTCGAGCAGCCAGCCGATGTCGCCGGTGGGGGCGAACCCGGTCACACCCACGAACCGCATCGGCGCGGGGGCGTGGCGCACCACCACCTCGGCGACGGCGCCGCCCAGGCCGCTGGTGAGCGCCTCCTCGACGGTGACGATGCCCGCGGTCTCCCGCGCGGCGGCGATCACCGCGTCGTTATCGAGCGGCGAGATGGTGGGCATCGACAGCACGCGGGCGTCGATCCCCTGCTCGGCGAGGGCGTCGGCGGCCGCGAGCGTGCGGGACACCACCGTGCCGGTGGCGATCAGCGTGACGTCTCCGCCCTCGCGGAGCGTGACGGCCTTGCCGGGCACGAACCGGTATCCGGCGGGGTTGACGTCGGGGACGCCCATGCGGGACACACGCAGGAACACGGGGCCGTCGTGCTGCGCGGCCCAGCGGACCGCCTGGCGCGTCTCCTCCGGGTCGGACGGCACCACCACGGTGAGGTTGGGGATGGTGCGCAGCCACGCGAGGTCCTCGATGGAGTGATGGGTGGGGCCCAGCTCTCCGTAGGCCATGCCGGGGCTCTGCCCCACCAGCACCATGTGGTGCTCGGAGTACGCGGCGTCCACCTTGATCTGCTCCATCGCCCTCGCGGTGAGGAAGCAGGCGGCGGCGGACACGAACGGGATCTTCCCGCCGTTGGCGAGGCCGGCGCCCACGCCCACCATGTCCTGCTCGGCGATGCCCACGTTGATCAGGCGCTCCGGGAACTCCTGCTGGAACGGACCCAGCTTGGATGAGCCCACCGAGTCGTTGACCACGGCGACGATGCGCGGGTCCTCTCGGCCCAGCTCGACCAGGGCGTCGACCCAGGCGTCGCGGCAGTCGTGGAGGGCGGGGGTGGCGGTGGTGGTCATGACTGCTCCAGCTCGATGAGGGCCGCCTCGACCTGCTCGGGCGAGGGCACCTTGTGGTGCCAGGCGACGTTGTCGGACATGAACGAAATCGGGTGGCCCTTCATCGTGTGAGCCACGATCGCGGTGGGCTTGCCCGAGGCCGCGGGCACGTTGGCGAAGGCGTCGCGCAGGGCGCCGTGGTCGTGGCCGTTCAGCTCCACGACCTCCATGCCGAAGGCGCGCAGCTTGTCCGGCAGCGGCTCGAGGTCGTTGGTGTCCTCGACGCGCGCTCCCTGCTGAAGGCGGTTGCGGTCGACGATCACGCACAGGTTGGCGAGGCCGTGGTTGCCCGCGGTCATGAGCGCCTCCCAGTTCGAGCCCTCCTGCATCTCGCCGTCGCCCGTCACCACGAAGGTGCGGCGGCCGGAGCCGTCGAGCTTGCCCGCGATCGCGGTGCCCACGGCGATGGGGAGCCCGTGGCCCAGCGGGCCGGTACTCGCCTCGACGGCGGCGATCTTGGTGCGCGCGGGGTGGCCGTTGAGCTTCGAGAGCGGCTGCATGAAGGTGCTGAGGTCGTCCGGGTCGATGAAGCCCGCGGCGGCCAGGGTCGTGTACAGCGCGGCCGCGGCGTGGCCCTTCGACAGGATGAACCGGTCACGATCGGGGTCGCCCAGCAGTTCGGGACCCATGTTGAGCGAGTCCAGGTACAGGGTGACCAGGATGTCGATGACGGAGAACTCGCCGCCGATGTGACCCAGGCCGGCGGCGCGCACCATCTGGATGTCGCGACCGCGCACCGCGCGCGCGGCGGCGCGCAGGTGGTCGATCGCCTCCTCCCGGGTGGCGCCCGCGGGCACCCGCCCGATCACGGCGAACGTCTCTTGGGGGACGTCCTCGGCGTGGACCTCGGGGACCAGATCTTCTTCTACAGTCATCTCACTCACTCCTCAGGCAGGCGAACAGCACGTCTTGGACCAGCTTCTGGGCACCGAGCGCATCCTGACGCGCCTGCGCCTCGCGCAGCGCGTCCATGTCGAGCTCGTCGAGGGCCCGGTGCAGGCCCTTGAGGAACCGGATCGACAGCTTGGCGGCCTCGACCGTGTCCTCGCGGAAGGGGAACTGGTCGAGCTGCCAGACGCCCTCCCAGTTGTTGATCTTCAGCGTGTAGAAGAACTCGAAGACCTCGACCGGGTGGACGGTGCCCACCACCATGTCGTCGTCCCAGCCGCGCAGGTTGTCGTTCACGTCCATGCCCCAGAGCAGGCCGTGGTCGATGAGCAGCTGGGCGGCCGCGGCGGGCGACTCGCCGCCGTAGAGCGCGTGGCCGAAGTCGAGCAGCACGCCCACGTTGTCCACGCCCATGGCCTTGATGCCCAGCGCGGTCTTGGCGGCCGAGTCCCAGAACATCTTGTTGCGGGGCTCGCGCGGCTTGTACTCGATCACGATCTTGAGGTCGGAATTGGCCAGGGCCACCTCGCGCATGCCCTGGACCGCCAGCTCCCACTGGTCGTGGTGGTTCACCTGGAACGGATAGTCCCAGCCGTCCTGGCCGGGCCACACCTTGAGGTAGCTGGCACCCAGCGCACGCACCACGTCCGCCGCCTCGTTGAGGAAGGCGATCGCCTCGGCACGCACGGCAGGGTCGGGGTTGGTGAAGGCACCCTTGCCGTACTTGCGCATGTAAATCTCGGGGGTCACGCCGATGGCCTCGAGCCCGGCGTCGGACAGGGCCTCCTTGACCTCGACCACCGTCACGCCCTCCGTGAAGGGGTAGGGCACGTCGACCACGGACAGGTCGCCGACCTCGCCGGCACGCGCGATCTGCTCGAGCGTGCTCACCTCGGGCGCATAGCCATCGGTGGCGTAGCGGTCGAGGTAGCTTGCGAAGTGCCAGAGTCCGGCACCGAAGCGGGGCAGTTCAGACATATTCATTCACCTTCGATTCTTGTTTCACTATTGTAGGCACAACTGGCCGTCGATGGCCAGTCATCCCGTGGATCTGTCCAGGGCCGCGCGCCACCGCGCGCGGTCGACGGCGCGCTTATCAGGCGACGCCGCGGGTTCGAACGTGGACGATGCGGGCGCGGTGGGAAGCATGGTTCCGACCGCCTCGAACGCGACGCTCGCGACCCCTCTCAGGGCCACGTCCGCCTCGCCGACGACCACCACGGGGCAACCCAGCGCATCGGCCTGGACCTGCATGAGCAGGGACGATGCCGTGGCGCCGCCGTCCGCGCGCAGCGCGGCGGGTGCGGGGCCCATGGCCTCGACCACGTCGGCGACCTGGTGTGCGACCGCGTCGAAGGCCGCGCGTGCGATGTGCGCGGGGCCGGTGGCCGCGCCCAGGCCGGTGACGATTCCCACGGCCTGGGGGTCCCAGTGGGGCGCGCCCAGCCCGCCGAACGCAGGCACCAGGACGGCGCCGTCCGCGTCGGGGACGGTGGCCGCCAACTCCCCCAAGGCCCGCGCATCGTCCCGCCCGAGCAGCCGCGCGGCCCAATCCAGGGCGGCGCCGGAGTACCGGATGTTGCCCTCGAGCGCGTAGACGGGCTCCTCGCCCAGCCACGCCAGCGTGGTGGCGACGCCGTCGCGGCGCAGCAGCTCGGCACCCGTGCCCTGCATCACCGAGGAGCCGGTGCCGTAGGTCGCCTTGACGATGCCCGGCTCTCCCCCGCCGTGCCCGCGCAGGGCCGCGTGCGAGTCCGCCATGACGGCGAGGATGGGGAGGCCGGCGGGAAGTCCGGTGCATGCCGTCGCGCCGAACGGGCCCGTCGAGGCCACGATCCGCGGGAGCGCGTCACGCGGGATGCCGAAGATCTCCAGCAGGTCCGGGTGCCAGTCGAGCGTCTCCAGGTCCATGAGGAGGGTCCGCGAGGCGTTCCCCGCCTCCATGACCAGCGAGGCGCCGCCGGTGAGGTTCCACACGAGCCAGGAGTCGACGGTTCCGACCACGGTGCCGGCGGGCGCGTGCTCGAGCAGCCAGGCCGCCTTGGGCGCGGAGAACATGGGGTCGAGCGGCAGGCCCGTGCGCGCGGCGACGAGCGCGCGGTGGTCCGCGAGCCCGGCGCATCGTTCCGCCGTGCGCGTGTCCTGCCAGCTCAGGACCGGGCCCGCGGGCGCACCCGTCGACGGGTCCCACGCGACCACGGACTCGCGCTGGTTGCTGATGGCGACCCCGATCACGTCGGCGGCGTCCACCTGGGCGGCGACCTGGGCGAGGACCGCGAGCGACGCCTCCCAGATCTCGCCGGCGTCCTGCTCGGTCCAGCCGGGGGCGGTGTTGCGGATGGACACCGGGCGGCTCGCGCCGGCCAGCACCGTGCCCTCGTGGTCGATGGCGATCGCCTTCGCGTTGGTGGTGCCCTCGTCGAGGGCGATCACGATGCTCACGGCGCGGCCTGCCACGCAGCCAGCTCGGCGAGCTTGGCGCGCATGTCATCGAACGTGAGGCGGTTGTCGACCTGCGTGTAGACGCGCATCGGGCGCCCATCCGGGTTGTCGACGTAGAGCCCGTCGGCGTCGATGCGCGGAGTAGGCCGGGTGACGTAGTCGGACGATGCGGGGTCCGGCTCGAACGCCGTCTGGAGCGCCGTGAGGAGCACCAGCGGCTGGTCGCCCAGCACGTACGTCTCGCCCGCGTTCATGCCGTGCTGCGCCAGCATCGTCCCCACCACCGCGAGCTCGTCGTAGAGGTAGGCGCCCACGGCGCCGAGCGGGCGGATTCCCACCCGCAGCTCGGCCATGGTCACCAGCGCCTGCCGGTAGGTGGGCCGCGGGATCTGCCAGATCGGGATGGCCGTGTCGCCGAACACCGCGCGGGCGGAAGGGGTGTCGATGGTGAGGTTGTACTCGGCGGGCGGGACGCCGGGCGCCAGCAGCCCCAGGCCCTCGTGCTCGGAGCCGCCGATCCACACCAGCGTCATCCTGTGGGCGATCGCCGGCTCCAGCAGCAGCGCGGACGCGAGGTCGGTGAGGCCGCCGCCGGCGCAGTAGTAGAGAGGACGTGGGTCATCGCGGAGCGCCTCGGCGATGATGGCGCGTGCGGCGGGCGTGTCCCGCGGCGTGGCCGGGTCGACGAGCGCGTGCTCCGCGCCCACGACGATGCGGTCCTCGCCGTCGACTCCCATGCGGGCCATGACGTCGCGCGCCACGAGCGCGGCGTTGGCGGCCTGGTTCTCGGACGGGTCCCAGGGCTCCCCCGCGTGCAGGTGCGAAGCGACGATCAGGGGGATCTCGACGCTGGGCGACAGCAGATGGTGGACCAGCTGGAACAGATCGTCGGGGTCGCCCATGAAGTCGTTGTCGACGATCACGCGGGTGCGCGGGGCGCGCTCCGCCTCGTCGAGCCACGGGATCGCGCCCAGGCGCCAACGCTTGTGTGCGGGGATCCCGTGGTCGGCGTCGGCCGCCGGCAGCCTGGTCATCATCGACTCCTGAATGTCTATTCACTCTCGAATGCA